>NZ_JQFJ01000001.1 GCF_000763945.1 Sphingopyxis sp. MWB1
GCCTGAGGGGGCGCGGCGGGGGCGGGCACGGGAAAGGGGGGGGTGCCCGGGGAGGCGGTGGGCGTGGGCGGGGGCTTTGGGGGGGGGGCGGGGGGAGTGCAGGGTGGATGCGTCCCCGTGGGGGGCGTGGCGGGGGGCTGGACCCCGGATCCCGGATCCCAGATCAAGTCCGGGATGACGAGTCCGGGGTGACGAGAGGGGGAGAGCTAGGGGATTGAGCATATTGCGGGCGGGGAGCAGAGGCTTTACCACCGGCCCATGGTCTCCACCGAAATTGAAGCGCTGGTTCAGCAACTCGCCCGTTTGCCGGGGCTGGGGCCGCGCTCGGCGCGGCGCGCGGTGCTGCATCTGATGAAAAAGCGCGAGAGCGCCTTTGCGCCGCTGCTCGCCGCGCTTCAGAGCGTGTCCGAACGGCTCGTCACCTGCGGCATTTGCGGCAATGTCGATACGCAGGACCCCTGCGCCATCTGCGCCGATCCGCGCCGCGACGAACGCAGCCTGTGCGTGGTCGAGGAAGTGTCGGACCTGTGGGCGCTCGACAAGTCGCGGCTGTTTCCCGGCAAATATCATGTGCTGGGCGGGCGATTGTCGGCGCTGGAAGGGGTGCGGCCGCAGGACCTCAGCATCGACGCGCTGGTCGCGCGCGTCGCGGCGGGCGGGATCGATGAAGTGGTACTGGCGATGAACGCCACGCTGGAAGGCCAGACGACGGCCCATTATCTGGCCGAGCGGCTGGAAAATTATCCGGTGCGGCTGACGCAGCTGGCCCATGGCCTGCCGGTCGGCGGCGAGCTCGATTATCTGGACGAAGGGACGCTGGCGCAGGCGCTGAGGGCGCGGCGGCCGGTTGGGTAGTCGCAGGCAAAGTCATTGCGAGGAACGAAGTGACGCGGCAATCGCCAGCGGGCGTCCTTGCGCGGCCGAAAGCAGGAGATTGCTTCGCCCGGCCTCTGCCGAGCTCGCAATGACATGTTTGGGACGTGGGCTTCGCTTCCAGCCCCTTGACCAATCACCGCCGCGATCATACCTGCGCCTTATGGCCATTTTACCGATCATTGAGACGCCGGACCCGCGGCTGCGCGTCATTTCCGAGCCGGTCGAGACGTTCGACGCCGAGCTGAAGCAGCTTGTCGCCGATATGTTCGAGACCATGTATGACGCGCCCGGCATCGGGCTTGCCGCCATTCAGGTGGGGGTGCCCAAGCGCATCCTGGTGATCGACCTGCAGGAAGCCGACCCCGAGGATGAAGAGGGCAAGCGGGTCATTCGCGACCCCCGCGTCTTTATCAATCCGGTTTTTTCGGACTTTTCGGAAGAGCATAGCGTCTATCAGGAAGGGTGCCTGTCGGTGCCCGAACAATATGCCGATGTGACGCGCCCCGCCGAAGTGACCGTCGATTGGCAGGATGAGGATGGCAAGCATCATCAGGAACGCATGACCGGCCTGATGGCGACATGCATCCAGCATGAGCATGATCATCTGGAAGGCATTTTGTTCATCGACCATCTGTCGCGGCTGAAGCGCGAGATGGTGCTGAAGAAGCTGGCGAAGCTGCGTAAGGCGGCGTGAGATTGAGGGTAGCGCGCTTTTTGCGCTGCTTTTCTTGTAACGCTGGTCCTTTTCCTACCCATTTTCGTCATCCCGGACTTGATCCGGGATCCATTCCAGCGTTGGTGTCGTGGACCCCGGATCAAGTCCGGGGTGACGAATATTGGGGGTGAGGCGCGGGCGGTGGTCCCGGCAGTGCATGGCCCCTTACCCCGCTTCGCCTAGGCGGCCGAGCCGTCAAGGCTGCACAGCCCTCTCCCGCAAGGGGAGAGGGGATTTGGTCAGTCGGCTTTCTTGGCGACGCCGACCATGGCGGGGCGCAGCAGCCGGTCCTTGATCATATAGCCGGCCTGCATTTCCTGAACGATTGTGCCCGCTTCCTTGTCGCTGGGGATTTCCATCATCGCCTGATGCTGATTGGGGTCGAGCGGTAGGCCGATGGCGGCGATGCGGGTGATGCCATGGCGTTCGAAGACGCTCATCAATTCGCGCTCGGTGGCTTCAAGGCCGGTGACGAGCGGCTTGATCGCTTCATTGGCGCGCTGTTCCTCGGTCAACGAGGCGAGCGCGCGGCCGAGATTGTCGGCGACCGAGAGAATGTCGCGCGCAAATTTGGTCGCGGCATAGGCGTGGGCGTCGGCCACTTCCTTTTCGGCGCGGCGGCGCACATTTTGCGTTTCGGCGCGGGCATAGAGCAGGTCCTGCTGGGTCGCGGCGAGCTGCTCGGCAAGCTTTGCGGCCTCATCCTGTCCGGCCTCTGCCGTCGGTTCGCCTTCGCCGAGCTGCTGCTCCGTTTCGGCGCCGTTCCGGGCCTGTTCGTTGCTGCTGTTGTCGGGGGTCGCCGTGTCTTCGACCGGCGTTTCTTTCTTTATGTCTGTCATAAACCTATCGTATCAGTCTGGAAAGCGATTGAGCGGTGAAGTCCACCATGGGTACGATGCGCGCATAGTTCAAGCGCGTCGGGCCGATAACCCCGACGACGCCGACCACGCGCCCGTCGCTGCCGCGATAAGGGGCCGCGATAACCGACGAACCCGACAGCGAAAAGAGCTTGTTTTCAGAACCGATGAAAATCCGCGTCGCGCTGCCCTCGCGCGCGCTGTCGAGCAGGCGGGCGATATCCTGCTTGGTTTCAAGCTCGTCAAGAAGCTGGCGCACCCGGTCGAGGTCGCCGATCGCGCTGTCGTCGAGCAGATTGGCCTGGCCCCGCACGATCAGTACCGGGCGGTCGGCGCCGTCGGAGGACCAGAGGGCAAGGCCGCGCGCCACCAGATCCTGCGCCGCGCGGTCGATGGCGATGCGTTCGGCCTCCATCTCGCGCCGCACGCGCTCCATCGCTTCGGTCAGCGTGAGGCCCGCCATCAGCGAGCTGATATAATTGCCTGCCTCGACCAGCGCCGACGGGCTGAGCCCTGCGGGAATGTCGATGACGCGATTTTCCACCGCGCCGTCGCTGGCGACGAGCACGACGAGCGCCTGAACCTCTGACAAGGGCACGAAGGTTACTTGTTTGAGCACACGTTCATGCTTGGGAACGAGCACCAACCCCGCGCAGGCGGAAAGGCCGGAAAGCGCCGAGGTCGCCTGGGCGAGCGCGCTTTCGATGGGGCCGCTTTCGGACAGGCTCGCCTCAATCTGCGCGCGATCCTCCGCGCTGGGTTCGGCGACCTGCATCATCCCGTCGACGAAGAGGCGCAGCCCCTGTTCGGTCGGCATCCGCCCCGCACTGGTGTGCGGGCTGGCGAGCAGGCCCAGCTCCTCCAGATCCTGCATCACATTGCGGATCGAGGCGGGCGAAAGATTGAGCGCGGCGAGTTTGGAGAGGGTGCGCGAGCCGACCGGCTGGCCGGTTTCGAGATAGGCGTCGACCACCAGCCGGAACACATCGCGCGCGCGCGTAGTCAGTTCGATGATGGGAGCCGTTGTCATGGACTAGATTTAGGGAGTGAGGGGCGATGGGGCAAGCCGCGAAGCGGAAGGAGGGCGGCGATGCCGCGTTCGCGCTCCCGCTCCCGTTCGCCGCGGTCGCAATGACATTGCAGGGCGCAAGGGGGTTTGCGCGGGCGGGCCAAGCCCGCTAAGCGCCGCAGCCATCATATCACAGGAGAAACTCTATGCGTCCTTCCGGCCGCGCGCCCGACCAGATGCGCCCCATCGCCATTGAAACCGCCTTCACCATCCATGCGGAGGGGAGCGTGCTGGTCAGCTTTGGCAATACCAAGGTGCTGGTGACCGCGAGCGTCGAGGAAAAGGTGCCGCCCTTCCTGCGGGGCAAGGGGCAGGGCTGGGTGACCGCCGAATATGGCATGTTGCCCCGCGCGACGCATACGCGCGGCAGCCGCGAGGCAGCGCGCGGCAAGCAATCGGGACGGACGCAGGAAATTCAGCGGCTTATCGGGCGAAGCTTGCGCGCTGTCGTCGATATGGAAAAGCTGGGCGAGCGGCAGATTGTCATCGATTGCGACGTGATCCAGGCCGATGGCGGCACGCGCACCGCGTCGATTTCGGGCGCGTGGGTCGCGCTGCGGCTCGCGGTGGACAAGCTGCTGGAAGCGAAGACGATTGCCGAAGACCCGATTGCCGACAAGGTGGGCGCGATTTCCTGCGGCATTTATCAGGGGACGCCGGTGCTCGACCTTGATTATGACGAGGATTCGAATGCCGAGGCCGACGGCAATTTCGTGCTGACCGGCAAGGGGCAGATTGTCGAAGTGCAGGCGAGCGCCGAGGGGGCAACCTATGATGAGGAAGGGCTGCTGCGCCTGCTGCGGCTCGCGCGCATCGGCTGCGGCGAGATTTTCGCGGCGCAGGATGCGGCGACGGGGCGGTAAACAGCTGTCGTCACCCCGGACTCGTCATCCCGGACTTGATCCGGGATCCGGGGTCCATGACGTCGACGCTGGAATGGATCCCGGATCAAGTCCGGGATGACGACGATCAGGAGATGCTTGTGACCCATCGCAAACTTACCCCCGGAAAGCTGGTCATCGCCAGCCATAATGCGGGCAAGGTGCGCGAGATTCGCGCGCTGCTCGAACCTTATGGGATTGAGCCGGTGTCGGCGGGCGATCTGGGCCTGCCGGAGCCCGAAGAGACGGGAACGACTTTTCGCGAAAATGCGCTGCTGAAGGCGCATGCCAGCGCCAGCGCCGCGAATTTGCCCGCACTTGCCGATGACAGCGGGCTGGAAGTCGCGGCGCTGGGCGGACGCCCCGGCGTCTATACCGCCGACTGGGCCGAGCGGCAGGCGTTCGAAGGCCTGCCGGGGCGCGACTGGTATATGGCGATGGGCAAGGTCGAAGGGCTGCTGGCCGAACAGGGGCCCGATGTCGACCGCAGCGCGCGCTTTGTCTGCACGCTGGCGCTCGCCTGGCCCGATGGTCATGCCGAAATTTTCGAAGGCCGCGCCGAAGGCAGGCTGACCTGGCCGCCGCGCGGCAAGCTGGGCTTTGGTTATGACCCGGTATTTGTGCCAGAGGGCCGCACCCAGACTTTTGCCGAAATTCCACCGGCCGAAAAACATGCGATCAGCCACCGCGCCGATGCCTTTGCCAAGCTGGTGTCGGGGGTGTTTTGACGCGGCGGTGGGGGCGCATTGCCTGATCGGGCAAGGCCGGGCATGTTGCAGCGATGATCATCGAGCTGAACGGTCCGGCGGGCGTCGGGAAGCTGACCATTGGACGGATGGTTGCGCGTGATTTGGGCGGCCGTCTGCTCGACAATCATACGATCTATGGCCAGTCCGCCTCTTCGCCGGTTTGACGCGGGGGCCATGGATTCCGGCTTTCGCCGGAATGGCGAAAAGGGGGTGGCGCCAGAGAGATCCGGGCTTCTTGCAATGACGGGGTGAGGGCGATGGATGCCGGGACAAGTTCCGCATGACGAAAGGGGGCGAAAGGGGGTAGGGGGCGCGCATGGCCGAGCCGCTTGCCCTTTATGTCCACTGGCCCTTTTGCGTGAGCAAATGCCCCTATTGCGACTTTAACAGCCATGTGCGCGAAAGCGTCGATCAGGCGGCGTGGCGCGATGCGCTGCTGGCCGATTTGCGCCATGAAGCCGCGTTGCTTTCGGGGCGGCGGGTGTCTTCGATCTTTTTTGGCGGGGGAACGCCCAGCCTGATGCCGCCGGCGACGGTAGCGGCGGTGATCGCCGAGGCCGATGCCCTGTGGGGGCTGACGGACGGCTGTGAGATCACGCTGGAGGCGAACCCCAATTCGGTCGAGGTCGCCAATTTTGCGGCGCTGGCGGCGGCGGGGGTCAATCGCGTGTCGATTGGTGTGCAAAGCTTTGACAGCGCGGCGCTGGACTTTCTGGGCCGCGCACATAGCGGCGAGGAGGCGCGGCGGGCGATTGCGGCGGCGCAGGCGCATTTTGCGCGGGTCAGTTTTGACCTCATCTATGCGCGGCCCGGACAGGCGCTGGCGGCGTGGGAGAGCGAACTCGCCGATGCGCTGGCTTTTGGAACGGGGCATTTGTCGCTCTATCAATTGACGATCGAGCCGGGGACGCGCTTTGCGACGCTGGCGGCCAAGGGGGAGCTGGTCATCCCCGATGGCGATGCCGCCGCCGACCTGTTCGACGCGACGCAGGCGATGACGCGCGCCGCCGGGCTGCCGCGCTATGAAGTGTCGAACCATGCGCGGGCGGGGGAGGAAAGCCGCCATAATCTGACCTATTGGCGTTATGGCGATTATGCCGGGGTCGGCCCCGGGGCGCATGGGCGGCGGCTCGCGCAGGCGACCGAGCGGCACAAGAAGCCGGAAAATTTCCTGTCGGCGGTGGAGCGCAACGGCCATGGGCTGAAGGTCGAGGCCGACCTGCCGGGGCAGGAGCGCGCGACCGAGGCGATGCTGATGGGGCTGCGCCTGTCCGAAGGGGTGGATCTGGCGCGGATCGAGGCGCGGAGCGGGCTGGCGCGCGCGGACTTTGTCGAGGACGATGCGGTGGCGCGGCTGGTGGCGCAGGGGCTGATGCAGGCGGATGGCGACCGGCTGGCGGTGAGCGAGGCGGGGATATTGCTGCTCGATACGATTCTTTCCGAAGTGGTGCGGACGGGTTAGGCTGCACCGATCCGTTCGCATCGAGCGAAGTCGAGATGCTGGTCGGGCTTGCGCCGTTTCGATGGGTGTCTCGACTTCGCTCGACACGAGCGGTGAAGGGGAGGTTTTTTGGCCGACGATCTGATCCGCGAGTGGGATGCCCATCTGGCGCATGAAAAGCGCCGGTCGGTGCACACGCGCCGCGCCTATGTTGCGACGGCGGAGCGTTTTTGCGCCTTTTTGTCGCGGCATTTGGGCGGTGCGGTCGATGCGCGCGCGCTGGCGGGGCTGAGCGCGGCGGATTTGCGCGGCTTTCTGGCGGAGCGGCGCGCCGAGGGGCTGGGCAATGCCTCGGCAGCGCGCGAGCTGTCGGCGGTGCGGTCCTTCCTGCGCTTTGTCGGCGGCAGCGGGGCGAGCGTTCCGCAGATGCGGGGGCCGCGCGTCAAAAAGGGGCTGCCGCGCCCCGTGGCCCCGGCGGAGGCGCTGGAACTGGCGCAGGATATGGAAGCACAGGCGCGGCAGAGCTGGGCGGGCGCGCGCGACTTTGCGCTGATGCTGCTGCTCTATGGCGCGGGGCTGCGGATTGGCGAGGCGCTGGCGCTGACCGGCGCGGCGGTGCCGATGGGCGAGACGCTGCGCGTGACGGGCAAGCGCGGCAAGACGCGCGTGGTGCCGATTATCGCGCCGGTGGCGGCGGCGGTGGCGCGCTATGTCGCCGCCTGCCCCTATCCGATCGCGGGCGATGGGCCGCTGTTTCTGGGGGTGCGCGGCGGGCCGCTCGAACCCGGGGTGGTGCGCGCCAATGTTCGCGCCGCGCGCCGCGCGCTCGGCCTGCCCGAACGCACGACGCCGCACGCGCTGCGGCACAGTTTCGCGACCCATTTGCTGGCGGGCGGGGCCGATCTGCGGAGCCTGCAGGAATTGCTGGGCCATGCGAGCCTCGCTTCGACGCAAATTTATACGGCGGTGGATGCCGCGCATTTGCTGGATGTCTATCGCGCGGCGCATCCGCGGGCGGAATAGGCGGCGTCGTGGACCCCGGATCAGGTCCGGGGTGACGAGGGAGGGGCTAGTCGCTGCGCTGGGCCTTGGGCTTCCACGTGATGACGCGGTAGATGTAGAAGAGGAGCATCGCGCCGATGGCGATGACCGCGACGGGGCCGATGAAGCGGTCGACCTCGGCGAACTGGCGGCCGAACCAGTTTCCCGCACCCGCGAGCGCGGTGATCCAGATGGTCGATCCGGCGGCGGTCCAGACCAGAAATTTGAGCTGGTTCATCCCCATCAGTCCGGCGGGCAGCGAGATCATCGTGCGGGCGACCGGCATGAAGCGGCAGACGAAAACAATGCCCGACCCATATTTCAGGAACCAATTGTGGAGCCGCTCCACCTCGTCCCATTCCATCGTCAGCCAGCGGCCATAGCGATCGACGAGGGGTTTGAGGCGATGATAGCCATAGGCGCGCCCGACCCAATACCAGACCCAATTGCCAAGCGTGGTGCCGAGGACGGCCACCCCGACGAGCGGCCAGAAGTCAAAGCGCCCCTGCGCGACGGCGACGCCGCCAAGGCTCATGATCACTTCCGACGGGATGGGCGGAAAGACATTTTCTAGAAACATCAGCACCGCAATCCCGGCGTAACCCCAGGATTCGATGAGATCGAGCATGAAGTCGGTCATGGGGTGCCTAACGTCGCGGGGGCGCTATTGGATGCTTTGCGAGGGCATGGTGCGGCGCCCTAGCCGATGCGCCGGGCGATGGCGTCCCAGATCATCCCCGCCGTATCGCTGTTGTTGAAACGGTCGATCGCGACAATGCCGGTGGGCGAAGTCACGTTGATTTCGGTGAGCCACTCGCCGCCGATCACGTCGATGCCCACAAAGATCAGCCCCCGTTCCTTGAGCGCGGGGCCAAGGGCGGCGCAGATTTCCTTCTCGCGCGCGCTGAGCTCGGCGGCTTCGGCATAGCCGCCGACGGCGAGGTTCGAGCGAAATTCGCCTTCGCCGGGCTTGCGGTTGATCGCGCCCGCGACTTCGCCGTCGATCAGCACGATGCGCTTGTCGCCCTCGCTGACGCTGGGCAGAAATTGCTGGACCATGAAGGGTTCGGGCCAGACCTGGCCGAAGAGTTCGACAAGCGCGCCGAGATTGGCGCCATCGGCGTCGATCTTGAACACCGCCTTGCCGCCATTGCCGTGCAGCGGCTTGATCACGACCGCGCCGTGGCGTTTCTGAAAATCCTTCACCGCGTCGAGATCGCGCGTCACCATCGTCGGCGGCATATATTCGGCATAGTCGAGCACGAAGACTTTTTCGGGCGCGTTGCGGACCGAGACGGGGTCGTTGACCACCAGCGTCTCCCCCGCCAGCCGTTCGAGCAGCCAGGTGCCGGTGAGATAGCCAAGGTCGAAGGGCGGGTCTTGCCGCATCAGCACGACATCGACATCGCGGCCAAGGTCGAGCGTCACGGGATCGCCGAAGCGGTAATGGTTGCCCGGTTCGCGCGCCAGGGCTTCGACCGGATGCGCGCGCGTCGTCAGCCGTCCCGCCTCCCACGTCAGGCCGCGCACATCATAATGATAGAGGCGATAGCCGCGCTCCTGCGCCTTCATCATCAGATGAAAGCTGCTGTCGCCGGCGATATTGATGCCGTCCATCGGGTCCATTTGCACGGCGGCGCGCAGGGTCATGTGCTTCTCCTTGGTGACACCATCATGGTTGCCAGACGTGGACCAGATGGCGTGGCAGGCGCCCCGGCGCAAGGAGCATCGCGTCGATACGGATGTCATCGCCTGCACGGGCGAAGCGCGGGGCGAGCATTTCCGCCGCCGCCGCAACGCGGCGCAGCCGCCGGGCGTCGATGGAAAAATCGAGATCCCCGGCCCGGTCGCGCCACTTCACTTCGATGAAGGCGACCACGCGGCCCCGGCGCGCAACCAGGTCGACCTCGCCCACCGACACGCGCAGCCGCTCGCCCAAGATGCGCCAGCCGTGAAGGCGCAGCCACCAAGCGGCGCGTCGTTCGGCCTTGCGCCCGCGTGCCTCGGCCGCGGCGCGGGTCAAACACGCTCCTTGAGCGCCAGCGCGCGCGCATAAATATCGTGGCGGTCGCGCCCGAAACGCTTGGCCACCGCCTTGGCTGCTTTGGCGACCGGCTGATCGGCGAGCGCGACGCGCAAGGCCGTGTCGATCGTCGCGTCATCGCCTTCTTCATGGGTTTGTTCGGCGGGCGGGCCGACGATCAGGACGATTTCGCCTTTGGGCGGCGCGTCGGCATAGCGGGCGGCCAGCTCGGTGAGCGTACCGGTGACGCATTCTTCGTAAAGCTTGCTGATCTCGCGCGCCACGGCGGCGTCGCGGTCGCCCAGACCCTGTGCCAGCGCCGCGAGCGTCGCGGCAAGGCGCGGGCCGCTTTCATAGAAGATCAGCGTGGCGCGCAAGCTCGCCAGTTCGGCGATGCTGTCGGCGCGCGCCTTAGCCTTGCTGGGCAGGAAGCCTGCGAACAGGAAACGATCGCTTGGCAGCCCCGACAGGGTGATGGCGGCAATGGCGGCGCAGGGGCCGGGCAGGGTGGTGACATGCCGCCCCGCCGCGCGCGCGTCGCGCACCAGCTTGTAACCGGGATCGGAAATCAGCGGCGTGCCCGCGTCGGACACCAGTGCGACGATTTCGCTTTCCATGCGTTCAATCAAGGCGGCGCGCGTGCGATCGTCGCTATGATCATGATAGGGAATCATCGGAATGCGAACCCCGAGGTGCGACAGAAGCTTTGCCGTCACCCGCGTATCTTCTGCTGCAATCACATCGGCTTGCGCCAGCAACGCCGCAGCGCGCGCGCTGATGTCAGCAAGGTTGCCGATAGGCGTCGCCACGATATAAAGGCCTGCGGAGGGAGAATTTTTAATGGGCGAATCCGACATGCCGACGAAAATGGCAGAAACTTGCGCTGAGCGCCAAGCCAATGCGTCGTCGCGGCGTAAAATGCTCCGCGGTCTGGGCGTCGTTGCGCTGGGCGGACTGCTTGCTGCCTGTCAGGTGGTGCCGAAAAGCGCCGACCCGCGCCCCGCGCCGCCGCCCGAACAGCCGCGTGAGCCTGTCGGCCCCGGATTGCCGACCGATACCGACCGTCATCGCGTGGCGCTTCTCGTTCCCCAAAAGGGCACCAATGCCGATGTCGGCACCGCCATTGCGAATGCGACGACGATGGCGCTGCTCGATACAAGGACCGAAAAGGTCCGCATCACCACCTATGATACGTCGCTGGGCGCGGCGGCTGCCGCGCGGCAGGCGATTGCAGATGGAAACAAGCTGATCCTGGGGCCACTGCTCAGCGAAAATGTGCAGGAAGTGGCGCCGATTGCGCGCGCGGCGAAAATTCCGGTGCTGAGCTTTTCGAACGACAGCAGCGTGGCCGGGAATGGCGTTTTCATCATGGGCTTTGTCCCCGGCCAGTCGGTCGAGCGGATCGTCGCTTATGCCAAAACCAAGGGGCACAGCCGCTTTGGCGCGCTCGTTCCCAAAAATGTCTATGGCGACCGGGCGACCGCCGCTTTTCGCGCAGCGGTCAAGGAGGCGGGCGGCACGCTGGTCGCCATCGAAAGCTATGATCGCACCGCCACCGCGCTCAGCGGCGCGGCGCGGCGACTGGCCCATGGCGGCGAAATGGACGCGGTGCTGATCGCCGACACCGGGGGCAATGCGGTGCGCGCGGTGCCTGTGATCAAAGGCGCGGGCGAGCGCCAGATTTTGGGCACCGAATTGTGGAATACCGACGCTTCGCTGGGCGGACGTCCGGCAATGCGCGGCGCCTGGTTCGCCAGCGTGTCCGATGGGCTTTATGGGCAGCTTGCGACCAAATATCGGACACGGTTCGGACGCGCACCCTATCGTCTTGCCAGCCTGGGCTATGATTCGGTGCTGCTGACGGTGCGGATCGCACAGGATTGGAAGCCGGGAACGGCTTTTCCGACGACGCGCCTGCTTGCCTCCGACGGCTTTGGTGGAATTGACGGCATCTTCCGTTTTGACAATCGCGGCATTGCGATCCGGGCGCTGGAAGTCAGCGAAATCGGTGCCGGCGGCTTCCGCGTCGTGGACCCCGCACCGCGCAAATGGTAAGCGGCACGGCGTTGCCGGACCGCCACAGTCGGCTGAAAAGCGGCGCGCGGTTGGCACGCGCAACCTTTACGCCGCGCCCATGTTCATTATATGTGCGCTGTGCGAGCCGTCACAGCATGGCGCGCGCCTGAAATAACTATAGGAGATACAGCTATACGCCCGCCCATGAATCGCCGCTCGATGGCCCTGCCGCCCAAGAACGGCCCGCGATATAATGAATTCATTGCCTCCCCCAAGGTCCGTGTGATCGACGAGGAAGGTGAAAATCTGGGCGTTATGCTGACCGCCGAAGCGATTGAACAGGCGGCCGAGGTCGGCCTCGATCTGGTCGAAGTCTCTCCCAACGCCGATCCGCCAGTGTGCAAATTTCTGGACGTGGGCAAGTTCAAATATGAAGCCCAGAAGAAGGCGAATGCCGCGCGCAAGACCCAGAAGACCCAGGAAATCAAAGAAATCAAGATGCGTCCGAATATCGACGAGCATGATTTCGACGTGAAGATGAAAAAGGTTTTCCACTTTCTGGAAGATGGCGACAAGGTCAAGATGACCATGCGCTTTCGCGGCCGTGAGATGAGCCACACCCAGCTGGGCCTGAATGTGTTGCAGCGGGTTGCTGAAATGACGGCAGATATCGCCAAGGTCGAGGCGCGTCCGCGCACCGAAGGGCGGCAGATGCTGATGGTCCTCGCTCCCAAATAAGTCGTTCGCATGAAGAGAGCCTGTGGCGAGGTGCTGTTCCCTTGGAAGAGCGCTTTGCCGGAGGCATCCCTGATTTGCCCGGGGGACACGTCCCTCTGTCGGAGGGATGATCGCGCTGAGCTTCGTTGGGTGGGCCTCTTCGTCGGGGGACTCATATTCCCTTGCGATTATGAACGCAGCGGGCTTCCGCGGCCCGTTTGAAGATTGAGCGTTGTCGTGCCGCTGGACTGACCCCCGGCATCGAAGCGACGCTCGATCATGCGCGCTGCCCCTTTTGTGTCGATGAACAACAGGGTGGAAGCGCGCGTTCCATAATGGGCGCTGCGTAGAAATAGCGCAGGCGGCTGTTCGTCCAGCAACGCATCGAGTAATTCTTCGGGATGTTGGCCGCGTTCCACCGCCTTGCTGAGATGCGCGCCCAGTCGCGCCGCGCGGGGGCAGAGGGTGTCGGGGGCTTCATTGGCCAGCGCATGAATTCCCGCCACCAGCGAGCGACGCTGGGCGAGGGGGCGATTGCTTAACAGCAGAGCCTGTTCTGGGTCGATCATCAACAGGTTGAAGGCGTTGAACCGGTCGAGGTCGATGGCATGCGGATCAGAAAAATCACCCTGGCCGCGCAGCAGATCCGTTACCAATGCGCCGCGCGAGGCCTTGGCAGGGTCGGGCGGCGCGCCCCGCACATTTGTGACCACCACGGCGCGTCCGCTGGGGGCATGCAGGCCGAGCCAGGTTCCGCCTGCCTGCAGGTCGCGGCCCGCGACAAGGCCGCTGTCATCGCCCCAACGATGCAGCGGCACCGCTGCGCGAGCGTGGAATTCGTCGCGATTTCCCAATAGAATCAGCGGATAGTCGGGATGAACCTGCCAAGCGAGCGCGACGACACACATGGGGCGCATATCGGCGCTTGGACGGGATTTGCCAAGGGCGCGAAGGGCTTTGGAGCAACGCTCTGCTGTGTTATACCGCTAGAGCAGATTGTTTTCGGGGAGGGAAATATGGTGACCGAAAGCGTAAAGACACCCGCTCATCTTTGGGCGATCGGGGGGCTGTCGCTGGTGTGGAATGCCCTTGGCGGCTATGATTATCTGATGACAAAATTGAAGAATCCCGCGCATATGGCGGCCTTTACCGACGAGCAGCGGGCGTATTTCGACCATTTCCCCATCTGGGCCGATTTCGGCTGGGGGCTGGGCGTATGGATGGCAATTTTGGGGTCGATCCTGCTGCTGGCGCGCAGTCGCTATGCTGTTGGGGTTTTTTTGCTGTCGATTCTGGGGTTGGCCATCAGCAGCATCTATCAATTCGGCCTTCATTATGGCGATTTGATGCGGATGTTCGGGACATTTCCGATAATCTTCAGCGCCATCCTCTGGGTGGTTGCCATTGCGCTTTATGTCTATGCGCGGGCGCAGGCGGCAAAGGGCGTGCTGCGATAGGGCTGAGCAGCTTGTCCCCCCGGCTTGCGCCAGGGGGACAGGAAAGCCAGACCGAACCTAGCGTGCGCGGATGAAGGCGCGGATATCCGCTGACAATTGGTGGCGATCCTCGTCGCGAATATACATCATATGGCCCGCATCATAATAGGTGTAGCTGATGCGATCCTGCGGGATGCCGGTGCGCGACAGCGCATATTCGGCGGCGAAGAAGGGCGTGGCGAAATCATACCAGCCCTGCGCGACCAGCACCTTTAGCCCCGAATTTTCGCGCAACGCCTGGCCGATATAGGGGGCGACGTTCAGATAGGCATTGGTGTCGCGCCCGCCGATCCGCCAGTCCCACTGCGCGCCGATGCGGCCGATGGACTGATATTCGCGGTCGGTCCTGAAACCGAGGCCGTCGCGGGCCCAGGCGTTGATCGCGGCGGTATAGCCTGCGTCAATGCCATAGAAGCTGGGGTCATTGTCGGGGGTTTCCCCCGCATTGTCATAGTCGCGGCCCGTATAGCGGCTGTCGAGCCGGCCGACGGTGAGGCCGCGGTCGCGCAGCAATTCCTTGTAGAAACGGCTGGGGGTGACGCGCAGATCGGCCTGTTCGAGATAGGTTTCAGACAGGCCAGTGAAGCGCGCAAGCTCGCGGCGGATGGCGTCGCGTTCCGCGCCCTGCAGCTTTTGCCCCTTGAGCAATGCGCTGGCATAGGGGCCGAGCGCCCATTGCCGCGCCTCCTCGGCAAAGGCGGCGGGCGAGGCGGCGCTGGCCTTGCCATGGTAAAGGGCGGTGACCGCCATCGTCGGCAAATTGGTGATATAGCTCAGCTCATTGCCCGGCGTGTCGGCGCCCGCCGCGAAATCAAGCACCGTCGAAATCAGGATGATGCCATTGAGGGCGACATCGTTGAAGGTCGCGTTCATCAGCTGATTGGCGACCGCCGCCGAACGGGTGGTGCCATAGCTTTCACCGCCCAGATATTTGGGGCTGTTCCAGCGGCCATTGTCGTTCAGCCAGCGGCGGATGACTTCGGCGACCGCCTTGGCGTCCTGTGTCACCCCATAATAATCCTTGGGGTCGGCATCGCCGATCAGATGCGAAAAGCCCGTGCCCGGCGGGTCGATGAACACCATGTCGGTAACATCGAGCAGCGCATCGGGATTATCGACAATCGGGTAGGGCGGGGCGCCATCGTCGCGGGCATCGCTGGGGATGGCAACGCGCTTGGGGCCAAAAGCGCCCATCATCAGCCAGACCGTCCCCGAACCGGGACCGCCGTTGAACAGGAAAGTCACGGGGCGATTGGGGTCGCGCGGTTCCTTGACATAGGATGTGGTGACCACCGCCGCCTCGGCCTTGCCATCCTTGCCGCGCAAGATGGTCTCGCCAATGGTCGCGGTATAATTGACCCGCTGCCCGCCGAAAGTGCCGCTGAGCTTTGTGGTGCGGACCTGCGGTTCATAATCGGCGGCTTTATCGCTCTTTTCGGCCTTGGCCGATTTTTCCTCGGCATGGAGGATGGTGGGCGCCGCGACGGCAAGCGCCAGAGCGAAAAGCGAAAGACCCGATTTCATATTTTTTCTCCCCGGTTGAGGCAGGGACGCTAGGTTGCAGTCGGGAAGGAGACAAGGTTACTTGTCGGCTGTAAAGGGACGTTCGTCGAAGGGATCAGGCGGCCTTCTTGGGCTGCACCGACAGTTCAAGGCCTAACGCATCGAGGACGGCCATCAATGTTTCCAGTGTGGGGTTGCCGTTTTCAGAGAGTGCGTTGTAAAGTGCCTGTCGCCCAAGTCCCGATTTGCGAGCGATCTCACTCATGCCCTTCGAGCGGGCGACATCGCCCAGCGCACTGGCGATATGTTTGGGATCGTTCCCTTCCATCGCTGCTTCGAGATAATACAGGATATGCTCCTCAGTCGCGAGGTAGCTTGCTGCATCAAACGGTCGTAGCTCCGTCACGGTTTTCAATCTCTTCCTTCAGTCGCTTTGCATAAGCGACGTCGTCATCCTGGGTGCGCTTGTTGCCACCGCATAGCAGAATGACAAGCTCCTTGCCGCGCCGGAAGAAATAAACCCGATAACCCGGTCCATAGTCGATCCGCATCTCAAAGACGCCGCCCTTTACGGACTTATGGTCTCCGAAATTGCCGTTCGACGCGCGTTTCAGGCGGTCGGTGATTTTCGCGATCGCCCGAATGTCACGCAACGAACCGAGCCAACGGGCGAATTCCGTTGTTTCCGCCAGCTGGTAAGTTTGTCCTGTATGGAGGACAGTGCTGGCTTTGTCAAGATCGCTGGTCATGATTTGAGTGCATCCATTCGGACCCAATCTTCGTCGAAAGGACGCTTAACGTACCAAAAGCGCCATCCGTTCACGTTCGTTTGGGAAATAGCGCCCGCGGCATCAGACGGGCTGGTTCTGACGTTCCCATATTCATCGACCCACTGAGAGCCCCGAATTTGTGCGCGATGAGTTTTGCCCTTGTAGGTCGCTCGAAAGGTGGTCCCATCAGGGAAAAAGACGTTCGAAAACCAAGCGCCGCTGATGGTACTCCCACCGGGTAGGGCAAGCGTGTCCGGTAGGCCGGGCAGGTCGATTTCGCCGAAGCCGGGGCTAATCTCTGTCGCAGGCAAATTCAGAAGCCGACGAATGACCTCATTGTAATTGTCGTTCTCGCTCTTCAGCTGCGCCGTGAGCGCCTGCCAGACTTCAAAATCGATAGTGATCTGCATGCCAAATCCCCTAATAGTCGGCAACGTAGATCAGATAGATAAAATAGTCAACTCCCCCACTTCGTCTTGCTCTGCTTGCCGAAGCGGCCCTTGCGGGTGCCCGGCTTGCCTTCGTTAGATCGCCCGACGCGCGGGGCAACCTGCTGATCTGCCGGCAGGCCGAGTTCGTCGGCTTCCAAGCGCCGGATTTCGTCGCGGAGGCGGCCGGCTTCTTCGAATTCGAGGTTGGCGGCGGCGTCGCGCATCTTCTTTTCGAGATCCTGGATATAGGCGCGCAGATTGTGCCCGACCATATGGTCGGGCTTGTCCTCGCCAATGTCGATGGTGACGCCATCCTTTGACGCGACATGCGCGATGATGTCGCCGATATTGCGCTTGATCGTCGTGGGCGTGATGCCGTGTTCGGCGTTATACGCCTCCTGCTTGGTGCGGCGGCGGTCGGTTTCGCGCAGCGCGCGTTCCATGCTGCCGGTGATGCGGTCGGCATAGAGGATGACGCGGCCGTCGACGTTGCGCGCGGCGCGGCCGATGGTCTGGACGAGGCTGGTTTCGCTGCGCAGGAATCCTTCCTTGTCGGCGTCGAGGATCGCGACAAGCCCGCATTCGGGGATGTCGAGCCCCTCGCGCAGTAGGTTGATGCCGACGAGCACGTCGAACACGCCGAGCCGCAGGTCGCGGATAATCTCGATGCGTTCGAGCGTTTCGACGTCGGAGTGCATGTAGCGGACCTTCAGCCCCGCTTCGTGGAGAAACTCGGTCAAATCCTCTGCCATGCGCTTGGTGAGCGTGGTGACGAGGGTGCGGTATCCCGCTGCGGCGGTCTTTTTCGCCTCGGCGATCAGATCGTCGACCTGTTCCTCGACGGGCTTGATCTCGACCGGCGGGTCGATGAGGCCGGTGGGGCGGATCACCTGTTCGGCAAAGACGCCCTGCGTGCGTTCCATCTCCCACGTTCCCGGCGTTGCCGAGACGCTGACCGTCTGCGGACGCATCGCGTCCCACTCGGCGAACCGCAAGGGGCGGTTGTCGATGCACGAGGGCAGGCGAAAGCCATATTCGGCCAGCGTGATCTTGCGGCGGTGGTCGCCCTTTGACATCGCGCCGATCTGCGGGATCGTCTGGTGGCTTTCGTCGACGAAGAGCAGGGCGTTGTCGGGCAAATATTCGAACAGCGTCGGCGGCGGTTCGCCGGGGAGGCGGCCGGTCAAAAAGCGGCTGTAATTTTCAATGCCCGCGCAGCTTCCCGTCGCGGCGATCATTTCGAGGTCGAAATTGGTGCGCTGTTCGAGCCGCTGGGCTTCGAGCAGGCGGCCCTCGGCCTCCAGCTCCTTCAGTCGTTCGGCGAGTTCGTGACGGATCGCCTCGGTCGCCTGTTTGAGCGTCGGTCCC
Source organism: Sphingopyxis sp. MWB1 (assembly GCF_000763945.1). Lineage (NCBI taxonomy): Bacteria > Pseudomonadati > Pseudomonadota > Alphaproteobacteria > Sphingomonadales > Sphingopyxidaceae > Sphingopyxis > Sphingopyxis sp. MWB1. Next base: position 17,954 of record NZ_JQFJ01000001.1, read on the forward strand.
GGCGTCACATAGTGGCTGTTGGCATAGACGCGGATCGCGTTGAGATTGGCGATCTTCTTGCCCGTCAGCGGGTCAAACTCGGTGATCTCCTCAATCTCGTCGCCGAAGAAACTGACGCGCCACGCCATATCCTCATAGTGCGAGGGGAAGATCTCCAGGCTGTCGCCGCGCACGCGGAAATTGCCGCGCGCAAACGCCTGATCGTTGCGCTTGTACTGGAGCGCGACAAGCTTGCGGATGATTTCGCGACTGTCAGCGACTTGGCCTTTTTTGAGATCGAAGATCATCGCCGAATAGGTTTCGACCGAGCCGATGCCATAGAGGCACGAGACCGAGGCGACGATGATGACATCGTCGCGTTCGAGCAACGCGCGCGTTGCCGAGTGGCGCATCCGGTCGATCGCCTCGTTCACGCTCGATTCTTTTTCGATATAGGTGTCGCTGCGCGGCACATAGGCCTCGGGCTGGTAATAGTCGTAATAGCTGACGAAATATTCGACCGCATTGTTGGGGAAGAAGCTTTTGAACTCGCCATAAAGCTGTGCGGCGAGAATCTTGTTCGGCGCGAGGATGAGGGCGGGGCGCTGCAGCTCCTCGATCACCTTGGCCATGGTGAAGGTCTTGCCCGATCCGGTGACGCCGAGCAGCACCTGATCGCGTTCACCCGACAGCGCGCTTTCGACCAGTTCCTTGATTGCGGTCGGCTGGTCGCCCGCGGGTTCATATTCGCTCACCAGCTCGAAACGCTTGCCGCCTTCCACCTTTTCCGGGCGCGCCGGGCGGTGGGGGACATAATCGGCCGAAGTGTCGATTTCGTCGAGCGAGGTACGAATCTGAATTGCCATCACCCACAATATGCTAGTGAAGAGGGGCGATCACAATCGCTATGAGATATATTCCCCCCGTTCGACGACAGGAGCACCGACCATGAAGAAATTTGCAGCGCTGACCATGGCTGGAGCCTTGTTGGCATTGGCGGGATGTTCCGGTGCGTCGGATGAAAATGCCGGCGGCACGGTGAAGCGCGAGGCGGGAAATTGGCGCACCGATGTCAAGCTCGTCAAATTTGATGTGCCCGGCATGCCCGACGAGATGCGTGAGGGCATGAAGCAGATGATGGAAGGCGCCAGCGGCCTCGACCAGTGTTTCACCCAGGAACAGGTCGACAAGGAAGATATCGCCGCCGAGCTGGCCAAGGGGCCGGGCAAGGATGGCGAATGCAAATGGTCGCGGGAAGAAATCGCGGGCGGCAAGGTCGATATCGCGGGCGTCTGCACCCAGAATGGGCAGGACGTCGATATGGCGCTGACGGGAACGATCGAACCCAAAAAGACCGATGTGTCCATTTCGACCAAGGGCAAGATGCCCAATGGGTCCGATATGGAAATGATCATGCAGATGACCAGCGTTCACACAGGCCCTTGCAAGTCGGACGCATCCGCGCAAAAGTGAAATTCTGACATGGATTAAAGGACTTGGGCGTCGGAGTCTTTCGGCGTCCCCGCCCTTGGTCCGCGTCAGAAGGGGCGGATCAAACGGGGCTTGATCATGCAATATGACAGATTTCATATGCTGGTGGACTTGCCGGATGGAGACAGGTGGGGCTGTCGGTCCATCCGGCGAAGTCGCAGTGCGTGAAACCGGTGGGTTGGGTCAAAGGTGCCAGGGACCAGCTCGCACCTTTGGTCCATCGTTTTCACTTAGCTGCCAAGGCGGAGGGCCAGGCAGGCCACGGCGCTGTGGGGGGACACCGCGACAGTAAAATCTTCTCAAAAATCAAAGGGGAGTTGCAGTAACATGGGGTCACGTAGCGGGGTATCGCCAAATCGAAAGTATTTGTTAACTCGATTTGCGCAGTTTTTGCCGATATTTGGCGATAACGCATTTTTCTGATATGATTTTTCAGCAGTCTGTTACCGTTACGATCAATAAATTCACGGCATTGGCGTATGTGATTGGCCTGTTCATCTTATCGCCCGCCTGGGGCAATTGAGGCGCAGCATGGACCAGACAGACATAAAAGAGAATGTCGACCGGGACGAAGCTGACAAGATTATCGTCAGGGAACTGGCGGAGCTTCTTCAATCCCCGCTCTTCATTCGGTCGCCGGTTTTATCGCGGCTTTTGCAATTTCTCGCCGATCATCGGCTGCAGGGTGCACGCGTGGCCCCCAAGGCCTATGCCATTGCGACCGAAGCGTTGGGGCGCGATGCCGATTTCGACCCGGCGGTCGACAGCTATCCCCGCGTGATGATCGGGCGGCTTCGCAGCCTGCTCGACCGCTATTATGGCGAAAGGCCCTGGGCCTATCGCCTGCGGGTGCCGCAAGGCAGCTATGAACTGGTGGTGCAGCATCGCGCCGCACCCCCGGCGCCTGTTCGGGAATATGATCCCGGGGATGATCCCAACGCCCTGATCGGCGAAGACGCAGCGGCTGGTTTGATGCAGCCGCCATCGGACCTGCAAAGAGGCTGGCACTGGGTAGGGCCAGCCCTTTTTATTCTGGGATTGCTGCTGCTCGTCGGTTGGCGGGTGGTGAGCGAACGCGACGGGCTGCTTGCGCCCGATCCGCGCAGCTATCCTGTGGTTGAAATCAGCGCGCCTTCGGGCAGCGAAACAGCGACGGGCAGGGCGCTGGCGCGGGCCGTCGACGGGCGACTGCGCGACGGGCTGCGCCGTTTCGACATGGTCGACCTGTTGAGCGCGCGCAGCAGCGAGGGAAGCGCGCGCCCGAGCGCGGATTATCGCATCGACGTATCGCTCGCCGGGGCGGATGAGGAGCCGGTGGACGTCACCATCATGCTCAACCGCCTGTCGGACCAGCGCACAATCTGGTCCCAGCAACTGCGCCTGAGTGACGAGGATGAGCCCGAATATGCGGCCCTCGACCCGGTTATTGCACAAATCGGTAGCGACTATGGCGTGATCGTTCGCGATCAGGTGCAGCGGCGGCCCAGCGATTTTGCACCCGGCTATCCCTGCCTCGCCCAATTTCAGCGGCTGCGGCACATGCAAGCTCTGGAGGATGCCGAGCGGGTGGGGCGCTGTTTACAGGCGACGGTGTCGGCGCGTCCGCTGGATCCCGTTGCGCTCGCTTCCCTGTCCTGGCTTCGCTTTGACCAGTGGCAAAGAGCGAAAGGAAGCGAAGAAGGTCAGGAATATTATGCGGAGGCGCGAAACCTGGCCGACCGGGCCTATCGCAATGGCATCAACAAGCCAGCCGGGCTGTTCGCGATGGCGCGCGCGCATTTTTATGAAGGCAATTGCTCCAGCAGTCAGGCGATGGGGGATGCGGCCCTCGCCTTGAATCGCTATGATTCGAATATCAGCGGCTTTCTGGGCGTTTATCGCGCCACTTGCGGCGATGAGGAAGAGGGCGAAGCCTTGCTGCGCCGTGCGCTTGCACTCGATGCGGCGCCGACCGGGCTTCCTGCGGTATCGCTCGCCTTTTTAACCTCCGAGCGCGGGCAGCAGCAAGAGACGCTTGCGATTCTGGACGCCATGCCTTCGCCTTCCAATGTCGAGCCGCAGCAGAGGATCGTGCGGGCCATCGCCGTTGCGCGCGAAGGGCGCCTTCCCGAAGGGCGGAAGCTATGGGCGCAGGTGCGGGCCGACAGTGGCCTGCCCGCCGAAGCGTCGACAGAGCGGGTGCTTGGCCGTTTTATATTTTCATCCAGAATGCTTCAGCGAACGCGGGCGGCTTTGCGCGATTCCGGGGTGGCGCCATAGCGCTTTTGCAGCGATGCCGCTTTTCGCTCCACCGGATATCTTGATAGAAGGATGGGGAGCGCCTATTTTATCCGGATATGGGACGGGGCTATAATGGGCAGGGCATGACGGCATCCGGCTTGGAAGTTCACCGCTGCGATGCTGCTGAGTGGCCGCGCAATCTTACCTAGCCCTCTTGCCAGCTTCGTCGGCGCGCTTTAGGGCAAATCCCAATATTCACGACATAGTCAGAAAAGGAACTGTGCATGAGCGATACGGCTGAACGGGTTAAGAAGATCGTCGTTGAGCATCTGGGCGTCGAAGCCGACAAGGTCACCGAAGAAGCAAGCTTCATCGACGATCTGGGCGCCGACAGCCTTGATATCGTCGAACTGGTGATGGCGTTTGAAGAAGAATTTGGCGTCGAAATCCCCGACGATGCGGCGGAAAAAATTTCGACCGTCAAGGACGCCATCGATTATATCGATACGAACAAGGGCTGATCCGTTCGGTCCGGCATGGCCGGACGCGGCGGCGCCGCCCACGCGTTTCCGGCTTCCCGGTCCAGCAAGCATGCGCTGTGACCGGGAAGCTTTTTTTATGCGTGGGACGTTGAGCGGTCGAAGCAGGCTGTGGGTGACGGCCCTTTGGGGGCGATGAAAGGAATGAATATGCGCCGGGTAGTGGTGACGGGTTTGGGATTGGTGACGCCGCTGGGCGGGGACGTCGAGACGAGCTGGGCCAATCTGATAGCTGGCAAATCGGGGGCTGGAACGATCACCCGTTTCGACGCGTCGGACCAAAAATGCACCATCGCTTGCGAAGTGAAGCCGGCCGACCATGAATATGGTTTTGATCCGATGAAGCGCGTCGATCACAAGATCCAGCGTCAGGTCGATCCCTTCATCGTCTATGGCATCGACGCGGCGGGACAGGCGCTGGAGGATGCCGGGCTGACCGAGATGACCGATGAGCAAAAGCTGCGCGCGGGCTGTTCGATCGGTTCCGGAATTGGCGGCCTGCCGGGTATTGAAAGCGAAAGCCTGCTGCTGGCCGAAAAAGGGCCCGGCCGGGTGAGCCCGCATTTCGTCCATGGCCGCCTGATCAACCTGATCTCTGGACAGGTCAGCATCAAATATGGGCTGATGGGGCCGAATCATGCGGTCGTCACCGCTTGCTCGACCGGCGCGCATTCGATTGGCGATGCGGCGCGCATGATCAAGGACGGCGATGCCGACATCATGCTGGCGGGCGGCGCGGAATCGACCATCTGCCCCATTGGCATCGCGGGTTTTGCCCAGGCGCGCGCGCTCAATATGAGCAGCAATGACGCGCCTGAAAAGGCAAGCCGCCCTTATGACAGGGACCGCGACGGCTTTGTGATGGGCGAAGGCGCGGGTGTCGTTGTGCTCGAGGAATATGAGCATGCCAAGGCGCGCGGCGCGACCATTTATGCCGAAGTGGTGGGTTACGGCCTGTCGGGTGACGCCTATCATGTCACCGCGCCACATCCCGATGGCTTCGGCGCCTATCGCTCGATGGAAATGGCGCTCAAAAAGGCGGGGATGACCCCTGCCGACATTGATTATATCAATGCGCATGGCACATCCACCATGGCCGACACCATCGAACTGGGCGCGGTGAAGCGGCTGTTCGGTGATGCGATCGGCACCGTTTCGATGAGCTCGACCAAATCGGCCATCGGCCATTTGCTGGGCGGCGCGGGCGCGGTGGAAGCCATTTTCTGCATCCTTGCCATCCGCGATCAGATCGTCCCGCCGACGCTGAACCTCGACAATCCCGACGAGGGGACAGAGGGCGTTGATCTGGTGCCGCACGAAGCGCGCAAGCGGTCCGTGAAGGCGGCGCTCAACAACAGCTTTGGTTTCGGCGGGACCAACGCCAGCCTGATCCTCAAGGCGGTCGACTGACACCGTCGACGGTATAAAATGGGTGAAAACGGGCCCGTCTCGCCTTTCCGGTGAGGTGGGCCCTTTGGTATCGAAAAGCGCGAAAGCGTAACGAAAAGCCTCTTTCCCGGTGCGCTGCGCCATGCTCTATTATCGCTCCGACCGCGCAGGACCGTGGCGGTGCAAAGCTGAAGCGCCGCGGGGCCCAATCGGGCGATTTTTTCGACTTTGATGGAGAGACGCATGCCCCCATTTCGCTGGCTGATCATCTTGATAGCCTCCCTGTGGCTAACAGCCTGCTCCGACGGGGCGCCGCGCGACATGGTGGTTGTGATCCCCCAAGGGGCGAGCATCGCAAAAGCTGGCGACATATTGGAAGAGGCAGGCGCGACCTCCGCTTCATCCTTCGTCAACCATGCCCGCTTTTTTGGCGGCAGCGATCCGATCAAGCCGGGTGAATATGAAATTGAAAAGGGGATGGACGCTGGCGACATTCTGGCGCTGCTCCAATCGGGGCGCACGCTTCAGCGTTTCGTGACCATTCCCGAAGGCATGCCATCTATTCTCGTGTGGGAAAGGCTGATGGCTGAAGAGCGGTTGAAGGGCGAGGTTCCGGTGCCCGCCGAGGGTAGCGTCTTGCCCAATACCTATGCCTTCACAACGGGGGAAACCCGCGCAGCCGTGTTGAAACGCATGCAGGCGGCGATGGACAAGGCTTTTGACGAATTGTGGGAAAAACGAAGCAAAAGGGCAGTCGTCAAGGATCGCAATGAAGTGATGACCTTGGCGTCAATCGTGGAAAAGGAAACGGCCATTTCGTCCGAACGGCGGACCGTGGCCGGTGTCTATACCAACCGCCTCAAGGTCGGAATGAAGCTGCAGGCTGATCCGACGATCATCTATCCCCTCACCAAGGGCAAGCCGCTGGGCCGCCGCATCCGGCGGTCGGAAATCCAGGCGGTGAATGATTATAACACCTATGCCATGGCGGGCCTGCCCAAGGGGCCGATTGCCAATCCAGGCAAAGCGTCGATTGCGGCGGTGCTCGACCCGGCGCCCACCGATTATCTCTTTTTCGTGGCGCGCGGCGATGGCGGCCATGTTTTTTCGCGCACTCTGGCCGAGCATAATGCCAATGTCGAAAAATGGTATGCGCTGCGCCGCGAGCGCGGCGAGATGTAGCCGCGGGAAGGGGGAGGCGATTCATTTTCACTCTTGCACCCGGTATCGAGCGGATTCTGCAAGAAAAATCCGATTTGGGTCGCAAGTTAACCACTCTTAAACTGTGAAATAATCGCATAAGTATCTGATAATATTATTTCATCGTTTTATACGATCATTGTGATCCCAATTATCAATTGGCGCGGGCGAGCGGCTAGGACCAAATGCGCCCTAACGAGAAAGGGCATCCCCATGGATTGCGGACATTTCCTCCGTCCTCCGCGTCCGTTCCCTCTCGCATCCAGTGGGCCGGGTATACCCCCTCCCATTCGGTCCACTGGTGCCGCACCCATCGTCCTTAATGGAGCGATGGGTGCGGCATCTCAGCGATATTTTGATAAAATGCGCCGCGCCCATTTTCCTGTGCCGCCCGGCGCGGGGCCTGCTCATATCACCTTGTTCCGCCATCTCCCCCCTTCGGCGGCAGACGAAATTTCCCGCCGGGTTCGTGCAATCGCGGCCGAGTATCGCGCCTTTGATGTCCGGCTCGGGGAGCCCTATTTGCTGGAGAAAGGCGTGGCTTTCGCTCTTCACAGCTCCGAATTGCAGGCAATATGGCATCGGTTGGCGCATGAGCTGGAGGGGTTGATTCTGGGCGCCGACAGAGCCGAACCGCGTTTTCATATCACGGTGCAGAATCATCGCCCTCACGCCGAAGCGCGCGCCTTGTTGAAACAATTGCAGCACAATGCAGAGCCGCCGCCTGCGGTATCGATCATCGGCCTGACGCTGTCGCGGCACAGGGTGAACGCGGACGAAAGGCCGCATATCATCAAATTCCGGGGCGAACGAAGAGCATATTGACCACTGGCACTGTGCTGCTTATAGGCGCGGCTCGCCCACAGCGGCGAGCCTTTCGGGGCGGAGTAGCTCAGCTGGTTAGAGCAGCGGAATCATAATCCGCGTGTCGGGGGTTCGAGTCCCTCCTCCGCTACCAATAGAATCAATGACTTAGCGCCCTGCATGTGTGTTGAATGATTGGGCTGTTTACACACCGTTTACAGTTTGTCCTGTCAACGCGCCTGTGGATCCTCTTGCGACCCCGCCCAAAGCGGGGCTTTCTCTACCAAGCTGAAGGATCATGCATCCGCGGCTCTAGGGGGTGTTTGAACATGAGTTGGATGCCTTTTTTGGGTCACTCTTTGGTTAAAGGGTCAGGTCATTCAGGCGGCGCCATTCTTTTGTGGGTCGCAACGCGGGGTCAGCTTCTGCTATGACCTCCAAGGCCTTGCCCAATTCATAAGGCATTTGCGACCTGTCATCCGCAACCAACGCATTGAGCAGTTGAAGTGTCTCTGTCGGAAACTTCTGGGCGAAGTCAGTGGTGCCTTCTTCCGCCTCTCTGGATAGACGGTAGGTTAGCATGTCAAGATGGGCGACAGGCCTTAAGAGGCTGAGGACTGTTCGGACGGCATCCGGGAAGTTATCGCCGGATTGTTCGACCAGGTGTGCGAAGCCTCGGGAAGCGCTATCGGTTCGGAACTTCACCTGACGCGGCCAAGCTTGCTCGATGAAGGGCTTTACGAACGTCTCCCATTGCCCATCCTTTGATACGATTCGACCCAATAACCAAAGCGCATCGCTCCGACCTTTGTCATCCAAAGAAGCCAGAACACCACGCACTTGCTGGAACGAGATTAGCTGGCCCTCATCGTTCGAAGGTTCGCTTAACCAGACCAGTTTCTGAACTAGGTGCTGCTTCTCGGATTCATCCAGCTCCCACGCCGGTTCGCCTTTAAGCAAATCAAGCAGATAAGGGCAGAGCATTCTGAGCGTCTGCGTCGAGGGCCATTGGGGGCTAGTAGCAAAGCCATGCCAAGCGGCCTCAGAGAGTGGATGATCAAGCGCGAACATTGGTCGAAGAATCCGATTTGACCATTCCGGGAACCAATGATCGAGCCAAGGAAAATGTCGCGCGACCACACAGGCGGCATGTCCGCTTCCGTCGCCATTGGCTCCGAAAAGAGCTTCAAAGCGTTCACCTACACCATCTGGCATCGGCCCCTTTTCGGACGCCTTGTCTGGCATAAGATCCCAAAGCGCTTCGGCTAGACCACCTATCGGACTATTGATTGCCTTGCTGACAGAAACCTCAGAGCGATCCTGGACAACACCGCCGACAGTCGTATGTCCTATGCCGCTCTTAGTCACCTCGGGGGCCGCTGCGACATAAGCGGCAATTACCTTGTCGAAGATAGCTAGAGCACGGGAGCGATCCGCGTGCGCCAACGCTTCCAAATGCTTCTCAAACCATCTTGGGACATAATGCCTCAGCGTCTTGAGCGCATCTGCTGGGAGGTTGGAGACGGTATGGGCGACGAGCCAGCGCAACCTCAGGGAAGTCTCCTCCGGCCAGTTCGATAGCAGTGCTTCCCAGAAGCCGGTTGGAACATCGTCATTTCGCAGTGCGAAACGCAGTGCGGCTAGCGCGCGGAAAGGCTGCGCTGCGACAAGACCCTCAAACGGGCGGAAATCCCTTAGCTCTCCATGACGGTTCTCAGTCTTTCTTCGGGCCTCATCGAGAATCTTACCGATGGGGGCTGACTCGATGCCACGAGTATCTGTGACTCGCTCGACCATACCGCCACGTGAATCGAGTGAGCGGTCTGCATTGCCCGCCCAATCGTCGGACCATTTGGGATCAACGGTTTTCAGTTTTGCAAGCGCTTTTACCGTCGCAGGGGTCAACGGGCAGCCGTTCAATTCCAGCCATGCCAATCTTTCAGCGGAATACACAGCTCTGCGCCGCCGGAAGTCAGAAGCTTTCTCCTCCTCCCATCTTGCCGGGCCTTTGGCGATCCTTCGCTCAATTGCTCGACGTTGCCTGCTGGTGAAATCAGGCCAGCGCGCTCGCAGCGTGAAGAGAAGTTCCCTTTGGCATCGCGGTTCCCAGAAAATCCGGTCGTTCACCTCTGACAGAAGCGTGGTCGCTCGGCCTGCGGACACTACTTCGGGGAACATAGCCGCGTAAATGGACAGCTTTCCAAAGAAGTAGGTATCATTGATGGACCATTGCCTCACTTCGAGTGCCGCTGCCTCAGGGTCAAGCTCGACGAGGCGAACAAACAGGTCACGAAACCATAGAAAATACTGTGTCTTTCGCCCGTGGAAGGACTCCCCTCGTTCCCCCGTGGGGTGGAGGGTTGGCATAGACCCCCACAAAGTGCCTATCTCGTCGAGAAGGGATGATGTGGCCAGAAGGCAGCGCCGCACGACGGCAATGACAAAGACTAGTTGCTCGTCGGGAATGTCCAGTTTTTCATTGTGCCGATCCAGAACCCTGACCTTGGCATCAACCAGTCGCCTGAGAGGCAAGTCGTCCCAGCTTTTCTCAACGGGATAACTGCGCCCGTAGCTGTCCCTCCTGAACTCAACGCGAGGCTGAGAAACACGTTCAAAGAACCTCAACGTCGCGCTTGACCAGCCTTCCTTTCCAACCATCGAGCGGAATTCGAACCAGCCATACTCGCGATCAAAATTGCCGCCATGATCGCAGCTTTCAAGATAGAGGCGCCAGAAGGTGATCGCCTCTTGCGGTATCTCGCCTTCGCCGCGATCTAGCCGTCTAACGACGAACCAGAGCATATTCGGGTTAAGTTGCTTCCAGCCCGCCGCCCACCAAACGGCGACGGGTTCATGCATCACATCACCGAACCATCGAGCGATATGGTGGAGGCGCTCCGGCAACGGGTTCACCCATTGTGAGTTCCACCCTCTCAATCCAATTCGTTCAGGGAAGCTTGCATCGCCATGCTGCCAGTTGAGCGGATTAAAGCCGGGAATGCTCCGCTGCCCGTTGGCTTCCTTTGGGGGGCGAGGCGGATCATCATCTAGTCCATAGAGGTCGAGCGGGTCGATTTCCTCCTTGTCGTCCCACGACCGCTTTCTCGGCTCGGCATATCGAACATTGGGATCAAAGACACACATCCATTCCGCTGACGGTGCCGGTTTCGCATCAGCAAACAGCTTCGCCCCTTGCTTGCTGCTTACCAATTCCACGACTTGCCCCCGCTCATGCGGAGTGACCTCAATGGGTCGCTTTTGGGCGATGCCAATTACGTTGTTGGTCCATCCTTCCGGATTTCGCACGGCATCCGCCCACGCTGACAGAGTATCCCACAATCCTGCATGATCGTCGCTTTTCCGATAACAGATCGGGGTTACGCCTCGATCCTGCCATTCCTCTTCCGCGTCACCCTCATCACCTTGGGTAAACGCATAGATCGGTGAATTATAGCTGACACCATCAGCAGCGTTCAGACCTTCCAGCAGATAGCGCATCGGCGGGTCTTCCGCTCGATAGCCCAGCAGAACGATTGTGTATCGCTCGCGCAAGGCCTTGACGAAGCGAGTCGCCCAACCTTCGGACAGATATGCCCGACCAAAGTCCGCACTGCTAATAACGTAGCCGGAAGCCATGCCTACTTCTGGCTTTCGGAGGCGACCATGCAGATAAACCACGCCATCTATGGATTGCTGCAATGACAGATCAGGTAGTGCCGGAGGGACGACCCGTGAAATGCGCTTTTCGACCGCCTCAAAAAGAAGATCGAAGTTCGTGGTGACAAGTTGAGGGCGCCCGTCCACACCTCTGGAAAGATCAAGAATTGTCTGATGGCATGAGAGGTCAGGCTTTCCAACGGCTTTCAGCGCCGAGTAAATTTCCCGATCAATCTCGGACTGGCCAAACTCTCGAACCAGCAGGTTAAAAACGCGATCCGAGCTGTCCTTGCGGTTTATCGCGACGAGTGCTTTTTCCGCGCCCAGCCGCTCCACGACCTTTTGTGTGAGTCCCGCGAAATCAGGAAGCCCAGCTCGGCGAGAAATCCCCGCGCCGCAAAAGAAGATGACATTGCCTTCATCTCGCTGGGTTAGCAGGTGGGAGGGGAGGCGAGGGCCGTTAGCTAAAAAGCGCATGGACTATCGTTAGCACTAACGCAGAAAGTTTGGTTAAAAAATGGCGTTCGTTGGCCACCGCCCTTTCTTGCCAAGCAACTTCCAACGGTGGCGCATCGTCCTAATTTTCATAGCACTGGCTGGTCGAAAAATTGGCGGAGAGAGCCGTTAGAAAAGTGGATTCCGTTTACAGACGAAATGGTGAGTTATTGATTTTATTGAGCTTTTTTCCAGTTTCGTTTACGCCTAAGTAATTGAAAACAAGCGTTCGTGATCTAAATCATAATCCGCGTGTCGGGGGTTCGAGTCCCTCCTCCGCTACCATTTTCCCTGTCGGTTGGTTTCTTGCACGACGGCTGGGCGCAGGTCGGGCTTCCAAAGGGGCCATGTACAGGTCAGGCCCTGTGATGATTTTTCACCGGAGACCGACGCGCTGTTCGCGTTCGATCTGTTCCAGCGATTTGCCCGCATTATCGGGGGCCCATAGCCATCCGACCAGCGCGCTGAGCGCCAGAAAGCCGGTGAGTATCCAGGCGAGGACAGCGAAATCCGCCGACGCCAGAAAGGGCACGAACAGGCTGAACAGGCCAAGGCCGATACGCACGATCGCAAAGCACAGCCCCTGCGCGGTGCTGCGAAGCGCCGTCGGAAACATTTCCGCGCTCCACAGCTGAAAGAAGCTTTGCGCGCCAAAGCCTTGGAAAAAGCCGAGAATCACCACATGGGCTAGGACGACGGGCACGTTCAGCGGCAGGAGGGCGAGCAGGCTCATCCCGACGACCTGCGCGATGGCGGAGATCAGGAACATCGCGCGATGGCTGACCCGGTCGACCAGCTTCATGAAAACCAGATAATTGGCGAGCATGCCCAGCGCGAAATTGAGGCATTGCAGCGCAATGCTCTGCGCGCGGGTTGCCACCCCCAGCGTCTCCATCAGATAGGGGAAGAACAGCCCGTTCGTTCCGGCCCACAAATTCCAGAAGCCATAGATTCCGACAAGTGCGAGGATGGAGACGAGATAGGGACGGCGGAAAAGCGACGATATCGGCGGCGCGACGAAATCGGCGGACTGCGTTTCGGTCCAGGGCCGCGATTCGTGCATCTTTCGCCGCAAGAAAGTCAGTCCAAGCGCGACAATTACCAGATGTGCGAAGACCAGCCGCGCGCCCAGTTCGCCGAGCCCCGCCAGCGCCAGCGACATCAGCAGCACGACAACCGGGCCGAGATTCCAGAGAATTTGCGCGACGCCTGAATGCTTGCCGCGGGTGTCGGCGGGCGCTTCTTCGGCGATGAGCGACCAGCTTGCCGGAATATCCGCCCCCACCGCCAGGCCGACGATCACAAAGCCGAGCACGATCATCCAGGGCGCGACGGCGAACACAAGGATGGTCATGCCCGCGGCATAAAGAAGCATGTCATATTGATAGATGCGTTTGCGGCCAAACCTGTCGCAAAGCCACCCGCCGACCAAGGCGCCGATACCTGCGCCAATGGCATTGGGGCCAAAGGCGGCGATCAGACCTAGCAGGCTGTCCGACAGGCCGTAAAGCGACGTCCAGAGGGCGAGCGCGGCTGCCCCCGACACGATCGATCCTGAATCGATATAATTGGCGAGCCCGGCAAGGATCGTCGCATTCCAGTCGTCCCGGCCGGTCCGCGCCTTTGCGGCATCATCGTGGAGGCTCAAGCGCGACATCCTTATTGCAGGTTGACGAAGGCGCCGCCGTCGACGAGCAGCGCTGCGCCGGTGACATAATTGGCCATGTCGGACGCCAGAAAGACGATGGGGCCGACCATATCCTCGGGATCGCCCAGCCGTCCGAGCGGGATGCGGGCCGTCATGCGGTCCCTTTTGTCCTGATCGGCGAGATCATCCTTGTTGATGTCGGTCAGGATCGTGCCGGGAAGGAGCGAGTTGCAGCGGATGCCATGCTTGCCCAGCGCGATGGCGGCGGACTGCATCAGCGAATGCACCCCCGCCTTCGTCGGCGTATAATGCGTCTGGAACTCGCCGCCGACCAACGCGGAAATCGACGACACCGCGATGATCGCTCCGCCATGGCCTTGCTCGACCATCTGCCGCGCGGCGGCCTGCACCATATAATAGGCGCCGTGCAAATTGACCCGCATCGTGCGATCGACCGTTTCGACGGGCATGTCGAGAAATGCGTGAAAGGGGCAAATGCCCGCATTGTTGACGAAGATGTCGACCTTGCCCAATTCCGCCGTGCTGCGTGCGATAAAGTCCTGGGCGGTGGCGGGGTCGGAAACGTCGCCCTTTACCGCGATGGCGCGGCGTCCCAGCGACTCTATTTCGGCGATAACCGCCTCGGCGCCGGCATCATCGCGTGAATAGTTGATGCCGACATCGGCACCATGTCGCGCCGCGCCAATCGCCGCGGCGCGGCCAATTCCGGCCGATGCACCGGTCACCAGCAATGTCTTGCCTTCCAGAAGATTCGTCATCCCACATTCTCCCGACGCGGGGCCGCCAAGCGCCTGCCGCTCAATTGTCAACGCGCGTCTATTGACGCCTCGAGTACCATTTTATAATACTGCGTACCACATAATGGCAATCATGAAAGGGAGGAGCGGGATGGCGCTGCCACGCATCAAGTACGTACGCGCGTTTACCGTGCGCGGGGGCGGTGCCGATTATCACGATCAGGGGGAGGGGCACTGGATCGACGATCACATCGCCACCCCGATGTCGCGCTACCCCGAATATCGTCAGTCTCGCCAAAGTTTCGGGATCAATGTGCTCGGCACGCTCGTCGTCGAGCTGGAGGCGGAGGACGGTACTATCGGCTTTGCGGTGACGACCGGCGGGGAGCCGGCCTGCTACATTGTCGAAAAACATCTCGCCCGTTTTCTCGTCGGGCGCAGCCCGGCGGAATATGAGAAGATCTGGGACCAGATGTATTTTTCGACCCAATATTATGGTCGCAAGGGTTTGGTCGTGAACGCCCTGTCGGGCGTCGATCTTGCGATATGGGATCTGCTCGGAAAGCTTCGCGGCGAGCCCGTCTATCATATGCTGGGCGGGGCGGTGCGCGAGGAATTGCAATTTTACGCGACCGGCGCACGCCCGGACATTGCCAAGGAACTGGGGTTTATCGGCGGGAAGCTGCCGCTGCATCACGGGCCAGCCGAAGGGCTTGAGGGGCTGGAGAAAAATATCGCGCTGCTGGCCGATATGCGGGCGAAATGCGGCGATGATTTCTGGCTGATGTATGATTGCTGGATGGCGCTGGATATCGATTATGCCACGCGCCTCGCCCATCGCGCGTGGGATGAATGCGGGCTCAAGTGGATTGAGGAAGCGCTCTCGCCCGACGATTATTGGGGTTATGCGCAGCTCCGCAAAAATGCGCCAAAGGGGCTGCTGGTCACCACCGGGGAACATGAAGCGACGCGGTGGGGCTTCCGCATGCTGATGGACATGGAATGCTGCGACATTATCCAGCCCGATGTCGGCTGGTGCGGCGGGGTGACCGAGCTGATCAAGATAGCCAATTATGCGGATAGCCGCGGCGTCATGATGGTGCCGCATGGCTCGTCCGTCTATAGCTATCACTTCGTCATCACCCGGCATAACTCGCCTTTCGCCGAGTTTCTGATGATGCATCCCGGCCCCACCGAAGTGGTGCCGATGTTCTCGCCGCAACTGCTGGGCGAACCGGTCCCCGTGAACGGACGCATCCGGGCAAGCGAGCTCGACAAGCCCGGTTTCGGGGTCGAGCTCAATCGCGACATTCCCCTTCATCGACCCTATTCGAACTGAGGATTATCCCATGAAATATTGCCGCTATGGTGCCGCTGGCGCCGAAAAACCCGGTCTGATCGACGCCGATGGCAACATCCGCGACCTGTCGGGCCGGATCGACGATATAACGGTGGACGCCATCGTATCGCTTGGCCCGGTCGATCCCGCCGCGCTGCCGCTGGTCGAGGGGGAGCCGCGCCTGGGTGTGCCCTTTTCCGGCGCGACCAAGATCGTCGCCATCGGTCTCAACTATCGCGACCATGCGATCGAATCCAATCTGCCCATCCCGACCGAGCCCGTCATGTTCATGAAGGCCCTGTCGAGCCTGAGCGGGCCGAATGACGATATTGTGCTGCCCAAAGGCTCGACCCACGGAGACTGGGAAGTCGAGCTGGGCGTCGTGATCGGCAAGACGTGCCGCTATGTCTCGCGCGAGGAGGCGCTGGACCATGTGGCCGGCTACGTCCTTGTCAATGATGTGTCGGAGCGTTTCAACCAGAAAGAGCGGGGTTCACAATGGTCGAAGGGGAAGGGGCATGACACTTTCTGCCCGACCGGTCCCTGGCTGGTGACCCCCGACGACATTGGCGATCCCCAGAGTTTGGACATGACGCTCGACCTCAATGGCGAGCGGATGCAGACCGGCAATACAAAAACGATGATCTTCGATATCGCCGAACTCATCTCCTATGTCAGCGAATTTGTAACCCTGCATCCCGGCGACCTGATGATCACCGGCACCCCGCCCGGTGTCGGGGAGGGCAAAAAGCCGGAGAAGATTTTCCTGAAACCGGGGGACAGGCTGTCGCTTTCGATCGATGGGCTGGGCCAGCAGAACCAGTCGGTCGTCGCCTGGTCGCGTGAGGCCTTCCGGTGAAAGCCTATGCCGATCGCTTCGCGGGGCGCACCGCGGTCATCACGGGCGGCGCGTCCGGCCTTGGAAAGGCGAGCGCCGCGCGCATCGTCGCCGAGGGCGGGCGCGTGTTGCTATGGGACCGCGATGCGGCCGCGCTTTCCGCCGCGCAGGAGGAGACGGGGGCTGCGGGCATATGTGCGCTCGACGTGTCCGATTTTTCGGCTGTCAGCGATGCCGCCGCCCGCAGTGCGGAGTTGCTCGGCGGCCAGATTGATGTGCTCATCTGTTCCGCCGGGATCACCGGCGCGACCGCACCCGTTCACGAATATCCGGTGGAAAGCTGGCGCGCGGTTTTTGACGTGAACGTCAACGGGCTATTCTATTGCAACCGCGCCATCCTGCCGCTGATGCTGGAAAAGGGCTATGGCCGCATCGTCAATGTCGCATCGGTCGCGGGGAAGGAAGGCAATCCCAATGCGAGCGCCTATTCGGCGTCCAAAGCCGCGGTGATCGGCCTCACCAAATCGCTCGGCAAGGAACTCGCGGGCAAGGGCGTGATCGCCAACGCCCTCACGCCCGCGACCTTTGAAAGCCCCATCCTGCAGCAGCTCCCGCAAAGTCAGGTGGATTATATGCGGTCCAAAATCCCGATGGGCCGGCTGGGCCATGTCGCCGAGAGCGCCGCGATGGTGTGCTTCATGGCGTCGGAAGAGTGCAGCTTCACGACGGCAGCGACTTTCGACACCTCGGGCGGCCGGACCACTTTCTGACGACGGGCAGCGGGAGGAGGGTCGCCATGGAAACCGACATTGCTTTCGTCGATGCCCATGTCCATTTCTGGGATCTCGACCGGCTGCGCTATCCCTGGTTGACGCCCCCCTTTGACGAGGAGGGGCCCAATGGAAATGTCGCCGCGATCGCCTCCAACTATCTGCTGGATGATTATCTGGCCGATGCGGCGCAGTGGAATGTGAAGGGCTGCGTCCATATCGATGCGGGCGCCGATGCGGCGCAGGCGCTGGGCGAGACCGAGTGGCTCGAAGCCATGGCGTCCGACCACGGCTTGCCCAGCGCGATCGTTGCTTTCGCGCCGCTCGATGATCCCGGTATCGAGCGGCTGCTGGAAAGGCAGGCTGCCCATGGCCGGGTGCGGGGTATTCGCCAGATCCTCAACTGGCATCCCGATCCGGCCCGAAGCTATACGCCGCGCGACCTCAGCGGCGATGAGCGCTGGCGAGAGGGCTTCGGATTGCTCGGCAAATATGGCCTCTCCTTTGACCTGCAATGCTATGCGGGGCAGATGCCGGGCCTCGCTCCCCTGATCGAGCGGCATCCGGGCATTCCGGTAATCGTCAATCATATGGGCATGCCCGTGATGAGCGATCCGGACGGCATCACCGACTGGCGCCGGGGCATGCAGGCGCTCGCGACCCTTCCGCATGTCTCGGTAAAGATTTCCGGCATGGGCTTCATCTATCGCGACTGGACAGCCCAGAAAATCGCGCCGCTGGTCGAAGAGGTTATCGATCGCTTCGGTCCCGGACGCTGCATGTTCGCGAGCGATACGCCGACCGACAAGCTGTTTGCGCCCTTCGATTACAGCCTGCGCGCCTATCACCGGATTGCCGCGCAATATTCGAGGGACGAGCAGCATGATCTTTTCGGCCGCAATGCGGATCGTATCTACCGCCTCAATCTTGATATCTGACGGGCGCGACAGGGGGATATATGCAAGCCGCTTCGGTCGATGATTATCGCGAGCTGGCGCGCCGCCGCCTGCCGCGCTTTCTCTTCGAATATATTGACGGCGGCTCCTATGGGGAGGTGACGCTGGCGCGCAACCGCGCGGACCTTGCCGACATCGCCTTGCGCCAGCGGGTGCTGCGCGACGTGTCGCAGATTGATCTGTCGACCCGGATATTGGGGCAGGATTTTGCGATGCCCGTCGGTCTCGCCCCCATTGGTCTCGCCGGAATGAATGCCCGGCGAGGGGAATGCCAGGCGGTGCGCGCGGCGGAGAAGGCGGGCATTCCCTTCACCCTGTCGACGGTATCGGCCTGTCCGCTCGGCGAAGTGGCGGCGGCGGCGACCAGGTCCTTCTGGTTCCAGCTTTACATGATCCGGGATCGCGATTTCATGCGCGACCTGCTCGCACAGGCAGCGCAAATGGGCTGCCCCACGCTGGTTTTCACCGTCGACATGCCGGTGCCCGGATCGCGCTATCGCGATTATCGCTCGGGCCTTGCAGGCGCACCGGGACTGGCCGGAGGCCTCCGCCGTTTCGCACAGGCGCTGACGCGGCCGCGCTGGGCATGGGATGTCGGCCTGTGGGGACGCCCGCACGCGCTGGGCAATGTCGCTCCCGTCCTCGGCCCGAATACGGGCCTTGAGGATTTTTTCGCGTGGATGCGCGGCAATTTCGAGCCCAAGGTCGGGTGGGACGATATCGGCTGGATCCGTTCCCAATGGCCGGGGTCGATTATGATCAAGGGCATTTTGGACCCGGAAGACGCCGTGCTCGCAAGCCAGGCCGGGGCCGATGCCATTGTGGTGTCGAACCATGGCGGGCGCCAGCTTGACGGAGCGTTATCGACGGCGCGCGCGCTTCCCCCGATCGTCGAAGCCGTGGCGGGAAGCATGCCCATTCTGGCCGATGGAGGCGTGCGATCGGGCCTTGATGTCGTGCGTATGCTGGCGCTCGGCGCGCAGGGCGTCCTCCTCGGGCGGGCATGGGCCTATGCCCTGGCGGCGGGCGGGGAGGCGGCGATTTCGCATATGCTCGATCTTGTCCGGGCGGAAATGCAGGTGGCGATGGCGCTGACCGGAACCACCCGCTTGGCGGACATTGGGGAGGATATCATCGACCGTCTTGCCTAGAGTCAGGGCCTAGAATCTACTCTGACCGATCATCCCCCAAGTCCAATTGCGTTGCTCGCATGCAGACCCTATGTTCACAATATGAAATTTGGCGGCGACCATGCCGCCTGAAAATGGGGTGTGAACCAAGATGGCAAAAGTGGCCGACAGCAAGACCGGGAACCCCGAGGTAAAGGGCGCGCAAACGCTGATGCGGGCGCTCGACATTCTTGACGAGGTGATCGACGGCCCCGTTCGGGCGGTGGATCTGGCGCGCAAGCTCGACATGAGCAAGACGACGGCGCATCGCCTCGCCCATGCGCTCAAGTCGCGCGATTATCTGTCCAGTACTTCCGACGGATTCGCCCTTGGGCCGAAACTCATGCAACTGGGGGTGCTGGCGGGCGAGCAGGTCGATCTGGTCCGCCATGCCCGCCCGATCATGACCCGCCTTTCCGAAGAAACGGGCTTTTGCGTCTTCGCTGGAATGCGCGAGGGCGATTGGTCGCGGCATCTCGAACGCGTGACCGGCACCCAGCGTCTGCGCGTCGCCACCGCGCCCGGCGACCGGCGACCAATTGCCGAGACAGGGCTGGGCAAGGCGCTGATCCTCGACGAGCCCGAGGATGAATGGAAGCGTCTCTACCGCCTCTCGCAGGGCGGGCGCGTGGCGGCGGACAAGATGGACGCGTGGCTGGAACGGATGCGGCAGTTTCGCGATGCCGATCAGGTGCGGCATGAAAGCGAATTAGGGGATGGTGTGCGCTCGATCGCCAGCCCGGTTCGCAATGCAAAGGGCAGCATCTGCCTCGCCCTCAGCATCGCCAGCGCGGCGCAATATCTGACCGACGAGAATAGCGAGGAGCTGGCCGCCCGGGTGCGGGCAACCGCCGACGAGATAAGCGAATTGGCGGGCTATCGGGCGAAGAGCGGCGCGTCGGCCTAGAGTCAGACTCCCGGCGGGGTACGTCAGATCAGTCCGTGGCGGCGCGCAAAATCGAGGAACAGGTCCGACCAGCGCGCGGCGGGCCCTTCAAGGCTGAAGCCATGGCCGCCGCGCTCGAAAAAATGGGTTTCCTGCGCGATCGACGCCTCGGCCAGCTTGTCCATCAACCGGGCCGAATTGCGCCAGGCGACGACCTTGTCGTCGAAAGCATGGGCCAGGAAAATCGGCGGCGCTTCCGGCCCCACAACTGCGTCGGCGCCATAGGCGGCGGCACGGGCGTCGGCGGCGCCGCCGGGGAATAATTGTTTGACGGAGCCGCGATGCGCGTCGGACCCGGTGGTCGCGACCACGGGAAAGAGCAGCCCCGCCAGCCGCGGCGCCAGCGGCAGCCTGTCAACCGCATCCTGAGCCGCATAGGCGGCCATATCCTGCCGCAGCGCCAGTCGTGCAGCGAGGTGGCCGCCCGCGCTTCCTCCCAATATGCCGATCCGCTCCGCATCAAATCCGTCCTGATCGGCGCGCGACCGGATCAGGCGCAGGGCGCGCTGGGCATCCTGAAGCGGGGCATCGGGCCCGGCACTCCATCCGTCGGCGGGCAGGCGATAGACCAGCGTATAGACCGCAAAGCCGAGGCGGGCGAAATGATCGGCCAGCGCCCTGCCGCCCAATCCCACCGCGACCCGCATATAGCCGCCGCCGGGAATGATCAGCAGCGCCGCGCCATTCGGGACGACGGCGGGCGTGTGGATCAAAAAGGGATTGCGGACATGCACAAAGGCTGTGTCCTCGGCGGGCCCGCTCGCGGAGCGCGGAACTTCAGCTTCCTGCACGCTTACCGCGTCGCCGCCCGGCGCGGCGCCGGGCCAGACCGCCAGCCGGGTGGAGGGCCGCGAATTTCTCGCGGCTGCGCGCGTGCCGCTGCCGAGCGCCAGCGAGGCACCCAGCGACGCCGCAAGCCAGCCCCGGCGCGACATTAGCGGCATTGGCTGCTTCCCAAGGGGGTGTCGATCATCAGGTCGCGCCGGTCGGCGGAAACATGGCGGGCAACGGGCGCCGCGCTTTGGGCAAGGCCTTCGGCAACAAGGTTCGCGATATGACGCGCGCCCACTTCGCTGAAATGCGTGTCATCCTCAATTCCCTTGGGAAAAGCGGGATAGGTTCCGGCAGGATAATGGAGATAATAGGCGCGCGATGCCTCGCGGCCCAGCTGGTCGAGCAGTTGCCGCGACCGGCTTTCAAGGTCGATCAGTTCCACGTTGAGGGAGGCTGCCAGTTCGCGCACGATGGCGGAATATTCGGGAAAATCAGCCTTGGCCTTTTCGCCTTCGAAGGAGCGCCGGGCGACCGGCGTCAGCAGGATGGGGGTGGCACCGGCCGCGCGGACATCGGCGATGAAGCTGACGAGATTCTGCCGATAGCTGGTTTCGGGCGCTGCAAAGCGTTCGGGCTTGCTCTTGGATGCGTCATTATGGCCGAACTGGATGAGCACGGTGTCGCCGGCTTTCAGGCTTTGGCGCAGCGCGTTCCAGCGGCCTTCATCGATGAAGGTGCGGGTGCTGCGACCACCTATCGCCCGGTTGTCTACCTTCACGCCGGTCAGCGCGCAGCCGATGAACGTCCCCCAGCCGGATTGCGGATAGCGATTGGCCGCATAGTCGGAGGCGGTCGAGTCCGAAGCGATGAAGAGGGTGGGCGTCGCCGAAATGGCGGGCGGCGAAACGGGGTCGGGGTGGGCCGTGCATCCCGCGAGCGCGCTGCCCAGCAAGACCGCCAATAGGGCGGTAGAAGCCCGGCGCCGCAATGGGGCCGGGGCCCTTTTGCCGTCTGTCACTGAACCTCTCCCGAACGATGAGACCGCAATTGAGCGGGTATGCGGGAACGGGTCTTCCGCGGTCCGCAGCAACGTCGCTTCTGCATCACCGGGATTGAACCGCGACGGGGTTGCGGCCCCAAAGCTGATCATAGCGCCATCCGGTGAGATCTTCGAGCAATCGCCCGCTTTCGGCGCTGGTGGGCGTGGTTGCGCCGGTGCGCAAATGCTCGATCTCGTGCATCAGAATGGCGTGGGTGTGCGGGTCGAGCCGGAAGCGCATCGAGACGATCACGCCAAAGGCGAGCACCGTCAGCACCCCTATGCCCAGAATCCAGGCGAGGGTTTGCACGGCCCCTGCACTCTGCTGTTCCTGGCCGGATATGAAGCCTCCCATTTCCATCAGCGCGCCGACCCCGGCCACGGCCACGGCCTGGGTCGCCTTGCGGACGAACGTCATCACCCCGGCGAAACTGCCTTCCCGGCGCAAACCCGTCACCGCCTCGTCGACGTCGGCCATATAATTATAGGTCGCCCAGGGAATATAGTTCAGCGCGCCGCGACCGAGACCGGCAAGACCGATGACGATATAGATGAGCGCGCTCGTCGCCGTCACACCCTGCGACCAATAATAAAGCAGCATGATCACGCCGCCTGCGAAACAGGCGGCGGCGATCTGGTAGGCGAGGGCGGGCGATTTTCGCAGGGCGAGGTTGATCGCAATGATCACCGCCACAAATTGCACCATATACATTGTCCCGAGCAGCGCGCCCGCGATCGCGGTCGAACCGGCCAGCGCAAAGACCACAAAGAAGGTGAAGGCGGCATTGAAGATGTCCTGGCTGATATAGCCGCCCAGATACATGCCGAGGTGCAGCCGGAACGCCCGTATCCGCATCGTCGAAGCAAGGTTGCGAAACAGCCCCTTCAGAACGCTGCCGAGCCCTTCGCCCGGCCCCTCTTTCTTCGCCATGACGGGATGGTGCCGCTCCCAGCTGAAAAGATAGAGAAAGGTGACCGCCAGCATGAACAGCCCCGCGAAAACAATCCCCATATAAAAGAAGGTGTCCGCACTATCGCGCCCCAGATAATCGATCAGCCACAACGGTAAAAACCCCGCCAGAATAGCCGAAGCCTGCGCGAACAGGATGCGGAAACCGGCAAATTTTGCCTTTGTTTTGTAGTCACTTGCCATTTCGGCAGCCAATGTTTCGTACGGAATGATCTCCATCGCGTAGACGAGTTCGAACAGAACATAGCTGACGAGATAGTACCAGAAGGTCTGACCCGGCAGCCACATGAGCGCGAAGCTTGGCAACAGGGGAATGGCTGCAAGAATGAAGAAACGGCGCCGCCCGAAGCGGCGGCCCAGCCATGTCGAACCGAAATGATCGGTAATATGACCGATAAGCGGCGAGGCAACGGAATCGATCAGTCGCGCGATGGCAAAGATCATCGCAGCCTGGGTCGCCGAAAGACCGCAGAACTGGGTGTAGAAGATCAGGACCCAGGATGAGATAACTGCCATGGAACCGGCGCCCAGGATGTCGTTCGACCCATAGGCGAGAAAATTGATCAGGCGCACGGGGCGTGCCCCTGCGATCGTCGTCGACTGTGGGGTGGGGGGGCTCGCTGTGGCCATTTTTTTCCATTCTCCCTGACGGCGAGCGGTGGCTTGCCTTATTGCGTCTATCGCGCCATATTGTGGGAGCGTATCATACAATATGAAATTCGCAAGTCGCTAAAATGCGATGGGGCGATGGGAGGGAGTGGGCCGATGAAATGTTTCAGAGCAGCGTTTGCCGCGGTCGCCTTGTTGACGGGCACGGTCATGGCGCCGGGCGCGCTTGCGGCTTCCCCGCCATCCTGGGTGGACGCGGCCACCGGGCACAAGCTGGTGCGTATCAGCACGACGCCCGGCACGACGAGCCTTTATTTTCACCAGAACAGCTTTACCCCCGAAGGCGACAAGATGGTCGTGCAATTGCCCGGCGCTATTGCCGTGGTGACGGTCGGTACGTGGGAAATGACCCCGCTGGTCAAGGGCGAGAATATCACCTTGCTGTTCACGGGCCGCAGGACGCGCACCGCCTATTACACATCGCGCGCGCGCGACGACGCCGGCGGAGCCAGCGAGATACATGCGGTGGATATAGACAGCGGCAAAAAGCGGCTTGTCGCCCGCATATCGGGCGGAACCATAGGCTC
The DNA here is from genome assembly GCF_000763945.1 of Sphingopyxis sp. MWB1. Lineage (NCBI taxonomy): Bacteria > Pseudomonadati > Pseudomonadota > Alphaproteobacteria > Sphingomonadales > Sphingopyxidaceae > Sphingopyxis > Sphingopyxis sp. MWB1. Next base: position 42,131 of record NZ_JQFJ01000001.1, read on the forward strand.
GATCAACGCCGATGAAACGCTGCTGCTGGGCCAGGTGACGCTGACCGACTATAGGCTCAATCCCGACGGGACGCAGCGTTTGCCGGGCCAGCCTGCCCTCGCCCAGCGCCCCGGAGAAAATGACTATAGCGCGACGCGCCCCGATGGAACGCCCTATACTTATGCCGAGGCCAAGGAGCGCCGCCTTCACGACCGCCTGCACGCGCGGTTGCCGATGGAAATATTCACCATCGACCTGCGCACCGGAGAGCGCAAGGTGGTGGTCGCATCCGACGACTGGCTGAACCACATCCAATTTTCCCCCACCGATCCGCACCAGATCCTATATTGCCATGAAGGCCCCTGGCACGAGGTCGACCGCATCTGGACCATCCGCACCGACGGTAGTGGAAAGACGCTGGTTCACAAGCGCATGATGAACATGGAAATTGCGGGGCATGAGTTTTTCTCCCCCGACGGAAAGACCATCTGGTACGATCTGCAGACGCCGCGCGGAGAGGTGTTCTGGCTGGCGGGATATGAGCTTGCGACAGGCAAGCGGCACTGGTTCAAGGTCGACCGGAACCATTGGTCGGTCCATTATAACCAGTCGCCCGATCTGCGGCATTTCTCCGGAGACGGGGGCGACAGCGAAATGGTGGCCCACGCGCCCGACGGAAAATATCTCTATCTTTTTACGCCGCGCGCCATCCCCGATGTTGCCGACATTCACGCGCCCAACGCCGCCGATCTGATCGAACCCGGGGTGCTGGACGCGGAAAAGCTCGTCGACATGGGCAAGCAGGATTACCGGCTGGAACCGAATATGGTGTTCACACCCAACGGCAAATGGATTGTGTTTCGCGGCAATTTCGAAGGCGCGACGCATGTTTATGCGGTGGAGGTGGCGAAGGCCCGTTGACCTTCGCCGCTTCCCGGCCCGCGATCAGATATAGGTCCGCAGATATTCGCCGAGCGCGCAGATGGCGAGGCTCTGTCCATAGGGCATGGAGGTCAGCTCGATGTCCTTGTAGAATTGCAGCGTGTCGCCCATCGCCGTGCCGAAGCTGACCTGTCCCAGCTCGCCGTCGTCGCTGATGTGATCCATCACGCCCTTGACGGCGCGCAGTCCCGTTTCCTCATAAGCACGCGGGAGATAGCCCTTGCGGACCGCCTTGAGGATTCCATAGGCGAAACCGGCAGTGGCCGATGCTTCGAGATAGCTGCTCGGGTCCATCACCAGCGTGTGCCACAGCCCGCTCTCATCCTGTGTCTCGCGCAAGGTTCGCACCTGCGCTTCGAGCGTGTCGATCAGGTAGGAACGGAAAGCATCGCCCGGCTGGAGGTCGAGTATTTCGATGATTTCCGGAATGGCGATGGTAACCCAGCAATTTCCGCGCGCCCACAGGGCTTCGGCGAAATTATGCCTGCCGTTGAAGTTCCACCCGTGGAACCACAGCCCGGTTTTCTTGTCGAAGAGATATTTGATGTGGACGAGGAATTGCCGCTTGGCCTCCTCGACATAATGGGGGCGGCCCAGAAGCACGCCGATCTTGGCGAGCGGCAGGACGCTCATCATCAGCGTATCGTCCCACAGCTCGCCGGGGTTCACATCATTATAGACAATATGCTGAAAGCCGCCGTCCTCGGTTTTGGGTAGGCCGTCCGGAGCGAGCAGCCAGTCGCACCAGGTTTCCAGATAGGGGATGTTCGCCGGATTGGGCTCATATTCGTGAAGATAGGCAAGCGTGATGAAGGGCGCGACGGTGTTGATATTCTTTGTCGGGGTGCCTTCCGCCAGACGATCGGCGAACCATTGCTTGATAATGTCGAGCGCCATCGTGTCGCCCGTCTGTTCGAAATAGCGCCACATTCCGAACAGGCCGATACCATGGGTCCATTCCCACCCTTTCCAGCCCTTTGTGTCGATGATGCGGCCATCGGGCAGATGCAGCAGAAACTCACCCGTCTCGTCCGAGATATTGATCAGATTTTCCATCAGCCGCTTGATGGTGGAAACGACCTCGCCGCGGCTGAAGTCACGCTTGGGCGCGCGCAAAATGCTGTCATCTTCTTCGTGACCGGCATCTGCGGGCCCTGTCGTGCAATTGTCCGGTTCCATGCCCTGACTGCCGGAGACAGCGGCTTGGCGGCCAGCGGCTTGTTCAACCATCATCGTATCAATTCCTCGGGTTTGCGGGGTGCCTCGACGTTCCGCACGTCGATGCCACTGCGGCGATTGTGGAGAGTGACAAGCCGGACCGCCTCCAGCGCATTGCCAGCAGCGCCATCCGATATGACGGCAAGCGCGATCACATTCCGGCCATTATGATTGAGGATGCCGCGGGGGATCGGAAAAATCCGCTGCGGACCCACATGGGCGATAAATTGCCCCATGTTCCAGCCATTGACGAACAGCGTGGCGCGATAGGCGACCGGTGAGCGTGGCTGGTCCACGTCACCAAAGGCGACGCCGATTGTCGCGTCCTGGTCCTGGGGAAGATCGAGTGCGAAGTGCGTGCGATACCAGGTCACACCGGGCTCGACGCTTTGATCGGGAAGCGAGGCGCGCGACCAGTCTTTGTCTTCGAAACCGGGCAAGTGCCAGCCGGCAAATTCCCCGTGCAATCCGCCATTATTGGGGACGCCGCGGACCGGGTCAGGAAGTTTCTCGCCGCGACCATGGAGTTTCCAGTCAACCGGCACGGCAAAGCTTCGGCCGCCGGGTTGCTCGATCGACACCGAGACCAAGCCGCGCGCTTCCTTGTGAAAATCATCGGCCTCCAGATTCCAGTTGTGGCCATTGTTGCGGAGCAGGACAGCGATGACATGCTGGCCGGGGGTTCGCGCCGCGTCGGGCAGGTCGAATTGGGCGACGCCCGTGGTAATGGGACGCGGCAGGCCGCCGGGGAGTTCATCCTGTCCCACCAATTTGCCGTCGACATAGACCTGGATCATTCCGCTGCCGCCGGCGCCATAATAGAGCCGGATGCGTCCCGCTTCCGGAGAGCCTTCGAACCGGCCCCGGTACCAGACATCGCCTTCGTGGAAACCATAGGGGTCCATCAGGAGATTGGGCTGTCCATCGGGGCGCGCCGTCGTGCTGGAATAGCGTTTGCCTTCGGCCGTTTGCCACGCGCTGTCATCGAAGTTGGCAGCGCTTTCGGGTGAACCCTTCATGCGGCGCCAATCCTGCAAGGGTGGCAAGGTGATGGGCTGGGGGCCGGGCAGGGGATGCGATGCGACCCGGCTGCCACCGCTTCCATTTTTCAGGGCAACGGGCCTGTCATTCCAGGTGACGTTACGCACCGCCCCCGGAAGCCAGATTTCGAATGGAGAGGCGCTGTCGGTATCGCCTTCGAGGGCCAGCGAAGCTTTGCGGACAATGGCGCGGCGAACCAGTTCGGGGCCCCGGACAAGGATATCGCCCGCAGCGGTTGCCTGTTTCGAGAATTGCCAGCCGGTTTCCTCGTCAGCGATCAGCAGTTCGGCTCTGGGGCGATCGCTGCTTTCGATGGCGACGCGGGCGAGGCCTGAATGCGGGTAGCGCAGGACAAGGTTGCCGCGAGCCGCATCCCAGCGGTGGGTGACCTCCCCCTCCAAAACCTGCACCCGTGGTTCGCTGGAGTAGTGCAGAACCGTCTCGCCAGCCTCTCCCTTCCTGCCGTAGAACAGCAGAATATCGTCCCCGTCGACCTTGAGGGCGGTCTGGAGTTCGGATGTCGAATAGACGAGCTTTTGTCCGCCGATTGCGGTGTTGGCGATCAGCCATTTTGCATCGAAGCCGTTCAGCTCCATCTCGCCTTGGGAGGGGATGCGATATGCCCCCCCGGGCAGGTCGAGGGTGAAATGAAAGCGCAGATCGTCCCGGCCATTGGACGGATTCTGGGTCACCAGCAGAAATCGTGCGTCGGTTTCCGGAAGACGATTATGATAGAGGCGTATCTTGTCGGTGGACGTCGCTGGCTTGCCAGCGGGCACCATGCCGGCCAGATCGGGCACGGCTTCGATCAGGCCGCCGAGCTGCTTGAGCTCCTTTGCCTTGTCACGGATCGTCCGCGCTTCGGAAATGGCGGCGCCATAATCATAGCTGGTGAAGACGACAGGAGCGGGGAGCCATCCCCAGCTTGTGCCGCCATATCCCATGTAAAAGCTCTGGATGCCGATGCCGTTGGCAAGATTGGTGCCGTAAAATACCCGCTGGTAACGCCGACCGCGCTGAATCGCGTTGCATTCATAGCCGCCGTTCGACCCCCAATAATCGAACCAGCCGCCACCGAATTCGGCGGCGAAGCCGGGCGTATTGGGTGAAGCCGAGGAGCCGCCGCGGGCGCCGCCCGGTCCATAATAGCCAAAGTCCGGCGCGGGCGACCCCCGGGTGACTTCGCCCGCCACCGTGCACGTGCCGCCGGGATAACTGTCCCACGCATATAAGTCGGTCGGTCCTGCGACCGTTTCGGCAATGGGGCTGTTTTCGGGCACCCAATATCCGTTGCGGCCCTGATCATTGTGAAAGATCGGCACCGTGATCCCGTCGGCCCGCGCCTTTGCATAGAGGTGATCCATATATCGCCGCTGTTTCGGCGTGGTCAGAGCGAGCTCATTCTCGATCTGATGGAGGATCACGCTGCCGCTATTCCCCTTGCCGTCGCCATTGATCTGGTGGCGCGCGATGATGGCGTTGATCCGGGACAGCCATTCGTCTCCCGCCGCTTCATATTCCGGATTGTCGGTGCGTGCGCGTGCGCGCTGATTGACCAGCCAGCCCGGATATCCACCGCGGGTGAGTTCGGCATTCACATAGGGACCCGCGCGGGTGATGACGTAAAGCCCTTCCTCCCGCGCCATTGTCAGCAGGCGATCGACATCGCGAATGCCGCTGAAATCATAGGTGCCGGGACTGGGGCTGTGGTAACCCCAGTAGAAATATAGCGCGACGGTGTTGAAGCCGCTTGCTTTCATCTTCTGCAAAATGTCCCGCCAGAGGTCGGGACTGGGCAGGCGGAAATAGTGCATTTCGCTGCCCCAGATGATCGTGCGCCGACCGTCGATGAACAGCGAGCGACCATCGAAGGCGACGCGGCCGAACTGCTGCATCGGGGCGTCGACATTGGGCGGCGCGGCTGCTTCCTGCGCCGATACGACGGGGCTGGAGGCAGCAAGGATCGCAGCGAGGCAGGCAGAGGAACGGAGCAGCCTCATGCGAGGTGGAATACCTGCTCGAGCGGCCATTCGCGCGGCTGGTTGTCCGCATGGGTTTCCATCAGCGGGGCCATGGCCTGCCACCAACGCTGCATCACGGGATGGGCAGGCAGATCGGCGCGGCGATCTTCCCCTTCCACGGTCAGGATGGCGAAAAGGGCGTTGCTGTCGGCGTCGTGGAAGATCGAATAGTCGCGGATGCCACTGGCGTGCAGCAAATCGGCAAGTTCGGGCCAGATGGCATCGTGCGCCGCCTGGTATGCGCTACGCATGCCCGGCTTTAACTGCATCCGAAATGCATGCCGCTTCACGCCGTCCTCCCTGCCCATAATGTGAAATCTGATCCCATATTATCTAGCATTCTGGATCGAGTCAATCGAGGCAATGGAACGCTCAATTTCCTGCCGGGCGCCGCGAACTGTGCGCCGAACTGGCGGCTATGCCGAGGGCCTGGCGATAGAGGGAGGCAGGCGATGCCGGGGCGGTGGAGGGGAATGCTGCCGCCAATCCGGGGGGAATGGCCCGCGACCGATCCGCCACATATCGCGCGAGAATCCACGCGCCTGCATTGTTGTGATGGGTGCGGTCGCGGCCGGCGTCGTTAAAGAGATGCGCCGCGCGCTCTTCGCCAAGCTCTGCATAAAGCTGGCGCGTGTAGGCGTTGAGGTCGATCAGCGGTACGTCGTCGGTATGCGCGACCAGACGCATCGCCTCGGCATAGTCGGACAAACTTTCGGCTATTGTTCCGTCGGCGGCAAAATTTCGCCGTTCCGGCGAGGTGACGAGTATGGGGGTCGCGCCGCGGGCCCTGGCTTCGGCGATATAGGCGCGCAGATAGGCGGGGTAGCTCCATCGCGGGTCGGCGTAGCTTTGCGGCCACTGCTCTTTCTGATCATTATGGCCGAACTGGATGAAAAGATAATCGCCGGGCCGGATTGTCGAAAGAATTTTCGCGAGACGGCGGGCGGCCAGAAAGGATTTCAGCGTCTCGCCCGATTCGGCGTGGTTGGCGATAGCGATGTCGGGGCCAGCAAATGCCGTCAGCATCTGCCCCCAACTCGCCGCCGGTTCGAAGGGCTGATCGGTTACGGTCGAATCGCCGGCGAGATAGATGGTCGGGACATTGGCTCGCTCGATCGAGATTTGCCGGACGTTCGCGGCATCGGAAAACTCGAGCGTCAGACGATCATCCCAGGTCCGGCTGTCGCGTTCGCCCTGGTTGAGCGCGACCCTTGCTCCGCCGGGCGCATGGGCGGGTGGCGGGGGGAGGAGAGGGGTGCGGACGTTGACGATAAAGTCGCGCTGAACGAATTCGCCCGGGCGCGTTGCCAGCCGGTCGACCATCAGCCGCCGCGCTTCGGTCTTGACGGTTGTGACCGCCGCATGGCCTGCGCTTCCGAGCGTGACCGATACCCGCCAATTCCCCTCGGCCACAGCGATGGAAAAGCTGTCGCGATCATCGGGCTCGAATCCCGATGATCCGTCGTAGAGCCGCGCGGCGTCCGGATGAAATGTCCTGACCGTCTCGCCCCTGTCCGGGGCCGGGGTGGCCAGTAGCGAAAGCGCGCTGACCACCGGCACGGACATGGCGTGGATCACTGCCCCGCCTCGCGCTCCGCAATGCGCGAGGCCAGGTCGAAGGACAGATGGGGCGGCTGGTTATAGCTCGAATTCTGCCAGGCCACCGCCACCCGATATTGCGGATCGCGCATCAGCGGAGGAAGCGCGATCGCGGTCGGATAAGGGGTGGTGTAGAGGCGCAGTTCGCTACTGCTCTCGTTCCGCAGCAGCAGCTCCTCGCGCCAGTCGCCGATGATGTCGGCGGAGAGCGCAGGCGTTGCCTTGGTCCCGTTGTTCGCCGCTGCTCCTTGCGCGGTAAAAATCCGCTCTTCTCGTCCGGCCTTCCAATCCCATTTGAAGATGCTGGTTCCATCGAGGAGTTCGCGCTGCGCGTCGCCGTCCCACCATATTCCGAAATTGACGGACCGCGGGCGCGTGTCGCCGATCGCATTGCCCCGGGCGTCGAACAGGCGGGGGTCATTGATGGCCCAAGCCTCTGCGCCCGGATAGCGCGGATCGATATCGAAGGCGACGCCGCGGCCCGTGTCCTTTTCCGCATGGGTCGTCCACAATATCTGCCCGGTTGCCGCATCGAGCATGGCGGCGCCGATATTGCCGTTCCGCATCTCTTCATGCACCCCAAAGCGCTCCAGTCCGGGGCGCATCGGGTCGAGATCGCCGACATGGAGGGCGTCGCCGTGGTAGAGTTCGGCTGACCACAAGCCGCTCCCGTCATCATCGAGGGCCATGGAGCCATAAATAATCTCCTGCCGACCGTCTCCATCCACATCGGCGACCGACATCTGGTGATTGCCTTGCCCCGCAAAGCGCTCGTTACCCGGCGCGCTACTGTCGAAAAGCCAGCGCCGGGTCAGCTTGCCGTCGCGCCAGTCCCAGGCGGCCACCACGCTGCGCGCATAATAGCCCCGCGCGAAAATGCCGCTTGGAAGCTTTCCATCCAGATAGGCAATGGCGGCAAGATATCGTTCGGAGCGGTTGCCATATCCATCGCCCCAGAGCGTGGCCAGTTCGCCGCAGATTGTCGTTTCCGATTTCGTGCAGCGCGGCGGCGAATAGGGTGCGGTGGCAAGCGCCGCGCCCGTTGCCCCGTTGAAGACGGTCAGATATTCCGGACCCGACAAGATCCGTCCGGCGAGTTCGGCCATCAAGCGCCCGTCTTTATCCCGAATGGAGCCCGTCCGGTCCCGGGTCGGCAAGCTTCCTTCCTTCACCCGCCAGTCTGCATGCGGATCGCCGATGACCTTGCCGGTGCCATCCACCGTGCCATCGGCGGTCTTTACCATCAGTTCGGCCCGGCCATCGCCGTCGAAGTCCGCGACCATGAATTGCGTATAATGGGCGCCCGAGCGGATGTTCGGGCCGAGGTCGATCCGCCACAGCCTCTGGCCCTCCAGCGTATAGGCGTCGAGGATCGTTTCGCCGCTATATCCCCCAAAGGCATTGTCTTTCGAAATCTCGGGGTCCCATTTGACGATCACGTCCAGACGGCCATCGCCATCAAGGTCGCCTACCGAAGCGTCATTGGCGCGATAGCCATCGGTTTCGCCTGTCGGGGTCGCCCGCGCGGCCGGTTTGTCCAGCGGTATCGACAAATAACCTTGCGACCACATGGGGACCGGCACCGGCCGCCTGTCGCCGACCGAAATGGCATATCGGGATTGCGGCGTGCCGTCGGGGTCGTGGAAGGTCGAGCGGTCCGACAAGGTCGCAATGGGGATGCCGTCCCGTTGAAGCGACACGCTGGTTCCGGGAGAATAGGGCCAATTTACGAGCATTCCCCCGCCCGTGGCCGGGACGGCCACTGACGCGCGCCCGGCTGCTTCCCAGGCACCTGCGGGCGACGACAGGGCGCAATGCGCTATCATCACTGCGCCAATTATCCGGCTACGCCGATCTGCCTCTCCCATCATCACAAACTCCCATATTGTGGTACTATAGTCCTATAGCTGAAAATTTTGGTTGGCAAGGCCATGCGTTGCCGATATGCAAAAGCACAGTAGCGAGATGTAACGGGGTCCAAACCCGGTGCGGAAACGCAGACCCGAAAGGGGGGAGGGGAAATATGAATTACAGTGTTTTATCGAGAGCTTTTGCCACTTCTTCGATGATGGTTCTGGCCATTTCAGCGACCGCTGCGATGGCGCAGACTGCCGATTCGGCCGCGGATCAAGAGGATAGGTCTCAACCCGCTTCGGCGGCTGCGCAACCGTCGGACAACGCGATCATCGTCAGCGGTATCCGCCAGTCGCTCGCATCGGCAATCGATCGCAAGAAAAATGCCGGTACCACCGTTGAGTCGATCGTGGCTGAAGATGTGGCCAAGTTTCCCGACAAAAATATCGGCGAGTCTCTTTCGCGCGTGACCGGCGTGCAGCTGACCCGCGATTTCGGCGAAGGGGTGCAAGTCTCGATCCGCGGCGTCGAACCCGATTTGAATCGCGTGGAAGTGAACGGCGCGACGACGCTGGGGCAGGGAGGACGCGGCAATGATTTTCGCGAACTGGCGTCAGAGCTGATCAAGACGGTCGATGTCTACAAAGGCTATACCGTCGACCTGACCGAGGGTGGCGTTGGCGGGACCGTCTCCATCCAGACCCGCAAGCCGCTTGAGCTGCGGGATGATTTGCTGGTGGTTTCGGGCGCGATGCAGCATGTCGATACGGTCGGCGGCTGGAAACCCCGCGCCACGCTGGTGGCGGGAACCAAGTTTCTTGATGACCGGGTTGGTGTCATCGTCAATGCAACCTATGATCGCAACGATACCCGCGGCGATTTTATCCGCAATACCGAGTGGGTGCGCCTGGGTGATCTCAATCGCGATGGTGTCAAGAATACCAGTAATTCGAACTTCGACCATATCAGCACGCTGGCGGGATGTAATGCGGTTCCGACAACCGGCGATGCGGGGGCAACGCGGGCGGACTGCCAGGTCCAGTTTTACGACTTTTCACCACGCATTCCGCGTTATGGCCAATGGATCCGCCACGACAAGCGCCTTTCGCTGGATGCCATGGTGCAGGCGGAGGTTGCCGATAATTTCCGCGTGTGGGGCGGCCTGCAATATAATGAGCGCGACAACAATCTGATCGATTACAATTGGGTTTTCGATCTTACAGCCACCTCGCGCTATGATTTGACCAAGCCGGTAACTGTCGACGACCGGGGGAATGTCATCGGCCTGACCACCGCGCCCACCGTCACCAATGGCGCTGCCACGGCCGGGGCCGGATCGATCTTCAATACGGAAAAGCGGGACTTCGCCTATTTTCAGAGTTCGACCTATTGGAAGGGCGGTTTTGAATGGGATCTGGGTCCGCTCCAGATCGAAGGGCTTGGCGTAACGTCGAAGTCGAAGACTTTTGGCGATACCAACCGTGTGGTTCTGCATGGGTCGCCTTCGAATGTGGAGATTACCCTCGATCCCGACGATGGAACGCCAAGTTTCAAATTCACCGACGGTTTCGATCCCAATAATGTGGCATCCTATTACCAGGGCGCTTTCCTCCCGGCGCGAGGCCCCCGTCTCGACTGGCGGCCGACCGAGCTTTATGCCACCGAGGACCAGCTGAAGCTGGATTTCGACTATGAAACCGGGGTTCCCTTTCTCGACAGGCTCGAATGGGGCGCGCAATATCGCAAAGCGACCGCGCTCAGCTATGGCGGCGGCGGGTATCTCGCGCTCAATGCGGACGGCACGACCTTTGAAGTGCCTTCGGCCAATCTGACAATTATTGCCCGGACCGACGGCGCGCAGGACGATCTTTCCGACCCGGTCGCGCCGCTGTGGACCCCGGCGACACTGCAGGCATTTCTGGCTGCGAACACGCAGATGACGCCGGGAAGCTTTTACAATCAGCCCGGATATGACCGATCGGGTGTGCCCGATAAATGGCTGGCGCCCACCTTCAATGACCTGTCCGGCTTTTTCGATACCTCCGGATTTGACCATAGCTGTGTACAGGTTTGCGCGGGCTATCGTCAGCCGCCGGCTTATGATGTGAAAGAAAAGATCGCCGCCGGCTATTTCAAGGTGAACATCGAATCTTCCCTGTTCGGAATGCCGCTCCACGCCAACACCGGGCTGCGGGTCGTTCACACGGCCGACACGGCCACCGGTTCCTATCTGTTGCGCGAACTTTATAATGACCCGGTCGATCCTTCCATCATAAGAACCCGGACGGTCGGTACGCGCATCATATCGCTCAAAAATGATTATTGGGACTGGCTGCCCGCGGTTAACGCCGCGCTGGAAGTGACGCCGACGATCTTGCTGCGGGGCAATTGGTCGAAGGTTATGGCGCGTCCGCGCTTCAACGATCTGGCGCCCAATGCAAATTGCCTGATCGATGTCACCACCGAAGGGCAGGACGATGACATCAATGATGGTTGCTCGGCGGGCAATCCGTATCTGAAACCCTATCGGGCGGATCAATTCGACCTCAATATCGGGTGGTTCCCCAACCGCGATACGGCTTTTTCGGTCGGCTATTATCAGAAGAATATCAAAAGCTTCATTCTTTCCCAGACGCTGCAGCGCAACGTCAATTTCTTTGGCGACGGCAAACTCTATGATGTGAACATGCCGATCAACGGCGAGGGAGCGACGCAGAAGGGCTTTGAAGTTTCCGGGCAGACGGCGTTCACATTCCTGCCGTCGCCGCTCGACGGCTTTGGTGTCATCGCCAACTATACATTTTCGGACAGTTCCAATGTGGATCTGATCGATCAGCTTACCGGGGGGCAGCTTCCCTATCCCTATCTGTCCAAGCACAGCTATAATGTTATCGGCTATTATGAAAAATACGGCATTGCGGCGCGATTGGCTTATAACTGGCGCAGCAAATATCTGCTGACTCCGGCCGATCGGTCCGGGAATCCCGTGTTCCGTGACGCCTCAGGCTATCTGGATGCGCGGGTGGGTTACACTTTTGAATTGGGTCCGGTCGACAAGCTGGAGCTTTTCGTTGAAGGCAAAAACCTTACCGGAACCGCGGAACGGACGACGGCGGGCGATATCCGCATGAGCGAGCTTGCTTATTCGGGCCGTCGCTTCTTCCTTGGCCTTCGCGCCTCTTTCTGACGGGATGACGGGGGATCAGGGGTGAGGTTCCTCCGTCTGTCTCTCCTGATGTCGCTGGCCGCGGGGCTCCTCTCCGCCTGTGCGGTCAGCGTCTCCCATCGCAGCGACGGGTTCGCTCGTCCGGAGGCGTGGACGGTTGAGGCGGAAAATCCGGCGGCGACTGTAAGCTTCTCCGGCGGCACCGTGGATATTGATACACCGCAAGGTTTGACCTTGTGGTTGAAGCAGCCGCTCGTCGCTCCCGTTGAAATTTCTTTCGACGCGATGGCTGTGTCAGAGGGCGGCGACAACGATCACGTCAGCGACCTCAATGCCTTCTGGATGGCGAGCAACAAGGACGGGTCCGATGTGCTGTCCCGTCCGCGAAGCGGGGCCTTCGCAGAATATGATGATATGCGGGCATATTATGTCGGGATCGGCGGGAACCGGAATTCGACGACCCGCTTCCGCAGATATGTGGGAGAGAGCGGCAACCGGCCGCTGCTGCCCGCACACGATCTCTCCGATCCGGTTCACATGCTTAAACCGAATGTCTGGACGCATATCGCTCTCAAGGTGGAGGCTGAAGGCGTAACGGTGCACCGTGATGGACGGGTGCTTTTCCGCTTGGCCGATCCGGCACCGTATGGACAAGGCCATTTTGGTCTCCGCACCACGAAAAGCCACCTGCGATTCCGCAATTTGACGGTGAAATAATGGGGAAGGGCATGCAGGTTCCGCGGCGTATTTTTCTGGCTTCCACCATTTTGTCGGGCGCGGCCCTGTCCCACCCCTCCGTCGCTTTCGAGACAAGTTCGAAGCGTGTTTCAAATGGCGCCAGATGGCTTGATGGACGTCCTCCAGATTATGAAACCGGTCAAACCTTTGGACTGGCGTGGCCCCGGGGAGCGCTGGGCGCGCGAACCTCGCTCCGCGCCGTCGCCGATGATGGTGCATCCATAGCCGTCCAGAGCTGGAACGTCGCTTTCTGGCCGGACGGAAGCGTGAAGTGGACGGGGCACGCACTTCCCGCGGGAATCACCAGCGAACGGGTCCGGATCGAGCCCGGCCGGCCCACCCGACCGGAAGCCCCCGTTTCCGTCGAACGCCGGGGGACGGGGTGGATCGTCCGCTCGGCAGCTGTTGAATGGCACATTGCCTCCGGCACCGACGCGATCGTCCGGTCGGTTGATGTGAATGGGCGCCGGGTGATGGGCCCGGTGCGGTTGAAAGCGATCATGGCCACATCCGCTGAGGGGCAGGGACGGCGGCCGCTCGATCCCATAATCGAGACGATAACAGTCGAACAATCCGGTCCTGTTCGCGCCGTTGTCCGTCTTGATGGGCGGCATTCGCAAGTCGCTCCGCACCTGCCGGTATCGCTTCGCCTTTATTTCCATGCCGGCTCCAATGCCATGCGCGTCGTGCATTCCTTCACGAACGACTGCGATCCGGAGAAGCATTTCCTTTCGGGTATCGGGATCTCTGCCGATGTTCCGCTATCCGGCGAAGCTTATGACCGGCACATACGGGTGGCCCTGGGGGACGAGCGGCTGCTTGCCGAAGCAGCACGGCCCCTCACCGGCCTGCGGCGCGACAGCGGAATGCAGGTTCGAACAGCGCAGGTGGAGGGCCGCGCGGTCCCCTTGGCGGAGATGAACCCGGTCGTGCGCGACCGGCTGGACGCCATTCCCATATGGAATGATTTCCGTCTTCTTCAGCATGCAGCCAATGGTTTTGTCCTGCAGAAACGCACTGGAACCGGACATGCGTGGATCGGATCGGACGAAGGGCGAAGGGCGCCGGGTTTCGCCAGCGTATCAAGCCCGGCCGGCGGAGCCGCCCTGTCGATGCGATATTTTTGGCAGCGGCATCCCTCTGCCCTGACCGTCGATGCTCTCGGGGGAGAGGTGACCAGCCTTACCGGATGGCTTTGGTCGCCTGACGCCTTGCCCATGGACATGCGCTCTTATCGCGGCGTCATGGGGATGGAAGGATATGACGCGCAAAATGCCGGATTGGAAATTACTTACGAAGATTATGAGCCGGGCTGGGATCAATCGTTCGGGATTGCGCGCACCAGCGAACTGACTCTCTGGGCCTTGCCCGCGACACCCGCGGCGGACGAGATTCGGGCGATGGCGAGGGGAGGGGCGGAGCCAGCTCGGCTCGTGGCCGAACCGGAGCATCTCCATCGGGCCGCCGTCTTTGGGGACTGGAGCCTTCCGGACCGTTCGACTCCGGCGCGCGCGGCCATTGAAAATCAGTTGGCGAACCTTGTCGATTTCTATTCTGAGGAAGTCGACCGTCGCAGCTGGTACGGCTTTTGGGACCATGGCGACGTCATGCATAGCTATGACGCTGACCGCCGACAGTGGCGATATGACATTGGCGGATATGCGTGGGATAACAGCGAACTCTCGACCGACCTGTGGCTTTGGTATCAGGCCTTGCGGACGGGCGATGCAAAAAGCTTTCGCCTGGCCGAAGCCATGACCCGTCATACCGGCGAAGTCGATGTTTATCATCTCGGCCGCTTCGCTGGCTTTGGCACGCGGCATGGCGTGCAGCATTTCAGCGACAGCTCGAAACAGCCGCGGATCAGCACATCCATTTACCGCCGTATATTTTATTATCTTACCTGCGACGAACGCACGGGCGACCTGATGCGCGCCTTGCTCGGCTCTGCCGAACGGCTGCTTGACATAGAGATTGGCAGAAAAGTGCCCGGGCGCGTCGCAACCGAATTGCCGCCGCGCCATGTGGAAATGAGTTTCGGCACCGTCTGGAGCTCGCTTGCGGCCAATTGGTTGACCGAGTGGGAGCGTACGGGGAAGCGGAAATGGCGCGACCATATCGTGGCAGGGATGGAATCGATCGGAGCCATGCCCAATGGCTGGCTCACGGGAAATGCGCCCTATAATCTCGATACCGGGCGTTTTGTCCCGGTCCGAAAGCTGAGCATATCCCATCTCAATGCCGTCTTTGGGGCCGTCGAGTTGAATTCGGAGTTGCTGCAGCTTCTGGATGTTCCGGCCTATCGCGCGGCATGGCTCAACTATTGCCGTTTTTATAATGCGCCCCCGGCGGAGTTTGAGGCGCAATATGGCAAGGCCAAGCTGCCTTTCAATCTGCGAGAGGGGCATTCCCGGCTGACCGCCTATGCCGCCAACCGGCTCAAAAACCCTGATTTGGCGGCGCGCGCATCGGGCGAATTTTTCTCTGGTCAGGCGGGATTGGGAACGCTGGACCATGATCCGCGTGTGGCCGCGCCGGGGGGCATGGTGGAATGGCCCGGCCTGTCCACCAATGCGGCGGCGCAATGGGGTCTGGCGGCCATTCAAAATCTCGCCCTTATCGGCTCTGCTCTCGACGAGGCTTTCGTTCCCGGCTCTTCCAAGCGAAGCAGGGCGCGTCCGTAAAGGCGCGCAAGACCGGCACATCGAAGGCTATCATTAGCCATCCCATGAAATTCGGGCAGGCGCTGCCCCCGCGCCGGGGCCTTGTCGGCCAGAACTCCTGACATAAGCCTTTCCGGCTTTGCTTCTCCCTCCCGCGGTAGCTCGAGCGGCTGAATAGCAAAGCTTTCTCTTTGCCCATCGCGCAAGGACAGGCGCGCAGCTGAAATATGGTTAAATCCATAGAGGGTGATAAGGAAAAACCTCTGGCCAACGTCGGGCAAGGTCGATACTGAGCGGCGTTTATTGTCTATAAAATCTGTTAACAAGATTTCTGTAAGTTTTTCATATACAAAAATCATATGTTTCTTCAATTTCCGGAATGGGTTTGGCTATTATGATTAGTCGAATTTTAACGGCACAGGTCCGAAAGATAGTTTTTCTTTCTACCCGTTTTTCTGATGAGATTTCGTCACGCCGTATTTTGGGCGCCGTCCTGTTGCTGTCCCCCGGCCTGGGGGCGACGGTGGCTGCTGCAGAAGAAGCGGCGCTGAGCTATGCCGAGGCGCAGGCGCGGCTGGTGGCGGTTTCCGATGCGCTGGACGCCAAGGAGGCCGCGGTTCGTGCGCGCGAGGCGCAGGAAGGGGCTACCCAGAGCCTGCGGCGTCCCGATGTGGACGTCGAAGCGCAATTGCTGGAATATCAGATGTCGGTGGAATTGCCGCTGGGCCCGCTCGCTCCGATTGGCGAGCATTTCGGGCTGCCGGACCCGCTGAAGTTCCAGCAGCGAAAGACGGGGCGCAGGCCCATCGCGACCGCAACCCTGCCGCTTTATTCCGGCGGTAAAATTCCGGCCGCCCAGGCAGGCGCACGCGCGCAGGTGGAGGAAGCCGAGGCGGACTGGGCGCAAAGCCGCGACGACCAGCTGCTGATGCTCGCCAAAACCTATTATGGGCAGATATTGGCCGCCAAGGCTTTTGCCATCCGGCGTGACGTTCTGGCAGGGCTGGAGCGGCATGTGCGCGATGCAACGAAGCTGGAACGCGAAGGCTTTATCAGCCGCGCGCAGCGGCTGCAGGCCGAGGTGGCGCGCGATGAAGCCGCGCGCGAAGTGGAGCGCGCCCGGTCCGGTCTGGCAACTGCCGACATGGTTTTGGCCGGGCTGCTGCGCCTTCCCGAGGGGGTTCGTCCGGTCAGTCCCCTGGCCGTCGATTCCAGCGCACTGGAACCGGCACAGGCCTTTGTCACGATGGCGATGGGCGAACATCCGCAGTTGGAGAGGTTCGATTCGCTTTCGCGGCAGGCCGCGGCAGGTGTCGAGCTTCAGAAATCGGAGCTGCGCCCCAATGTCTATGCGTTCGGCCAATATAATTTTGATCGGTCGCACAGCCTGCTGACCGACCCCGACTGGTCGGTCGGCGTCGGGGTCCGCTATAAGCTGATTGGCGGAAAAGGACGTCGGCAGATGGTCGAAGCTGCTGAACATAATGTGCGGGGGGCAGAGGCGGGGCGCCGGGAAGCCGAAACGCAAATCCGCATCGGCGTGACCAAATATTGGAACGAGGCCGAATCCGCCCGTCGCCGCTTTGCCCTTTACGACAGCGCCATTGCGTCGGCGCAGGAAAACCTGCGGCTGCAGCAGCTTTCCTATCGCGCCCAGCTTGCCACCTCGCTGGACGTGGTGGATGCCGAATTGGGGCTGGGGCGGGCGCAAACCGAACGCGCACAGGCGGCCTATGATTATATCAGCGCGCTCGCTGACCTGCTTCATGCGGCAGGCCAGATCGAAGCGCTGCCTGAATATCTCTCCCATGCGGACAGGGTGATTTCATGACCAAGGAACAGAATATGGTGGCGGACGAACCCGCCGTTGACGCGGCCCCTTCCGGCACGAAAGGGCGTGCGGTTATCAAGATTGTGGCCGGGGTGGCGGTGCTGGCTGCGCTCGGCACGGGCTTCTGGCTTAGCTACCGGCCCGCACCGGTGCAGATCCAGGGCATGGTCGATGCGCGTGAGCTGCGCATTTCCAGCAAATTGACCGGACGGATCGAGGACATCTTTGTGGAAGAGGGCCAATTCGTCCGCGCCGGTACGCCGATCTTCAGCCTGACCACCCCCGAGGTGGCTGCAAAATCGACCCAGGCCGAAGGTGTGCTGATGGCTGCGGAAGCGCAGGAGGCCAAGGCAAGAGAAGGGGCGCGGCCCGAAGATATCACCGCGGCGCGGGCGCAGTGGCAGCGGGCGCAGGCGGCCGCCGATCTTGCCCAGCAAACATCGGAACGCACTCAGCGCCTGTATCGTGAAGGGGTGGTTGCGCGTCAGAAGGCGGACGAAGCCCGCACCAATGCTATCGCCAATGCCCAGGCCGCGCGTGCGGCGAGGGCGCAATATGACGCGGCGGTTGCGGGGGCCAGGCCCCAGGACAAGCGCGCCGCCCATGGCCAGACGCAGCAGGCGCGCGGCGCGGTTGCCGAAGTCGCGGCGGCACAGGCCGAGGCACGGATCTATGCCCCCAGCGATGGCGAAGTGGGACGCCGGCTCGCGCAGCCGGGGGAACTGGTTCCGCAGGGTTTTCCGGTTTTCATGCTGACCGAGACGCAGGCGCCCTGGGTGACGATTTCGCTTCGCGAAGACCAGCTTCAAGGGCTGAAGAAGGGGGCCCAGATGGAAGGGCATATCCCCGCGCTTAAGCGCAACGCAGCCTTCAAGGTGGTGTTTCTGGCCCCTGCCGGGGATTTCGCCACATGGCGCGCGACGCGCCAGTCGTCGGGCTTTGACGTGAAAAGCTTTGAGGTGCGCCTTCGTCCCGTGAAACCGATCAGCGATCTGCGGCCCGGGATGACCGTGCTGTTCGAACGCGATCGCTGATGCCATGGGCAAGGCGTTTCGGGCGGCATTTCGGCGGGAGATCGCTTTTCTGAAGGGCAGCGCGCTCGATCGCGCCATGCTGTTTCTGATGCCCGCCATCCTGCTGGCGCTCGTCTCCTTTGAACTGGCAGGCGGCGTGATGCGCGATTTGCCCATTGCGGTCGTCGATACGGACGGCAGCGCCATCAGCCGGGAATTGACGCGGCGGCTCGACAGCGCACCCGGGCTGAGTGTCGCCGCTACCCCGGATGATATGATGGCCGCCGAGAAGCTGGTGCGGGCGCGCAAGGTGTATGCCATTGTCGCCTTGTCGCCGCAGATGACCCGCGACGCGCTGCGCGGGGACACCGGCGCGGTGACGATCCTGTACAATGCCAGCTATTCCACCCCTTCGGGGGGCGTGGTGCGGGCGGTGGAAGAGGTTGTCCGTTCCTACGCCGCCACTTTGGCGGGCCAATCCACCGCAGCGATCGCGGGGCCGGGCGCCATTCGCCCGCCACCCGTCGCGGCTCGGACCAGCGTACTGTTCAATCCCCAGGGCAGCTATGAGTTGCAGCTCGTCGGGCTGTTGTGGCCCGCCATTTTGCATCTGATTTTCATGGTCGCGATCGTCAGCGCGCTGGGACGCGAATTGCGCGATGGCACCATCGGCGCCTGGCTCGGCGCCTTGTCCCGGAGCGATGCTGTAGCGGAGGTTGCGGGCAAGATTGCGCCTTATCTTCTGGTCTTCACGGCGTGGGGCATCATCGCCAATGCCTATCTTTCCTGGTTTCGCGGTTGGCCGATCGAGGGCAGCGCGACCATGATATTCTTTGGCTATATCGCCATGTATCTGGCCTATGTCGGCATGGCGGCGCTGGTCGTCGGGTTGACCCGATCAATGGCGCAGTCGCTGTCGGTCGCGGGCATTTTTGCGGGCGCCTCCTTCGCTTTTTCCGGGGCAATTTTTCCGATTGAATCGGCATCGGCCTTTGCGCGCTGGTGGAGCCTGGCGCTGCCCTATACGGCCTTTGTCAAACTATGGGCCGAACAATATGTCATGGGCACGGACATGGCCTATTCCATGCGCCAGATCTGGGTGATGCTCGGCTTTTTCGCGGTTGGTTCGCTGATTGGCATTCCGCGCTACATCGCGGCGGCGCGGTTGCCCTCCACCTGGGGGAAAAGATGATGGCATCCTCCTTCTGGTCTGCCTTTCGCGCGACCTTTCGCGCCGTGTTCGCCGATCGCTCGGTCGTGCTGTTGCTGGTGGGGGCGGCGGTTCTCTATTCTTTCTTTTATCCTTCGGCTTATTCGGGGGAGGTTCCCGAGCATATTCCCATCGCCGTCGTCGACGAGGATAACAGCGGGTTGAGCCGCGCCTTTCTGGTCAAGCTGGGCGCGGTGCAGCAAGCCGATATACGCGCGCGCGCGCTGTCGGGGCGGGAAGCGCTTCAGATGATGCAAAAGCGCGAGGTCGACGCTTTCGTCGTCATCCCGTCCGGCTTTGAACAATCGGTGCTGCGGGGCGAGGCCGGCTGGGTCAATCTTTATGGCAATGGCGCCTTTTTGCTACGCAGCAGCACCTCGCTCGCGGGCATAGGCGCCGCGCTGGGCGACGTCGGGCGACAGGCAGGGCTGGCGCAAGCGATGGCGCAGGGCGCGCCGGCCGCAGCGCCGCTGGACCTCATCCAGCGGCCCCTGTTCAACACCCGCGAAGGCTATGGCAGCGCCGTCGTGCCCGCGGTGACCTTTCTGATCATCCAGCAGACGATTTTGATGGGGCTTGCCATGCTGGCTGCGACGCTGCGCGAACAGCGCGGGCCTTATCGCTTTGCGCTGCCCAGCCTGGGCGGGATCGCCTGCGCCTTTCTGGTGATCGGGTTGGCGGTGGTTATTTACTGGACGGGTTTCGTCTTCTGGTTCCAGGATTATCCGCGCGCCGGGGCGGACATTGTCACCCTGCTGGTGGCCGCGCTGCTCTTTGTTGCGGCGACGGTGGCGGCGGCGATGGCGCTGGCGAGCTTTCTGGAAACGCGCGAACGGCCCGTACAGCTTTGGATCGTCACCTCGCTGCCCATCTATTTCCTCGCCAACCTGTCGTGGCCGGCCGAGGCGACGCCGCAGTCGCTGGTCTGGCTCGGGCGTCTGCTGCCTTCCACGCCGGGTATTCATTTGATGATCGGCATCAATCAGATGGGGGCATCGCTGAGCGAGCAGCGAACGGAAGTGCTCAACCTGCTCTTCCTGATTCTGCTGTATGGCGGCATTGCGGTCTGGCGGCTGGGAACCCGGTCGCCGGCGCCATTATCGCAGGCACCGGCTTCACCGGGCCAATAGGCGAGGCGGCGACAGCAGCTGAACGGCGTAGCCGCGCACGCATCCTGCCCGGTCTTTACCGGGGGCAGGGATAACGTTTGCGCATCAAGCCGTCGAAAGCGACGCTGATCGAGATGCGCGGGCGCTGGCTTGCGGGATAGCTGCGCAGATGGGCGAGCCATTCGTCGGGGGAGAGCGTGCCGCTTTCGGGCGGGCAACTGGTGGTGGGGCGTCCGGCGCGCCGCTGGGCGTCAATCCGCGCCTTATAGCGCTTGCCCGCCGCAATCACCTCACCCTTCAGCCGGTGCCCCTCGGGGGTCGCGATCGCGAGGGGACCGAGCGGCATCAGCGCATCGGCGCGGGCCAGAAAGGCCGCGACGCTCATTTCGCCCGGCGCCGCGGCGCATAGGAAGAGGGCCGCCGAGGTGGCGGCCCCGATGCGCAGGGAGGAACGCGAAAGGATCGGCGGCAGGCGGCGGCGGGGCAGGGCCAGCTGGCGCCAGTCCCCGCTGTTCACGCCCGCAAACGCGCTTTTCGCCGCCGCTATGGGCTCAGGCCCCTTGCGGATTGGCGTCGCCAAAGGGGCGGGGCTTGCGCTTGATCTGCGGCAGCGAACCGGCATGGCCCTGAACGGGTTTGCCTGTCTTGCCCTGATCGTCATCGCGGCCGATATCTTCGCCCTTGATCGCGCGGCGAGCTTCCTCGCCCGACAGCGTCTCATATTCGAGCAAGGCGCCCGCCAGCAGGTGCAATTGGTCGAGATGATCGGTCAGCACCTTGCGCGCGGTGGTTTCGCCTTCCTCGACAAGGCGGCGGACTTCGGCGTCGATCAGTTTCGCCGTTTCTTCCGACATATTCTGCGCGCGCGAGACGCTATGGCCGAGGAACACCTCGTCCTGATTGTCGCGATAGCGCAGCCAGCCGAGCTTTTCCGACATGCCATATTCCATGACCATGGAGCGCGCCATGTCGGTCGCCTGCTGAATATCATTCGACGCGCCGGTGTTCAGCTCATCCTCGCCATAGATGAGCTGCTCGGCGATCCGCCCGCCGAAACAGAGCGCAAGGCGCGCCTTCATCTGCTTCATGCTCATCGAATAACGGTCGCGTTCGGGCAGGTTCCAGGTCACGCCCAGCGCGCGGCCGCGCGGGATGATCGTCACCTTGTGCAAGGGATCACAGCCCTCGACATGGAGCGACACGAGCGCATGGCCCGCCTCATGATAGGCCGTGGATTTCTTCTCATCCTCGGTCATCACCATCGACCGGCGCTCAGCGCCCATCATGACCTTGTCCTTGGCTTCTTCAAACTCGTTCGAGGCGATCAGCCGCTTGCCCCTGCGCGCCGCGAGCAGCGCCGCCTCATTGGCAAGATTGGCAAGGTCAGCGCCCGAAAAGCCGGGAGTGCCGCGCGCAATGCGGCGCAGGTCGACGTCGGGGGCAAGCGGCTTCTTGCGGGTGTGAACTTCGAGGATTTTCTGGCGGCCCTCGATATCGGGACGCGGCACGACGACCTGGCGGTCGAAACGGCCGGGGCGCAGCAGCGCGGGGTCGAGCACGTCGGGGCGGTTGGTCGCCGCGACGATGATGATGCCTTCATTGGCTTCAAAACCGTCCATTTCGACAAGAAGCTGGTTCAGCGTCTGTTCGCGCTCGTCATTGCCATTGCCCAGACCCGCGCCGCGATGGCGGCCCACAGCGTCGATTTCGTCGATGAAGACGATGCAGGGAGCATTGCGCTTCGCCTGTTCGAACATGTCGCGCACGCGGCTGGCGCCGACGCCGACGAACATTTCGACGAAATCGGAACCCGAGATGGTGAAGAAGGGTACGCCCGCTTCGCCCGCGATGGCGCGCGCGAGCAGGGTCTTGCCGGTGCCGGGCGAGCCGACGAGCAGCGCGCCCTTCGGAATCTGGCCGCCGAGCTTGGAAAATTTGGTCGGGTCTTTCAGAAATTCGACGATTTCCTCAAGCTCCTCGCGCGCTTCGTCGATGCCCGCGACATCGTCAAAGGTCACGCGGCCCTGCTTTTCGGTCAGCATCTTGGCGCGCGACTTGCCAAAACCCATCGCGCCTGAGCCATTATTCTTCTGCACCTGACGGAAAACGAAGAAGGCGACCGCGAGGATTAGCAGGAAGGGAAGCGACTGGACGAGCATATACATCCAGAAATTCGGCGTTTCGACGGGTTTGCCGTCATATTTGACGCCATGTTCGTTGAGCATTTTAAGAAGGTCGGGATCGCGCACGACATTGGCGGTGAAACGGTCGCCGTTCGCCATGGTGCCGGTCACCCGGTCTTCCGAAAGCACGACATCCTTGACCGCGCCTTCCTCGACCTTTTGCCGGAATTCGGAATAGGCAAGGGGAGTCCCCGCGGGCTGTGCGGCCCCGCCGAACATCGAGGCGATGAGGAGCATGGCGAGCAAGATGCCGCTCCAGATCATCACGCTCTTCATCCAGGGATTGCCCTGCGGTTCCTTGTCATCCTGCATGCGGAGTCTTTCTTACAAAATATCGCGTACCGCCGGGGCGGTCTGTGTCGCATTCCTATCTGCAAGATAGGAAGATAGCGTTAAATGACAATGCGCCAATCAGCCCTTTATACGCGCTTTCCGGCGCGGAGCCGGCGAAATGCGCCAAATTGAGCCATTTGCGCTGGAAGCAGGGTCGATCAGCAGCGATCCGACCATCGCGCGCCGCCCTTCGCGCATCGCTGCAATCACCCCGTCGAGCGCGCTGCCGCGCAATTTGAGCGCAGGGTCATTGGCGCTGAGCCGGCGGGCAACGATTCGCCGAAAAATTTCAGCGGGATAGCCTTCGTCACGGATGGCCGAAGCATCGCCTGTTTCGGGCCAGGAAGACAGAATTTGTTCCACCGTCCAATCAATCGCCTCATCGGCTTCGCCCAGCCACTCGGCGGAGCGTGCGGCGGCCTCGGTGTCGATCAGTGACTGGGATTTCAAGGCTTTGCGCAAGCGCGCGCGATCGAAACGGCTATCCTGATTCGAAGGGTCGTCAACAAAGGGAAGATGCTGGTCGAGCGCAATCTGGACGAGGCTGGTGCGCCGCCAGTGAAGCAGGGGCCGCAGGACCGCCCCGTTGCGCCCACGGATTGCGGCCAGCCCGCCGACGCCGCTGGCGCGGTTCAGCCGCATGATCAGCGTTTCCAACTGATCATCGGCGTGATGCGCCGTGACGAGATAGTCGATCGAGCGCTCGCTGCGCCACTGTTCCAGCAATCGGTAGCGTTCCTTGCGCGCAGCCGCCTGCAGCGACCCGCAGATCGGCGCAGACGGGCTCAGGATTGCATGGGCAATATGCTCGCGCGCGCAAAAACCGGCAACCATGCGCGCTTCCTGTGCGGATTCGCGCCGGAGGCCATGATCGACCGTGGCCGCCGAAACCTGCCCGGGAAGAAGCGATGTCATCAGCCAGAGCAGCGCCATGCTGTCGGGCCCGCCGGACACAGCCACCCCATAATGGCAGCGCCGCCAGTCCGTCCCGACAAGTCGGGCCAGATCGGCGGCCAAACGCGCCTCAATGCCGGTTTCAGCAGCCGGCTTTTGCTTTTGCGGCGGCAGCATCGGAACGGACATCCTGCGGGGCCTTGTCGCCATAGACTTCATCCAGTTCGCGGAAGGCCTTGCACGCATCGGCCTTGCGCCCCAACCGGTCGAGCGCGACACCCATATACATCAGGCTGTGCGGCGCGCGGGCGCCGCTGGGGCGGTCCTTGTAATTATTATAAAAGGCGACGGCCGCCAAGCTGGGCTTTCCTTCGTCCAGATAGGCGCGGCCCAAGAGATTCTGGGCGAAACTGGCCAGCCGATGGTCGGGCCATTTGCTCACCACCGTTTTCAGCTGCGCTTGCGCTTCGGGGTAAAGCTTCGCCTCCCAAAGGCGATAGCCATAGGTATAGGCGTCATCGACCTCATTGCCGGTTGCGGGGATTTCGACCTTTTTTACCAGGGCCAACCGGCTCGCGTCGGGTTTGGAAGGCGTTTCGGACTTGGGCGCGGTCTTTTTCGGCGTCAGGCTGGCGGGGGTTGCGACGGCCTGGCCCTCCGTGGTGGCGCCATCCGCTGCGCCGCTTGCCGTTCCCGCAGACAGGCGCTTGTCGACCTCAGCCTTATAGGTCGCGAACTTCTTTTCCAGCTCGCGCAGTTGAAAGGCATTTTGCTCGGTTTGCCCGGTCAGCGTCTGAAGCTGCGCCTCCAGCGCATCGACCCGTGCCGTCAGATCGATGACGGGCGCATTGCTGCGAACCCGCTCGCCGGGGACATTGTCGGGCGCAATCTCGCCTTCGAAAAAGGCTGGATTGCCGCCGGGAAAGACTGAGCGCTGCACGGCGCGCATTTCCTTCTCCAGCCGCTCGACCCTTTTGTCGATCGCGCCGTCTTGCGCGGCCGCTGTGGGAATGGATGCCGGAACGGCCAGCAAGGCCGCTGCGGTGGTGAACAGAACAAGCTTATGCATTTTCATCTGCCAAATGGCCCCCGCCAATTATCTCTCATGCGAATATGTCCCATAATGCGGCAACTAGTGCCAGCGCAAACCCCTTTCGGCGCGCCGGACCGTCCTTTTGCCGCTTCGCAGATGAAGGATTACTGACCGGGAGCGCGTGCGGCGGGGGCAGGGGCTGCTTCTCCCGCGCGGGCAAGCAGGTCGGCAGGTTTCAGCGAAACATTTTTCACCAGCGTATCGGCCGGGCCGATCGAACCGACGTCCTTGCCGCCGACCGTGACTTTCAGCGCTTGCGGGATGCTGGTGCGCAGGGTGAATCGCTCGATATAATCCGCCGGTATTTCATAGGTTTCGCCAGCGTCGAGCGTGCGCCAATTTTCGGTTTTGCCCTTGTCGTCGTCAAAGCCGATCCACACTTCGCTGTGCGCGGTCAGCACGACGGGAGCGTTGGCGGGAACGGTTGCAGCGGCCTTGGCTTGCGGATCGCTTGCCGGCCCGGCCGCGGCTTCGGAGGCGTCGGCGGCCTGATTTTGCGCGGCAATCAACGCTTCATCGGGTTCGACCGACAAAAAGCGCCAGACGCCATAGGCCGATGCCAGCAGCGCGGTGACGATCACCAATGTCCAGGTCAGCCGTGCGGTCGGCAAACGCGCCGGATCGGTCGGCTCATAGGCTTCATAGACCGGGCGCGCCGCATATTCCTGTTCTTCCAGTTCGCGGCGAATCTCTGCGCCGATTTCCGCCTCGGGCAGATCGACCGCGCGGGCATAGGCGCGCGCGAATCCGGTGACGTAGGTGCGTCCGGGAAGTTCAGAAAATTCCGAATTTTCAATGGCCTCAAGGTGCCGCTGCGTGATTCGCGTTCGCGAAGCAACGTCGGCAAGCGACAGATTCGCAGCCTCGCGCGCCATGCGAAGTCGATCACCGGTGCGCGTGATCGCCAGTTCGCCCTGCTCGGCGCCCTCTTCTTCGTCCATTGCTGTCTCCGTTTCGGTCCGCACCGGATTGTTCGACTGGTCCGTTCATCGCATTGACGACGCGGCAAAGTCAAATGAAGTTCGGGGGGCTGAACGGTTGAATTGACAGCAGATTAAACAGGCGCCGCGCTAGAGCACATATTTGCTGAGGTCGGTGTCCCCCGCAACGTCGGCCAATTGCTTGTCGACATAGGCGGCGTCGATCTCGATTGTCGTGCCCGCTATGTCCTCGGCGGTGAAGCTGATTTCCTCGACCAGCCGCTCCATCATGGTTTGCAGGCGGCGGGCGCCGATATTCTCGACCGTCTCGTTCACATCGGCGGCAAGCCGGGCGACGCGCGCAATTCCGTCCGACTTAAAGTTCACCGTCACCCCTTCGGTGGCGAGCAGCGCGCTATATTGTTCGGGCAGTCCGGCCTTGGCTTCGGTCAAAATGCGGACGAAATCCTCTTCGGTCAGTGCGCTCAGTTCGACGCGAATGGGCAGGCGCCCCTGCAATTCGGGCAGCAGGTCGCTCGGCTTGGCGACATGAAAGGCGCCCGATGCGATGAACAGCACATGGTCGGTCTTCATCGGCCCATATTTGGTCGCAACGGTCGTGCCTTCGATCAGCGGCAACAGGTCGCGCTGCACGCCTTCGCGGCTGACCGATCCGCCGCGCACGTCGCTCACCGCAATCTTGTCGATCTCGTCGAGGAAAACGATGCCGTTGGCTTCGGCATCGGCAAGCGCGACCCGCGCGACATCATCCTGATCCAGCCTTTTCTCCTGTTCCTCCTCGATCAGGCGAAAGGCGGCATCGACGACCTTCATCTTGCGCCGCTTTTTCGGCGCGCCGCCCAGCGCCTTGCCCAGCATGTCAGACAGGTTGATCATGCCAACCTGTCCGGGCTGGCCGGGAAGTTCGAAGGGCATGGCCGGGGCTTCGGCGATCTCGATCTCAATCTCGGTATCGTCCATATGCCCGTCGCGAACGCGTTGGCGAAAGCTTTGACGCGTTGCCTCGCTGGCGCCTTTGCCGGTCAGCGCGTCGAGCAGCCTTTCCATCGCGGCCTCTTCGGCAGCCTCGCGCACGGCTTCGCGGCGGCGGTCCTTTTCCAGCCGCACCGCTTCCTCGACCAGATCGCGGGCGATTTGCTCGACGTCGCGGCCGACATAGCCGACTTCGGTGAATTTCGTCGCCTCCACCTTGATGAAAGGCGCGTCGGCGAGCTTCGCCAGACGGCGCGAAATTTCGGTCTTGCCGCAGCCGGTGGGGCCGATCATCAGGATGTTCTTGGGGCTGACTTCGTCGCGCAATTCAGCGGCAAGCTGCTGGCGCCGCCAGCGGTTGCGCAGCGCCACCGCGACCGCACGCTTCGCCGCGTCCTGGCCGATGATATGCGTGTCGAGCGCGGCGACGATCGCCTTCGGGGTCAAGGGTTTGTTCATGGGCTTCAGGCCTGAATTTCGATGATTTCGTGGGTGAACTGGTCGTTGGTATAGACACAGATGTCGGCGGCGACCTCCATCGCGCGGCGCGCTAGTACCTCGGGGTCCTTCTCATAATCGGCGAGCGCGCGCGCCGCCGACAGGGCAAAATTGCCCCCCGAACCAATGGCGGCAATCCCGCCCTTGGGCTCCAGCACATCGCCATTGCCGGTGATGACCAGCGTCACATCCTTGTCGGCGACGATCATCATCGCTTCCAGATTGCGCAGATATTTGTCGGTGCGCCAGTCTTTCGCCAGCTCGACCGCGGCGCGGAGCAATTGTCCGCTGTGCCGCTCCAGCTTGGCCTCCAGCCGTTCGAACAGGGTAAAGGCATCGGCGGTCGCCCCGGCAAAGCCGCCGATCACGCTGCCATCATGCAGCCGGCGAACCTTGCGCGCATTGGGCTTCATCACCGTCTGCCCCATCGACACCTGCCCATCGCCGATGACGACGACCTTGTCGGCACTGCGCGCGGAAAGAATGGTGGTTCCGTGCCAAGGGGCGGAATTATGCGTGGGTTGATCCGTCATGCGGGGCGATATGGGTGAGGGGAACGCCCGTCGCAAGTCTCACGCGTTTGGGGAGGATGGACTCGTCAGGCGTGCCGCGACTTCCCGCACCTCCTGGGTTCGGTCCTTTGGGACAATCAAAATATCATTTCCGTGACTGACGACGACCAGATTGGAAACGCCAACGGCAGCGATGCGCCGCCCTTTATCGGCACGGAAATAATTATTGTTGGCTTCGACGGCCAAAACATCGCCACTACACACATTGCCTTGCATGTCCTTGTCATCCAATGCGTGTAGCGCTGCCCAGCCGCCGACATCAGACCATCCCGGATCAACCGGAATTACGACGACGTTCCTGGCATTTTCCATGACCGCATAATCAATGGAGTCAGAAGGGCTGGCAGAAAAAGCCTCGGTTTCCGGATAGATGCACTGACCATCCCTTTGCGCCCGATCCATCGCCATTTGGCAGGATTGCGCGATCCGGGGCTGCTGGCGGTTGAGTTCTTTCAGAAACTCCTCGGCGTGCATCAGGAATATTCCTGCATTCCAATAATGCCCACCTTTTGCGAGCATGTCTTCGGCCTTGTCACGCGGAGGCTTCTCCACGAAACGTTCGACGTGGTGGACCATGCTGTTTTGGGCGAGAGGGGAACCAGCGGCTATATAACCATAGCCTGTTTCCGGATAGGATGGCGAAATGCCGAAGGTTGCGAGTGCGCCTTTTTCGACAACAGCTCTTACCGTTTCGACAGCAGCGAGAAATGCAGCGACATCGGTCATCACATGATCGGCCGGCATGACAAGAATTTGCGCATCCGCGTCCTGATCCCGGACGAGCAAGCTCGCCAGAGCGATGGCCGGAGCCGTATTACGAGCCGCCGGTTCGATGACAATTTGCGCATCGGTGATTTTGGCGGCGTCAAGATCTGTTCGCACATGGCCGACATGGGCGCCGCCGCATACAATGATGGGAGCGGTAAAGCGGGTGCGGTCGCTTGCCCTGGCGAGCGTCTGTGAAAACATACTGCCAACGCCCACCAGAGGCTGAAACTGTTTTGGAGCTGTTGGTGTGGAAACGGGCCAGAGCCGACTGCCAGAGCCGCCCGACAGAATGACAGGGACAATCTTGCTCATATGAACCTTCGAAAAGAGCGTATCATGCAGGCCAGGCGAGCAGTGCGCGCGCGCTTGGGGCAAGCGAAATTGCTGCAGCGGATTCCGTCAGGACGCATTCCCCGAGGGTAACAGCGTCGCCATCAATCTCACAGCCAGCCGACAAGGGGACGAAGCTATATTCGCTCTGTCTTTCCGGCAGGCAAGGGCGGTAATCCGTTCCCGCCAAGTAAAGAAGGTTGAATGGCCCGTCGTGGACCAGCTCTCGGCTGGCATTCATGTCTACATGCGTGTCACGGGGGTCACAGTGCGGTGCCATAGCTGCAACCGCGAGCCCTTCTTCCAAATGAAGGGGGCGGGGTCTTCCATAGTCATATAGACGATAGGTGCAGTCGACATTTTGCTGAACTTCGATGAGCGTAAGCCCGGCGCCGATCGCGTGGATGACCCCCGCGCGGTTATAAACAAAATCGCCCGTTTTTGCTTCGCGCCAATCCAGCATGTCAACAATAGCACCGCTCAGAGCAGCCTCTTCTAGCTCCTCTCTGTTGCTTTCGCGGGTCAGGCCTACGCCCAATTTTGCATCGGGTTCGGCTTCCAACACCAGCCAGCATTCTTCCTTTCCCCGGGGGTAACCGGCCGCTTTGGCGGCGGCATCATCGGGATGCACCTGAATAGAAAGTCGACTGGAAGTGAAAAGAAATTTCACCAAGATTGAAGACGCGGCGCCACTTGGCGGCGCAAACCAGATTTCACCAATGCGGCGTGACCCGAATTCTCCGAACTCCGGAGGAATGTCTGTTCGCCCCCACGGTTTCTCTACAACAAGCTGTTCAAGATGTCTTGCCATCGCGTATTCCTTGGATGCGACAGGCTTGCTGGTCAACTAGCTACCGTCCATTTTTTCCGGATGGTATTTATACATCGCCTCTTCACGCCACGCGCGACAGGCTCGGCCCGGCTGCTGCAGCGGGTTGATCCGGCCACAGGCCGCGCGTGTCGTAAACGATCTTGTCGGCGCGTTCTTCCAGTGGAATGGACTTGAACAATTCATGATCGACGAGCACGATCAGCAGATCGCAGGAGGCCAGCGCACTGTCGAGCTCGATCAGTTTGGCGCCGCTACCGTCGAACTCGGCGGGCAAGGCCTTCGCAAAGGGTTCGACAATCGAAATGCGCTCGCCAAAGCGCCGGGCAAGCGCCGCCGCCACATCCACCGCCGGGCTTTCGCGAAAATCGTCGATATTGGGTTTGAAGGCGAGGCCCATGCACGCCACCCGCACTTGCGGATGCTGGGCGACGAGCATTTCGGCGGCGCCGATGACATGCGCCGTCTTGGCAATATTGACCTCGCGTGCCGTACGGATCAGGCGGCTCTGCTCGGGCGCGCCATGAACGAGGAACCAGGGATCGACCGCGATGCAATGGCCGCCGACGCCGGGGCCGGGCTGAAGAATGTTCACGCGCGGATGGCGATTGGCGAGGCGGATCACCTCCCACACATCGACGCCCATTTCCTCGGCCATCATCGACAATTCATTGGCAAAGGCGATGTTGACGTCGCGATAGCTGTTTTCGACCAGCTTCACCATTTCGGCGGCCCGCGCCGAGGTGGTAATGCAGGCGCCGCGCACGAACTGGCGATAAAAGGTCATCGCCCGGCGCGCGCAGCGCGGCGTGATCCCGCCGATGCAGCGGTCGTTATCGACCAGCTCGACCAAAATGCGTCCCGGCAAAACCCGCTCCGGACAATAGGAGATGAAGATATCGGCGGCGCCGCTGCACGCCCCGGGCACCTTGAGGTCGGGGCGCAGCTCGGCAAGCAGTGCGGCGACCTTCTCGGTCGTGCCCACGGGCGAGGTGGATTCAAGGATGACGAGATTGCCAGCCTTCAGCACGGGCGCAATCGCCCGCGTGGCGGACAGGACATGGCCGATATCGGGGCGATGCTCTTCATCATGCGGGGTCGGAACGGCGATCACAAAAACATCGGCGGGCAGAGGGGCTGTGGCGGCGGTCAGCGATCCGCGCGCGACCACGCCCTGCACCAGCCCGTCGAGATCGACCTCTTCGATATGCACCTTCCCGCTGTTGACCGTGTCGACGACCTGCTGGCTGACATCGACTCCGGTGACCCGGCAGCCCGACCGCGCAATCAGGGCGGCTGTCGGCAATCCGATATAGCCCAGGCCTAGGACGCAGACCGTCTGTTCGCTATCGATGGGCACGTGCAATAATCTCCGCAATCTGTTTCGCCGCGGTGCCATCGCCAAAGGGATTATGGGCACGCGCCATGGCGTTATAGCTCGCCTCATCGTCCAAAAGGCTGAATATTTCGGTAACAATACGGTTCTTGTCAGTACCGACAAGCCGTGCGGTGCCGGCCGCAACACCCTCGGGGCGTTCGGTGGTCTCGCGCATGACCAGTACGGGCTTGCCGAGCGCGGGCGCTTCCTCCTGTATCCCGCCGCTGTCGGTCAGCACGAGATCGCAAAGGTCGAGCAGGCGGACGAAATGCGGATAATCCAGCGGATCGATCAGCGCGACATTGTCCAGCGCGCCCAAAATGGGCTCCATTGCGCTTCGCACGTGCGGGTTAGGGTGGACAGGGAAAATCACTGCGACATCCGGGCGCGCGGCGATTGCGGCAATGGATTCGGCGATGGCTTTCATGCCTTCGCCGAAATTTTCCCGGCGGTGCGAGGTGACCGCAATGATGCGCTTGCCTGCAAAGCGCGCGGTCAGCGCGTCGAGCCCTGCGGCCAGCGCGGGCTCTTCGCGGATGCGCGCCTGGGTGGCGAGCAGGGCGTCGATCACCGTATTGCCGGTCACATGGATGCGCTCCGCCGGCACATTTTCGGCACGCAGCGCGGCCGCCGCCGTTTCGGTCGGCGCAAAATGCAGATCGGCAATCGCGCCCGCCACCTTGCGGTTCACCTCTTCGGGCCAGGGATGGTAGATTTTGCCGCTACGCAACCCAGCCTCTACATGGTCGACGGGAATCTTGCGGAAATAGGCCGCGAGCGTCGCCGCCATCGTCGTCAACGTGTCGCCATGGACGAGGATGCGTTCGGGTTGTTCGCGCTCGAACGTCTCGCCGAGACCGGTCACGAGGCGAGCGAGCAGCGCGTCGAGCGACTGGTTGGGAGTCATGACGTCGAGGTCGACATCGGGCGTAATGCGCGCGATGTCGAGAACCTGATCGAGCATTTCGCGATGCTGTGCGGTCACGCAGACGCGCACGTCGATCGTATCATGTCCCTGTAGGGCATGAACAACGGGAAACATCTTGATCGCTTCGGGCCGCGTGCCGAAGACCGTCATCACTTTCATCGATCGATCCTCTGACACTGGCCGCCCCGAGCGAAAAAGGCAATCGCTGGAGGCTAATGCTTGATTAAGCAGCAAAGATTGCAACACTCTTAAGTGAGCCCGTTTGCTGCATAAAGTGATCGAAAGAACGGTGCAACGTCTGCCTCATCAAACCGTCATTGTCTGCTGCCGGCCGGGAGGCTAGGGGAGCCAGATGCACAATGGCCCGGTCGCCCGCGTCGCCAGCGAAATTATTTGGAAGTTGGATCCCTTTTGATGTTCTGGAAGCGCAAGAGCAAGCCCGATCCCGTCGTGCGGGGCAGCTTCGCCATCCCTGCGGGGCAACGTGTCTATGCGATCGGCG
Organism: Sphingopyxis sp. MWB1; assembly: GCF_000763945.1. Taxonomy (NCBI): domain Bacteria; kingdom Pseudomonadati; phylum Pseudomonadota; class Alphaproteobacteria; order Sphingomonadales; family Sphingopyxidaceae; genus Sphingopyxis; species Sphingopyxis sp. MWB1. The sequence goes on from NZ_JQFJ01000001.1 coordinate 74,737, forward strand.
ACATTCATGGGCGCGACGATCTTTTTGCGGAGCTCGTCGACCTGATTCGCGCCGATAATAAAGCGTGCAGCCCTGCGCGGGTGACGCTGATACTCCTAGGCGATCTGGTGGACCGCGGTCCGCAATCTGCCGAGGTCGTCGAGCGGGCGATCCGCTTGCGCGACGAGTTCCAGGATTTGCGTTTGCTGATTGGTAATCACGAGGAATGTTTTCTCGCGGCGCTAACCGGCGATGTCCGCCGTTTGCGCTATTTCATGCGGATCGGGGGCGACGCGACCGTCCACAGTTATTGGAAAGGCGATGTGAGCCTGTCTTCCGCGAGTTTCGAAGAGGTGGCCGAGCGTCTTCCCGCAATGGTGCCCGCGGCGCATGTCGATTTTCTCGGGCAGGGCGAAGACATGATCACGATCGGCGATTATGTCTTTGTCCATGCTGGCATCCGTCCGGGCGTGGCTCTGGAAAGGCAGGCGCTCGCCGACCTGCGCTGGATCCGGGAAGATTTCCTGGCTGACGAACGCGACCACGGGATGATGATCGTCCACGGACATACGATCCGCGACGAGGTCGACGAATGGCCGAACCGGATAGGCATCGACACTGGGGCTTATCAATCCGGCGTATTAACGGCGATCGTCTTGGAAGGGACGGTAAGACGCTTCCTCAAAACCCGAGGCGTTTCCGAACCCGGCGGTGCGGGGCCCAGTGTGGACGCATCGTCGTTCGATTAGGGGCGGTCCCTGCTCCGGTCTTTGCCGTTGCTTGACCAGGTCCTACTCTCTATTGGCCGGACACGCGCCTTTTTCTCGGGGTAAAGTGTTACGGGGGATGTTTTGACGACGCGGAATGCCCTTATTAATCAGAACAATTTTGTGAAAGTTGGACTTTTTCGATGACGATCCGGCCGCGATCCGATGACTTTTCGACCCTAGTCATTGACTCGATCGTCGTCGGATTGCGGCGGCTCGCCGATCTTCCGCGCCCGTTGCGTCGTCTTATTGCGCTGATCATGGATCTGATGCTTTGCCTGATCTCGGTCTGGCTGGCGTTTTCCATTCGAATCGGGGCATGGGATCTCATTAGTCCGACCGTCGGGATTGTCGTCGTGACGGTTATTCCATCCTGGCTGATTGCCGCTAGGTGGTGCGGTATCTATCGCTCGATCATCCGCTTCGCGGGCGGTCGGACAATGATGGATATCGCCGCCGCTTGCTTGCTGGTTTCGCTGCCGATGATCACGATATTCATGTTCATCGGGATTGCCGGGGTGCCGCGGACGATCGGCGTGCTTCAGCCGATGATTCTGCTGCTTTTGCTTGCGCTCAGCCGCATTTCGATCCGCTATGCTCTGGTCGATATTCTACACGTCGCCCGTCAGGCTCGGGGGCGGCGCGTGGCGATTTACGGCGCCGGACGGGCGGGGCAGCAACTGGGGTTTGCGATCCGTCAGGACGGGCATGTGGCGCTCGCGGGCTATCTGGACGACGATCCGAGCGTCGAAGGCCACCGGATCGACGGCGTGCGGATTCACGGCACAAACGATATCGGCCGCGTGATCAGCGAGTTGGCGCTCGACGAAATACTTTTGGCCCTGCCAAGCGTCCCTCGGTCGCGGCGATTGCAGATCGTCGAGCAGTTGAAGCCGCATTCGGTGCGCGTCCGCTCGCTTCCCAGCATGGGAAGCATCCTAGAAGGAAAGGTGTCCGTCAGGGATTTGCGCGATGTGCAGGTTGAGGAATTGCTTGGGCGCGACGCCGTTCCGCCGGACGAATCGCTGCTGAAGGGCGCGATCGAGAACAAGGTCGTGCTGGTTTCGGGTGCCGGAGGTTCGATCGGATCGGAATTGTGCCGGCAGATACTTGCGCGCCGCCCGCGCCGCATCATCCTCGTTGAGCAATCGGAATTCGCGCTCTATACGATCCTTACCGAGCTTGAGGAAAGCCCCGTGGCGGATGGCGGCGTTGAGATCGTTGCAGAGCTTGCCGATATTTCGGAATCCATGGTGGCTAGGCGCATCATGGATCGCCACCTGCCGCAAACGGTGTTTCACGCCGCGGCCTACAAGCATGTGCCGCTGGTCGAGGCCAACCCGATCTCGGGTCTTCGCAACAATGTATTCGGCACCTACCGCTGCTGTATCGAAGCCGAACGCGTGGGTGCGTCGCGCTTCGTTCTCGTCAGTACGGACAAGGCGGTCCGACCGACCAACATCATGGGTGCGTCGAAACGCATCTGCGAGCTGGTTCTCCAAGCGCGCGCCGATATGAAAAGCGGGACTATTTTTTCCATGGTGCGGTTCGGTAATGTGCTCGGGTCAAGCGGGTCGGTCGTGCCGCGGTTTCGGGCCCAGATCGCTGCGGGCGGCCCGATTACATTGACGCATCGCGACGTGACGCGATTTTTCATGACGATTCCAGAGGCCGCCCAGTTGGTGATGCAGGCCGGAGCGATGGCAAAGGGCGGAGAGGTATTCGTGCTCGATATGGGGCGGCCCATCCGCATCTACGACCTCGCCTATTCGATGATACAGCTATCGGGCTGCACCGTTCGCGACGAAATCAACCCCGATGGAGACATCGCGATCGAGGAAGTCGGCCTTCGCCCTGGCGAAAAAATGTACGAGGAATTGCTGCTCGGCGACCATCCACTGCCGACCGAACACCGCCGCATCATGCGCGCGCAGGAAGTGAAGCTTGGCTGGTCAGAGCTTTCGGCGTTGCTCGACGAACTGGAACAGGCGCTCGACAATGCGGAGATTGGCAAGGCAATGGCGGTTGTTCGCCGCGCTGTTCCTGACTATGCGCAAACCGACCGCTTGACGGCTACTGAACAGGTCGGGAACTTGCGCACTGCGGGTGCCTGTGGGAGTGCACTGCCATATGCAGAATAATTTCATGAACAGGATTCGGCGCAAAGCAGACGTGGGCGGATTGGAGCGCCCAGCGTTCGTGATCACGCTGATCCTATTGGGAGCGGCGTTTCTGATGGTCGGCAGCGGCCGCGACGACATCGTTTCCTTGCTGATCTGGCGTCCCCTGTCCGCAGTTCTGCTCTGCTTGGCCGCAGTCACCTGCGGCGGAGAAGCCTGGCGGCGCGGCAAGTCGCTCCTACTGTTCGCCATGGCGGTCGTCTTGCTGCTGCTATTGCATGTGATTCCATTGCCGCCCGCCATCTGGGCGACATTGCCGGGACGCGAAATAGTCGCCGACGTCTATCGAGCGGCTGGAATGCAATTGCCCTGGCAACCGCTGTCTATGGCTCAGGCACGGACTTGGAATGCGCTTTTTTCGCTGGCGGGCCCAGTGGCTGTGTTGCTTGCCGCGCTGGCGCTGGAGGCGCGCCAGCATCGGCAATTGCTATATGTCATCCTGGGGATCGGCCTGTTCAGCGGCGTGATTGGAATGATCCAGGCGATAGGTCCCTCGCACGGCGCTCTCTATTTTTACAGGATCACCAATAACGGTTTGGGGGTCGGACTTTTTGCCAACCGCAATCATCATGCGGCCTTTCTCGCGACGCTCTATCCCATACTTGCCGCCAACCTGTCCTTGTTCAAGGGGAAACCGGACACGCTGTTCTTTCACCGTGCGATGACGTTGACGGCCGGTTGCCTCCTCCTGGCCTTCATCCTGATGACCGGGTCGCGCGCGGGCATTTTGCTCGCGGTTTTCGGTCTGGCATTCGCATGGTGGGTCTATCGGGCGCCGACCGCGCAGGGGCGCGTTGTGGGAACTCGTGGGCGGCACCGATCGCGCCTTGTTGGGCTGGGCGTCGCGGTGCTGTTGCTCGTCATTGGTGTGATTGTTGTCACCCAGACGCCAGCACTGTCGCGACTGCTGGAAACCGACCCGTCGTCGGAACTGCGCGTGCGCGCTTTTCCGGTCGTCGCCGATGCCATCGGCAATTTTTTTCCGTTCGGCAGCGGCTTCGGAACCTTTGTCGAAGTCTATCAGATCCATGAGCCCGATAAACTCGTTACCACGTCCTACTTCAATCACGCCCACAATGATTTCGCCGAATGGCTGTTGACGGGAGGCGTGCCAGCATTGCTGCTATTACTATGGGCGGGCATGATGGCGAGCGCCGCATTGTTGGTTTTGCACCGTCGGCGCGGCGCGATCTCAAGCGATCCGGATTATTCGACTCAAATTCTTGGCCGGTCGGGCTTCGCGGTCATTGTCATGCTTGCTCTGGCTAGCTTGACGGACTATCCGCTACGCGTTCCCTCGCTTCTGCTATACACCACGATTGCAGCAGTATGGTGCGCCAACGCATACAGATTCAACCGGAAATGATAGAGCTCATGCGATATAATGTCGGAAAATCCCGCGCGAGGTGGGCCTCGCGCTATATGGCACTCGCATTGGTCGTGGCCCTCGGCGGTTGCGCCTCCGATCTGGTCGGTGAGGGACTGGGTGGTCCGACCGTCACACGGGTTGGCGTGTCCGAACTTCCGGGTCCGCAGGGGCAGATGGGTGCAGACCAGGTTTATAACTATTATATCGGACCGTTCGACAAGCTGATCGTCGACGTCCTCGGCATTCTCGAGCTTAAGGATCGGCGCGTGACCGTTGACGGGTCGGGCAATATATCGCTGCCGATCGCTGGTGTCGTGCAGGTTTCGGGCCTGTCGATCGGCGAGGCAAAGACCCGAATCGCCGAACAGCTTCGGGCAGGCTACGTGCGCAACCCGCAGGTCGCGGTGAATCTGGAGGAGCCTGTCAGCAGTTTCGTGACCGTTGACGGCGAAGTGCAGCAGGCAGGCAATTATCCGATCCTGCCCGGAATGACGTTGATGCGAGCCGTCGCGGCGGCGCGCGGCGCGACCGAATTCGCGCAACTGCGCGAAGTCGTGATCCACCGCAAGGTGAACGGACGCCAGATGATCGCGCTTTATGATCTCGCCGCTGTCCGGCGCGGAGCCTATGCCGACCCGATCCTTTATCCCAACGACATTGTGGTCGTCGGCAATTCACCGGGACGCAGATTGCTTCAGCAGGCTGTGGCCGTTGCTCCGCTGCTCGTGTCGCCGTTGGTCGCGGTTCTGGACAATAACAACTAATCTAACGAAATTGAACGAGAGCTTTCTTGATGTCTGATATGGCGATTGCAAGCGACAATGTGGAGCAAGGTGAGGGAGGCAGGGAATTCCTGACTGCGCCGATCCTGCTCACCTATTGGAATGCGTTGAAGCGCCACCTTTGGCTCGCCGCGGCGATAGTTGGGGTGGCGACGATTGTGGGTGCAATCATCACCTTACTGATGACGCCGCAGTATACCGCTACTTCGCGGATCGAGATTGCGCGCGAGCAGGCGAATGTGACCAATGTTGAAGGGTTGAAGCGCGAGAGTAGTGCGCCCGATGAAGAGTTCTACCTCACCCAATATTCGTTGCTTAATGCGCGTTCGCTTGCGGAACGCGTCGAGCGGCGGCTCCGACTGGCGCGCAATTCCGAATTCTTCGACGCGCACGGGGCGACTCCCGAGGACGAGGGACTCCTTTCGGGGCGCAAAACCGGCCCTGTTTCTGCGGATGATCTTCGGGCGCGTGAACGGCAGGCAGTCGAATTGCTGTTGGAGAATGTAGGCATATCGCCGCTGCGCGGTTCGGCGCTGGTTGATGTCAGCTATACGAGTGCTTCGCCGCAGCTCTCCCGCTTGATCGCAAGCACCTGGGTGAACGAATTCGTCCAGCAAAGCATGGACCGCCGTCTCGCGTCTACTGCCGATGCGCGGGTCTATCTGGAAACGCGTCTGCAGGGGTTGCGGGATCGACTTGAAGAGTCCGAGCGGGACCTAGTCAGCTATGCGGCCCGTCAGGGGATTGTTCGCCTGTCCGAAATGCGTAGCGACGATGGCCGGACCCGGACGACGCAGACGCTGGCATCAAGCGATCTTGAACAGCTCAATCGCCTTTTGGTGCTCGCGACGGCGGAACGTGCCGAGGCGGAATCGAAGCTCAAAGCCGCCCGTACACCCGGGAGCACGCAACTCGCGATTTCGAATCAGGCCCTCGGCATGCTTCGGCAGAGACGTGCGGAGGCCAATGCCGAGCTTCAGGAATTATTGGTCAAGTTCGAGCCCGAGTATCCGCTGGCCGAGGCTGCGCGCGACAAGGTTGCTGCGCTTGATCGCGCGGTCGCGGCCGAGGAAAGCCGTGTTCGCGGAGCCTATGTTTCCGACTATCGGGCCGCGCAGGAACGCGAGCAAAGTCTTCGCGCGCGTGTCGATGAACTTTTAGGCCGTCTGGATGTCGAGAACCGATCGAGCATTCAGTATAATATCTACCAGCGCGAGGTGGATACCAACCGCCAACTCTATGATAGTCTGTTGCAGCGCTACAAGGAAATTGGCGTTGCGGGTGTCGGAACAAACAATATCTCGATTGTCGATGACGCCGTTCTTCCTGAGGAGTCGTCGTCTCCCCGACTGTTTCTCAATCTGGCGGTGGCGTTGACGCTGGGGTTGTTCCTTGCTACCGGCGTGATCGTGATACTGGAAAATCTCGACGAGAGCATTCGCGAGCCGCAGCAGGTCGCCGATCGTTTGGGGGTCCCGCTTCTAGGTGCGATTCCGGTCGTCGATGACGATGCTCTATCGGTTATCGACGATCCCAAATCCATATTGTCCGAAGCCTATATGACGGTGCGTACCAATCTCAGTTTTTCGACGGATCACGGCCTGCCTCGGACAATGGCGCTTACCAGTACTTCACCATCGGAGGGCAAGTCGACGTCCGCCTATTCGCTAGCGCGGGTCATTGGCCGTACCTCGGGAACCGTCGTCTTGGTCGACGTCGACATGCGTCGACCGGTCGTCGCCGAACGCCTGGGTCTCGACGGTTCGCGAGGTGTTTCGAACTTCCTGGCGGGCGAAGATGATTTGGACCGTTTGATTCAAAAGCTCGACGATGCAAATGTGAGTTTCGTCAGTGCGGGCCCCGTTCCGCCGAGCGCGTCCGAACTGCTGAGCGGCGATCGCTTGGCGACGCTGGTGCGCTTGCTTTCGGAAAGGTTCCAGCACGTCATTCTCGACAGCCCGCCAATGTTGGGCTTGTCGGATGCGCCGCTGATCGCCAACACCGTCGAAGGCGTAATCTATGTGATTGAGGCTGATCGCACCGCGGTGCGGGGATCACAAGCAGCGATCGGACGCCTGCATGAATCGCGCGCGCATATCCTTGGTGCGCTTCTTACGAAATATAGAGCGCGTCAGTCTGGCTATGGCTATGGCTATGGCTATGGCTATGGTTACGGCAAGGATGCCGCTGCCGACGGCGCTAGCTGAACAGGGAAGACAGCTTGGCCAGCACGGGCACACTTAAACCGAAGTTGTTCTTCGGGTGGCTGACAGGGCTCTGTCTAGCGGTACTGGCCTTCTCGCAAGCTGCGGCCTCCATCGGTCTTGTTATCGATGGTTTCCGGCCGCTGGGAGCGGGCTTTTTTTCTTGGCGTACCGGCCAAATGCGTTTGTCGATGAAGGTCTTTGAATCGCGCGACAAGAAAAGTGCCGAGTCGGCCATCTCGTTCGGACGATCGACGTTGAAGCTGGCGCCGCTGACGCCCCGCTCGCTTTGGCTGATAGGTCGGGGGCTGGAGATCAATGGCAATCTTGCCGATGCCCGGCGAGCAATGTCGCAGGCGGAGCGGATATCGCGCCGCGATGGCGCCGTTGAACTCTGGCTTGGTGCCGACAATCTTCGTCGGGGCGAAATCGTGGCGGGGCTTAGGAACTTCGATCTGATGATACGCGGTGACCGGGATGCCGGGTCGCAAATCATGCCGCGCTTGTCGATGGTCATTCTCGCGCCAGAAGGGCGGCGTCACCTAATGCCCTACATCAGCGAAAATAATCCTTGGCTACGTGATCTGATGCGCGCTGCGGTGAGCCACCTGCCGCGCGCCGAACCGATCGCGACGCTGCTGATCGATCGTGGCAAGAAGGCACCCCATGTCGACACGCTATACCCTATCTATTCTGAGTTGATGAAACGACTGATTGCCGAGCGCGCCTATCGGCAGGCGTTGCAGTTGCATCCGCTCTTACCAGGGGCGGGCTCCTCAAGCTTGCGCGATGTCGGCGTGGTCGGCGATGGCGCGCCGAGCGACGGCTATCCACCCTTCATCTGGGATTTTCCTGACAGCAGCGATCGCGGTGGAAATGTCGTCGGCGTCGAGGGGGGCGGCGGCCTTGATCTCTTCGGATCGCCCGGAACAGTCGGCATCGCGGCGGGTAAAATCGTTTTGCCTCAAGGCGCGGATACCTTTCGCTGGCGAATCGACGACCGGGCGATGAATCTCCAAAGCGGAGCGGTCTGGGAAATGACTTGCCTCATGGGGAAGGCCGGAGGAACGGTGCGCCGCTCGGTGAACCTCCTGGAGGACGGCGTCCCGCTTGGTAGCGCTATGGCGATGCCGATCCCAGAAGGCTGCGGGCTACTCCGTGTCGAGATGCGTATCGCGGGCGGTATCGGTCGGGGCCCGGCGACGATAACCGTCTCCGAACTCAAAATGACGAGCGGCGAACAGAAACAGTGACATGGTCAAGCGATGCTTGGACATTTTGGGTTCGGCGGCGGGGTTGCTGTTGTTGTCCCCTTTAATTTTAGTCGTCGGCGCGGTCGTTTATCGCCGCTTGGGGAGTCCGGTATTGTTCACTCAGGAGCGGCCGGGGCTCGATGGTCGCATTTTCCGGATGATGAAGTTCCGTACCATGACCGACGCCCGGGGCGCCGATGGAGCGCTCCTGCCAGATGTTGAGCGTCTCACTCCGTTCGGACGATGGCTAAGGTCGACGAGCCTCGATGAATTACCTGGACTGTGGAATGTGCTGTGCGGCGAAATGAGCCTTGTCGGACCGCGACCGCTACTTGTCGAATATCTACCGCTCTATTCCGAGGAACAGATGCGGCGCCACGAGGTGAAGCCAGGTCTGACGGGCTGGGCGCAGGTTAATGGGCGCAATGCGCTGAGCTGGGATGAAAAATTTGCGCTGGACGTCTGGTATGTGAAAAATCAAAGTCTGATGCTGGATGTACGAATTCTGGGACTGACCTTCTGGCGTGTCCTGCGCCGCGACGGCATTTCGGCCGCGGCCGACGCGACGATGCCGGTTTTCAAGGGTAACAGGAAGACATGAGGCAGCTCTATGGTATTTACGGAGCGGGGGGATGCGGTCGCGGCGTAATGCCACTGCTAGCCGAGCAAGCAGAGGGCGCGGTGGAACTGGTTTTTGTTGACGACTCCGGCAAAGCGGATCGCGTCAACGGCTATCCCGTGTGGACCTGGGAGGCATTTCTGATGCAGACGGATCGAGAAAAGGCGATTGCGATCGCAATCGCCAATTCGGAAATTCGCGAACAGATCAATCGGAAACGTCAGGGCGCCGCTGTCGGTCTGATCGATGTCATTTCCAGAAACAGCGTTGTGATGGACGACGTTGAGATCGGGCCCGGCTGCTTGATTTCGCCTTTCGTAACTATGACGTCAAATATAAGGATCGGCAGTCATTTTCATTGCAACATCGGTTCCTACGTCGAGCATGATTGCCGGATCGGGAACTATGTGACCTTTGCGCCGGGTGTCCGTTGCAACGGCAACGTGCATATCGGGGATCACGCCTATGTCGGATCGGGTGCGATTCTCAGGAATGGTAATGCCGACAAGCCGCTCGTAATCGGAGCCGGGGCGGTCGTAGGAATGGGGGCGGTGGTCACGCGCGACGTTGCGTCAGGAAGCGTTGTTGCCGGTAATCCGGCGCGCGAGATGGCGCCAAAGGTCTGATCGCTTGGAAGTTCAGTTATGCTGCTGCCTGACCAACGACCTCGACAACGACTTTGCAGACCTTATCGACTTCTTCGTCGGTCAAGGTCGGATGGCACAAGAACATCAGGCTGGTTTCGCCCAGCTCTCGCGCTACAGGCAGCCGCTCTGCAGGGCGCCACGGCGTGCTCTCGAAGGCTTTTTCGAGATATATTTCCGGGCAACTGCCATGCAGGACTGGTATTCCTTGTGCGTTGCACGCCGAAACGATCCGGTCCCGCGACCAGCCCCGCTTCAAACCTTCGGGGCGCACATAGGCATAGTGTCGATAATAGGCATGTGTCAGCCCCGCTGCGGGTGTCGGCACACGCACGGCATTTGCAAATGGTTGGAGAGCATTGCTGATACGGGCAGCAATCGCTGTGCGCCGCTGCGTCCAGCCGGCCATATGCCGAAGCTGGATGCGTCCGATCGTCGCCTGCACCTCAAGCATTCGCCAGTTCGTACCGAAACTCTCATGTACCCAGCGATAGCCCTCTGTATGCGCGCGTTCGTAGACTGCTTCCCAGCTTTTGCCATGATCCTTGAATGACCACATTTTCGACCAAAGGCCCCGATCGTCGGTCGTCACCATCCCGCCTTCCCCGCCTGTCGTCATGATCTTGTCCTGGCAGAAGGACCAAGCGCCGATGTCCCCGATACTGCCGACGCTTCGCTCGCCGACTTTCCCTCCGTGGGCTTGCGCGCAATCTTCAATAACCCGAATTCCCGCCCCGGCGGCCAGCGCCATGATCGCATCCATGTCGCACGGCCAGCCGCCCAGATGAACTGGGATAACCGCGCGGGTGCGATCGGTGATGACCTGCGCGATCGTCTCGGCCGAGATGTTGCCGCTGTTTGCGTCGACATCCGCGAAAACCGGCCTCGCGCCGGCGTTCACAACGGTCGACGTGGACGCAAGAAAGCTGCGCGGCGTCACGATCACTTCATCACCAGGGCCGATATTCAGAGCCTTAAGTGCAAGGTCCAGCGCGAGCGTGCCGTTGGCGAGGGCGACGGCATGACCACTTCCGCACCATGCGGAAAACTCCTGTTCGAAATTACGACCTTCTCGACCGGTCCAGTAATTGACGCGGTTAGACTTTAGCACGGACTGGACCGCCTCGATTTCTTCGCTCGAGAAGCTGGGCCAAGGCGAAAGGGAAGTATTGAGCATGACGGAGGCCATAGACAGGCCGTGCCAAGATTGCTAGCCGCAATGGCCGTTTGGCAACTCCCGCCTGTCGCGGGGGGCGTCGACGCCGCTCGCCAGCCGCTTGCCCGAGAAATTTAATTGCCCGAACAGATTGATAGGCCACCAGAAAGGCATCCGTTAAATGTCATCTTGATCAACGGATCATATGCGGATTCGCTGATAAATTTCCGGGGTGATATGATCCGGGACTTGGTTGCGCTCGGCTACGAGGTTCACGTCTCAGCGCCTCATATCGATTCGAAAGCATATGCTGCGATCGATGCCATGGGAGCCCATCCACATTCGTTGCAACTTGACCGCACCGGGTTAAATCCGATCGCCGACCTTCGCTATTTTCGGGAGATGCTGGCCCTGATCCGCGGGGTCAAGCCTGGGCTCGTCGTCAACTATACGATCAAGCCAAACATATGGGGAAGTTTCGCTGCCCGTCTGATCGGAGTTCCCGTATGCTCGATGGTCACGGGGTTAGGCTATGTGATGATAGAAGGCGCTGGGTTCAAGAGGCGGCTTGTGCAGGGCGTGGCGAAACGACTCTACGCAGCGGCGTTGGCAGGGAATCGTGTTGTCATTTTCCAGAACGACGATGACGTTCGCGATTTCGTGAGAAGGGGCATCGTTAGTCGGGAAAAGGTGCGAACGATCCGCGGGTCTGGTGTGAATTTGGCACATTTTAGCCCGCGACCACTACCGCCTGAGCCAGTCTTCTTAATGATCGCCCGCCTGCTGAAGACAAAGGGTGTCTCGGAGTATGTCGAGGCGGCAAAGGCTACGAAACAACGCCATCCGCACGCGCGATTCCTGTTGGTGGGAATGCCCGACAACGGTCCCGATGGAATTTCGGCATCCGAAACCGGGGATTGGCAAAAGAATGGGATCGAATATCTCGGTCCGCAATCCGACGTCCGGTCAGCCATCGCGAGCGCGAGCGTGTATGTACTACCGAGCTATCGTGAAGGTACTCCGCGTTCGGTGCTCGAGGCCATGGCTATGGGTCGGCCAATTCTCACTACCGATGTTCCTGGTTGTCGCGAAACCGTACGGCCGGGCGAGAATGGCCTATTGGTGCCTGCACGCGATTCGACGGCGTTACGCGATGCGATGATCCACATGGTCAGCGCTGCGGATGAACGTGCGGAGATGGGGCGAGTTTCGCTCGAAATGGCGCGCGAATTGTTCGACGTCAGCAAAGTCAATCTGGAATTGTTCCGGCATCTGAGCCTTGTCCCGTGAACCGAATTATTCCGAAGATACGTCAATTGCTCGACCGGATCGAGCTATTTTCCCTGCGGGACATGGGCTGGCAATATGCCGCCAGCTTTGGGGTCGCTATCTTTGGCGCTCTCTATATTCTGACGGCGGGCCGTGTGCTGGGGCCGCAGGATTTCGGCGTCTATGCGCTCGCCGCCGCAGTCCCGACGGTGGTCAACGCCTTGTTCGATTATCGCATTCAGGAAGTGTCGATCGTCGTGCTCAGCGAAAAGGCGAGCGCCGGGGGTTCGGCGGGAAACATTCGTTCGCTCCTTCTTTTCGACGTGGCGGCGCGTGTTGTCGCTTTCGGCATATCGGTGCCCGCCGGAATCCTCGTCCTGCGGGCGCTGGGTATAGCTGTTGATCCGGCGGTGCCGCTTTTGGCGGCTCTGGGGGTGTTCGGCGCGAAGGTCGGTATCGGTCCTGCGATCGGGCTCATGCGTCTCTCGGGAAATATCCAGAAATATGCGCTGCTCCAGTCGCTCGACTGGGCGCTCAGGCTGCTGGGTTTCGGTATCGCCATTTTTCTGGGGCGTGCCTCGGTCGAAGCGGCGTTTCTGGTTCAGGTTCCGCCGGCGATCGTGATCAACCTGGGGATATTGCACCTCGCGCACCGCATAGCGCAAAGCACGTACGGTTCGATCGGCGGCCTAGCCGGTGCGTTAGATCAGCTGCGAATTTTTTGCAGGGAGCGATCGAAGCTGCTGTTCAGTAGCCAGACGATTTCGGCGGTCGATTCGGTGGTGAAGGAACTCGACACGTTGATATGCGGGATATTCCTCTCGCCGCACAATGTTGCGGTCTATAAGATTGCCAAGAGCGTCGCAGCGATTTCCTGGAAATGCGTCGATCCGATCTTTGTCGTCATTCTGCCGAACATCGCCGCCTATGCCGCCGACGGCAAGCTGGCCGAACTGTCGGCGATTCTGAAAAAGACTGCAATCTATCTGCTCGGCATCGCTCTCTTCATATTTCTTGCAGGATGGGCATTGGTTTTTCCGTTCACGCAGTATGTGCTTGGCCCCGGATACGACGAGGTGCCGTCGATATTCCCGTTGATATCGCTGTGGATAGTCGTGGCGCTGCCGTTCATTTGGACGCATTCGGTCGCCATCGCATCCGGCAACGCCCCGCTACAGGCGATGTCGGGATTGTTGGGGGCCGTTATCGGGGTTGCGGCACTGGTAATCGGTGCTGCATCTTGGAGCCTGTCTGGCGCGGCGCTTGGGCTGTCTGTGGCCTATGCCGCAACATTCGTAATCTCTTGGGTCCTGCTCGTGAAAAAGAAGATCGTGATATGGTAAAGTTCCGCAAAGCGCATTTGGTCCTGGCGCCTGACAACCGGTCGTGGATCATCGAAAAGATGGCGGCCCGGATTGCCGAATATGCCCCAGCCTTTGGGTTCGAGGTTTCGGTGGGCGACGCTGAGGATTCCCACGCCGACGTAAATCACTGGATGAGCTATGCCTTCGCCAACGTGCCCCATAACACACCTGCGACGATGCTCATCACGCATCTTGACGATCCATATAAGGTAGGTCTGGTCAAGAGAGAACTGACGTCGGGTGTCGACGTGGGCATCGCGCTGTCGAGCCACACGTGCGATATGCTGGTCGCCGCGGGCGTTAGCGAGGCCTCGCTCGCCTTTGCGGTCCCCGGTCATGATTTTGCGGCGGAGCCGAGGCGCATCGTGATTGGTCTGACGACCAGGCTTTATGCCGACGGTCGCAAGCGCGAGTCCATGCTGGTCGACATGGCGCGATCAATGCGTCTCGACCGGTTCCGCTTCGAAATATTCGGCTTGGGCTGGGAGGAGGTCATTCCCCTCCTCGAAGCGGCGGGGGCTGAGGTCGACTATTGGCCGGGGACCAGCGATTTTCGGGCCGATTATGTGGAGATGATGGCACGCGTGCCCGCGTTCGACTACTATCTCTACCTCGGACGCGACGAAGGGTCGCTCGGAACGCTCGACGCGCTGGCGGCGGGGGTCAAGACGATCATTACGCCGCAAGGCTTCCACGTCGATCTTCCCTGCGGCATCACCCATGCCATATGGTCGCAGGAAGAACTGGAAGCGGTCTTCCGCGATCTTGCTGCGGAGGTCGATTGTCGCGCGGGCGCGGTGAAGGATCTCACGTGGCAGGCCTATGCCGAAGCGCATACGATCATCTGGCACGCGATTATCGACGGCCGGATCGGCGAAATTGCCGGTCTGCTAGCGGCGCATCGCGGCCATCGTTCGCGCGAAGTTGCGCCAGTGAGCGAGGGACGCACCACCATGTTGCGCCGACTCGCAAGCCCATATCGCATTCGTTCGGCGCTAAGCCACCTCCCGTTGCTCAAACCCGTTCGGGCGTGGGTCAAAGGGCGCTAATCTGTTGCATTGCGTAGCCCGTCTCTCTAGTTAGCGCGGTGTTGCATTTTGAAAGACCTGATAAATGAAAAAAGCCATTATTACAGGCATTACGGGTCAGGACGGTGCCTATCTGGCGGAGTTTCTGATCAAGAAGGGTTATGAGGTTCACGGTATCAGACGGCGCGTATCGATCTTTAATACGGCGCGTATTGATCACCTTTATTCTGATCCGCACGAAGGTGGCGGCAGTTTGACCCTTCATTATGGCGACATGACGGATTCTAGCAGCCTGATGCGCGTCATTCAGCAGGTGGAACCGGACGAGTTCTATAATCTTGCTGCGCAGAGCCATGTCGCGGTGTCCTTTGAAGAACCCGAGTATACGGCAAACTCGGATGCGGTTGGCGTGTTGCGTGTTCTCGAAGCCTTGCGAATTTCGGGCCTCGCAGAAAAGACGCGCTTTTATCAGGCGTCGACTTCGGAGCTTTACGGGCTGGTGCAGGAAGTGCCGCAGAAGGAAACCACGCCCTTCTATCCGCGCTCGCCCTATGCCGTCGCCAAGCTTTACGCCTATTGGATCACGGTCAATTACCGCGAAGCCTATAATATGTATGCCTGCAACGGTGTGTTGTTCAATCACGAGTCCCCTATCCGGGGGGAGACGTTCGTTACTCGCAAAATTACGCGCGCGCTTGCTCGAATTAAACTTGGGCTGCAAAAGCGCCTTTATCTCGGAAACCTTGATGCGCTGCGTGACTGGGGGCACGCCCGTGATTATGTCGAAATGCAGTGGTTGATGCTGCAGCAGGACAAGCCCGAGGATTTCGTCATCGCGACCGGCGAGCAGCATAGCGTACGCGAATTCGTCGAGGTGGCGGGCCGCCGCCTAGGCATGGATATCCGCTGGGAAGGAGAGGGCGTGGACGAAAAAGGCTATCTCGCTGACGGCACCTGCATTGTAGAGGTCGATCCGGGATATTTTCGCCCGACTGAGGTTGAAACGCTGCTTGGCGACGCCACCAAGGCGCGAACCAAGCTGGGGTGGGCGCCAAAGGTCGATTTTCATGCTCTGGTCAACGAAATGGCCGACGCCGATCTGGTGGAAGCGGAAATCGAACAAGCCAGCAGTGCGCGCCGTCGCTCGCTTTTCTGAAGGTATCGACGATGAGCCCGTCTTCGCCCGTCGAAATCGTTGCGAGTAATGCCGGCGTTCCGCTCGCCTATATCGTCGACCCGCACTGGCTGCCGTCTGAGACGACATTCATGACGCCTGGCGACTTCAGCCTGCAGATGGGCATGATCGTCTATGGTGCGGGGGAAGATATCCCCGCGCACGTGCACCTTCCGATCACTCGGCAGGTCGAAGGCACGAACGAGTGTATCGTGGTGCGCAAGGGGCGGTGCCGGGTGACCATTTATGACAGTGGGCGGAATTTCGTCGCCGAGCGGGATCTGGAACAGGGCGCGATCATTTTGCTGCTCGGGGGCGGCCACGGCTTCCATCTTTATGAGGATACGGTCCTGTTCGAGGTGAAGCAGGGGCCCTATGCCGGAAACAGGGACAAGGAACGGTTTTGATGACGTGGGTACCGGTTAACGAGCCGCTGCTGACTGACGAGGATTTCCAGCCTCTCGAGGAAGCTTTCCGCAGCGGATGGATTTCGTCCGCCGGGCGCTATGTCGACGAGTTCGAGCAGGGGTGGGCCGATTATTGCGGTCAGTCGCACGGCATTGCCGTTGCCAACGGCACCGTGGCGTTGCAGGTCGCGGTCGAGGCGTTGGGCATCGGGCAGGACGACGAAGTCATCATGCCCAGCTATACGATTATCAGCTGCGCGCTTGCGGCGGTGCGCGCTGGTGCGAAGCCGGTTCTCGTCGATTGCTGTCCGCGCACCTTTAACATGCGGACCGACGAAATCGAGGCCAAGATCACGCCAGCGACTAAGGCGATCATGGTTGTCCATATGTTCGGCCATCCGGTCGATATGGATCCCGTCCTCGCGCTGGCCGAGAAACACGGCCTGGCGATCATCGAGGACGCGGCCGAAGTCCATGGCGCCCGCTATTTGTCGGGGCGTGATACCGACAGCGCGACCTGGCGGGTCTGCGGCGGCATGGGGCATATCGCGACGTTCAGCTTTTTCGCCAACAAGCTGATCACGACTGGCGAAGGCGGGATGCTGATTACCAGCGATGATCACCTTGCCAAACGCTGCCGCGACTTACGCAATCTCTGTTTCCGCCCCGACCGGCGCTTTCTGCATACCGAGCTTGGTCATCAATACCGCATGACCAATATGCAGGCCGCGGTTGGTGTCAATCAGGTGAAGCGCATCGAGGACATCGTCGAGCGCAAGCGCGCGATCGCCGCCGAATATACGGCGCGTCTCGGCCGCCTTCCTAGCATCCAGCTGCCGATTGAGGAAAATTGGGGGCGCAGCGTTTTCTGGGTCTATCCGTTACTTCTTGACGACGATCATCCGCTCGACGCCGCAAACTTCGCCGCCGCGTTGAAGGCGGAGGGTGTCGAATCGCGTCCTTTCTTCCTGGGTATGCACGAACAACCGGTGTTTCACGACATGGGCCTGTTCTTGGGTGAAACCTATCCTGTGACCGAGCGGATCGCGCGCAAGGGGCTATACATACCTTCGGGGCTGGCGATAACTGACGACCAGATGGGCCATGTATGTGCCGCCGTCCATAAAATCCTAGCCTGAAAGAGCGTCGGCATGACTGTTTTCGACTCCTCGTACGCCAATCAATATGATCTGCTTTATGCCGACAAGGATTATGTCGCCGAATGTGACCTAGTCGCCGCGGCGGCAAGCTCCCATGATGTTGCGATGAGCCGGGTCCTCGACATTGGCTGTGGAACCGGCGGCCACAGTCTCGAGTGGGCACGACGCGGCGTCGCTTGCGTTGGGGTTGACATGTCGCCGTCGATGATCACGCTGGCGGAGGAAAAGGCCGCTGGGCTTCCTATCGCGCTACGGCCGGAATTTCTGGTAGGCGATGCCCAAAGCTTTCAGGCCGACGGCGAATTCGATGTCGCGACGATGATGTTTGCGGTACTTGGTTATATGGCGGACAACGATGCCGTCGTCGCGGCGCTGCGTAACGCGCGGCGGCATTTGCGGTTAGGCGGCTTGTTCGCATTCGATTGTTGGTATGGGCCGGCGGTGCTAAGCGTGCGGCCGGAAGACCGTGTGCGGGTTGTCGAGGGGGCAAAGGGTCAGACCATCCGATCCGCCTCGACCACCGTCGACAGTCTGCGTCAGTTGGCGCATGTGAACTTCCGCCTCTGGACGGTGGCAGGCGACCGCTACCTCGGCCATGCTGAGGAAACCCATGCGATGCGATTTTTCTTCGCGCAGGAGTTGAAGCTTTTACTCCAGGTGGCGGGGTTCCGGCTGTCGTCGATCGTTCGTTTCCCCGACGGCGGCGAACCCAGCGACGATAGCTGGAACGTCTTCTGCGAGTGCGTCGCCGTTTGACGGCATTTGCGTTGGGGTGGCAATCATGCGATATTTTCTTTACGCATATATCATCCTTATCCCCTTTTTGCATGCGCTAAGCCCCGTCCCGATTCAGACGATCGGTTTCATCCTGTTGGTGGCGATCTCGCCCTTCGTGCTGCTGACGCGCGGGATAGAACCGGGCGTGTTCCTTCGCCAAGATATTTGCCTGTTTATAACGCTGATATGGGGGTTCGTCGCCTGGTGGTTATACCCCGTGCCAATCGAGATGGATCGTGTTCAGGGGGGCGTTCAGTGGCTCAGCTCGGTCGTATTCTCGCTCATTATCGTCAGGAAACTGATCATCATATCGCGGGTCACGATCGAGGATATCGGCCGAGCGGCTTCACTGGCGGTTATCCTCCTCTCCATCGGTATCATCGCCGACTTTTACCTTGCCAATATTGAGGGCGTTCGGCTTAGCGATATCATCCCTTATTCGGTGGACAAGTTCCCCGAGGCGGAGGTGTTGGGGCTTCAGCGTCCGCGTGGCCTAACGGTTGAGGCTGGGTTCAACGGCATCATCTTTGAATGTTTGGCGCCGTTTTCCGTCTATTATTTCCTCAAGAACAGGAATCTGCTGTCGATAGTCGCGATCGCTATGGCGTCCCTCGGAGGCATCCTGATCTTCAGCCTTTCGACCATCTTCGCGGTGGCTGTCTCGATCTCGCTCCTGTTCCTAATCAAGAGTCGCTCGTTCTTTTCGCTGTTCTTCGTGGCTATTTTTGTGCCGTCGCTTGTTTATATGGCGCTTTCAAACCAGTTTCTTTTCGACTTGTTCGGATACAAGATCGCCGATTTTCTGGATATCGCGAACTACAATGTCTTTGCCGTTGGCCGGCAAGGATCATTGTTGGTCGGGATTCAGCTGTTTCTCGAGAATATTCTCGGTATCGGGTGGGGAACCGTTCTGCAGGAAGCCACCATTCCCGGAACTGCGATTGATTATAGCCTCGACGGGGGCAGCCTGATCAGCCTGTGGCTCGAGCTCCTGGTTGCTACTGGCATCATAGGCTTTGGCTTCTTTGCTTACGTTTTTGTAAAAAATGCCAAGGGGCTAGTAGAAAAACGAGGGCGCGCGAGCGATTTTATATTCGTGAGCTTGGTGGCCGTTAGTCTGCACCATATATTCGTCTATGATCTATGGTTCCCGATGATATGGTTTTCACTCGCGGTTGCCCAAGTCGCGCTCAGCAGGCCTTATGGACCATATTTTCTGTCGTCCGATAATCGACGGACGGCTCGACCGAAAAGCTGACCGGTGTGCAACTGCGGCTTTGATGCTGCCGCTGCATTGGTGACATCGTCAGGATGATTATCCGTCAATCAATCCATGCGCGCGCAGCGCAGCCAGAATCTCGTTTATTTTCACGGATTCGTTGCCATGCGAGGCGTCTGCGATTGCGGGCTGCCGCACCCCAACCACTTGATCGCCCGCCACGAGCAAACCACCAGACAGAATATTGATGCCGGCGTTATATTGCCATTCGAATACATCCGCAGGCGTGTGGAGATCGCGTTTCGCCGTCGCAACCCCTTTGCCCTGTGAACCCTTTCCAGTCGAACGCCCGAATATCTGGGCGGCGAGATCAAGGGTGTCGGAATAAAGGTCCAGATGGCCTCCTACGCCCGAGCCGTGAACGCCGGCGATCCCGAAACTTCCCAGCATCGCCAGTCTTTCGATCCCGCGAATATAGGGGAGGATGAAATTCTGTCCGTCTGCATCGGTGAATCCGGAATCCGTGGCCGTTTGGGTGAACAGGATGACGTTCGCAAAGGCGCCGGAATCGAGCAGATCGCCTTTTTTTCCAGCTTCGCTATATCCTCCATAAATATGGTTGCCGCGCGCGCCTTGCATGAAGTGGAAATTGCGCGCCGCGCTTTCCTGGGACATGGGACCAAAAAATTTATTGTCAATTGCGTTGCCGATCGCGAAATTGTCCTTCCTGTTACGGAGGAAATCGCCTCCAAACATCTGGCCGCCGTTGACATCGGGCTCTCCCAGCGGAAACGTCGCACTTACCTGGCTATTACTGTGGTGACAAAAGAAGCCACGCCCCTTTGCGGCATAAGACCGGAGGCCGGATATTCGCCAACCGTTGGCATTTAGCCGTTCGTTGTCACCGCCTATGCGGAAATTATCACCCCCTGCCTTACGGACGGAGACATTTTCCACGATAATCCGAGTGCCAATCACCTTTATGCCGTCTCCCGTCCCTTGCAGGGCACCGTCGACATCAAGGTTGTGGAGCTGGCAATCGCTCGTCATCGTGATAGTCGGCTCGTTACCGGCGAAACCGCGCAGGATGCTCGAACGTCCGCGGCTATCATCGAACGAGGACGCGCCTTCGCCTGCGAGCGAACTGTTTGCGGGCATGACAAGAGGCTCGTCGAGAGTTAGCAAGCCGCGAAAGGAAACCGCGCGTCCGCTAGCCAGTGCCGCTTCGAGGGCCATGCGTTCGGCGGCAGGGCCGTTCGAGGCATCGTAGAATTCTTCGATCGACGCGGGGCTGGCAGCGCGCGCCCAAGTCAGTTCGCGCTCGAGGCTGTTTCCACGGGAAGTCGACACCATCTCTCCGCCGGTTGACGAACCCAGCTTGTCGACGAGAGTGCCAAGACCATTGTCAGCGGGGAGCGATGTGGGCCCGGAGGCAGAGGTGGGCGCGGCGATAAGCGAATCCGCCGAATCCAGTGCGGCCCACACGCCAGCGGCGGCCAGAATGTCGCGTCGTTTCATTCCGTCGTCTCGATGTGCCACTTAATCATTATCCTTGGAGGGGGGAAGCCCCGCGTCGGCATAAAAACAACGGCACGGGGGGCTTTGAACGGCGGATGGCTTGGGAATCTTCTTGCCACCTGAAGTTGGTCCGTCGCGCCCGATCTACGAACAGTGCGGTCATCTGCTGTCCCAGGCAAGCGCATCGCGCACCAGCTTGAGTGATGGCGGCTGGCCTGCGCTGCGCTTGATTAATTCATGTTGTGCTGGCCGATATGGCTGACCAGCGGTGTAGTAAGCAAAGTTTCGCGCTAGGCCCTTGCGCACGCAAAAGGCATTCGATCCGGCGAGGCTGCAGGTAACGATCCGATATCCGTTAAGAACGCGGACCATCGTGGCGAGCGATGCTCCAGGGTAGTTGTCATTCCGCCAGAAATTTCCATCATTCTTTTCTATCGATAGGCCGATGTTGTGCAGGAATTTCCCATTATATTCAACGCATACGATGGTTGTCTTGGCCTTTATTGTTTTAGCCAAGGCAAATGCGTCATCGCTGTCAATGTCTAGGCTGAAGTATTCTGGTCCGTTCGTGCCGATAAATTCCTTGTAATGCTCCAGAAGTGTAACCACATTGTGAACATGGATCATTTGCTGATCTACGAGAAGAATCGGATTTCCTGTCTTGGTTTCCGGCAATGAATCTTGGATGTAGGAAATATTGGCAGAGATTCCGTCAACCCAAGCGCCCCGATAACCTTTTGCAACAAGGTAGGCGGGGTTATTTTCAACGCCACGACCGCAGCCAATTTCGATGAACGTCTTGTTGCGCGATTCTTCAGGAATTCGGGATGATATTGTTTCGATGATGCTATCCTCATCGACTTGAGAGAAAATCTTGAAGCCGCCAAGAAACGAATTATCCAGCGTTTTGGACTCGGCTTCCTTTAGATGGTTTCTCTCGAATTCTTTGACTCGCAATCCTCTGGCTATCGGAAACATCGAAAGAAATCGCTTTCATTTTCTGGATTGTCCACGAAACTATCTTTGATGGCATCTGTACACTCCTCAATAGAAATCTGAAGCGTATAGGCCCTTGAAAGTTGGTTCTCCGAATAGCCCTTGTCCATTTAGCCCGGCGCAATCCGAGCAAAAACCCCAATTTCGCTGACGGCTTGTGCTGAGGCTAACCGAAGAAGTTTTAAAGGCGAAGAGTGTCGGTGCGGTTGTCAAATATGCCCTTCAGGTCGAAGATCGGGCTTGCCGACGAACGATTGAATTTTCGGACGCCGGAAAGGCCTATCGTGCGATATTCATCGTGCGCCACGGCGAGGATGATCGCGTCATAGGCCGATTCTTCCGGCTCCACGAGTTCGATACCATATTCTTGCCGAGCTTCCTCGGCCGAGGCCCACGGGTCGTGGCTGTCGACTGTCATCCCATAGCCTTCGAGCTCCGCGATGATGTCGACCACTCGCGTATTGCGAAGGTCGGGGCAGTTTTCCTTGAATGTTAGGCCAAGAACGAGAACGCGTGCGCCCTTGATCGCAATATCGCGAACGATCATTTCGCGCACCAGCCGGTTGGCGACATAAGTGCCCATCGCATCGTTAATCCGCCGGCCCGCCAGCACGACCTCGGGATGATAGCCGACCGCCTGTGCCTTGTGCGTCAGATAATAGGGGTCGACCCCGATACAATGCCCTCCCACGAGCCCGGGGCGGAAGGGTAGAAAATTCCATTTTGTGCCGGCGGCCTCGAGCACATCGAGCGTGTCGATGTCCATGCGCGCGAATATGAGCGCGAGTTCGTTGACGAGCGCGATATTGAGGTCGCGCTGCGTGTTCTCGATCACCTTTGCCGCCTCGGCGACCCGGATCGACGGCGCCTTGTGCGTCCCCGCGGTGACAATGGCCCGATAGAGCTGGTCAACCTCTTCGGCGATCGCGGGGGTCGAGCCCGCGGTCACCTTCATAATCGTCGGCAGGCGGTGCGCCTTATCGCCGGGGTTGATCCGCTCGGGGCTGTAGCCCGCAAAGAAGTCGCGATTGAATGTCAGACCTGATGCGGCTTCAAGGACGGGGATACACTCTTCTTCGGTCGCGCCGGGATAGACTGTGCTTTCATAGATCACGAGCGCGCCGGCGGGCATCACCCGACCTACCATCTCGGATGCGCGGACGAGGGCGGTGAGGTCCGGGCGCTTGTGTGCGTCGATCGGGGTTGGCACGGTGACGATGAAGATGCGGCATTTGCCCAACTCCCCGGGGTCGTAGGTAAAAGACAGTTTGTCCGCTTCCGCCAGTTCGGCGGCGTCGACTTCCAGCGTCCGGTCGTGGCCGCCGCGCAGCTCGTCGATGCGGGCGGCATCGATGTCGAAACCGACGACCGACCGCTGCTTCCCGAATTCGACCGCCAGCGGCAGGCCGACATAGCCAAGACCGATGATCGCGACTGTGGCGTCATCATAGGAAGGCGCAGTCGAAATCTTAGTGCCGCTTGCGTTCGTCATCCTCAAACTCCGTAATATTCACGATACCAGGCGACGAAATTATGAACGCCGTCGCGGAAATCGGTCTGCGGCGTGTAGCCGGTGAGCGCTTGGAGCAACGAGGCATCGGCCCAAGTTGCGGGGACATCGCCCATCTGCATGTCCATATAATTGCGGATCGCCTTGACACCTATTTCTTCTTCGATTGCTTCGATGAAGTCGAGCAGGCGCACCTTGTCCGAATTGCCGATATTGACGACGCGGAACGGGGCCGCGGGGGACAGACTGTCGCAGAGGATCGGTTCACCTCGGCCTTCGGCCGCCGGTGGCGGGGCGTCAATCAGCAGGCGGATGCCGCGCACTAGATCCTCGACATAGGTAAAGTCGCGCCACATGTCCCCGTGGTTGTAGATGTCGATCGGTGTCCCCTCGAGTATGCCTTTCGTGAATTTGAATAGCGCCATGTCGGGGCGGCCCCAGGGGCCATAGACGGTGAAGAAACGGAACATCGTCGTCGGGATGCCCCACAGATGGGCATAGCTGTGCCCCATCGATTCATTGGCTTTCTTCGTCGCAGCATAAATTGTTAGCGGGGTATCGCATTTCTGCCGCTCGTCAAAGGGCATGTCCTCGTTCGCGCCATATACCGAGGAGGTCGAGGCCATCAGAAGATGCCCGACCTCGAGTTCACGCGCGCATTCCATAACATTGAAAGTGCCGACGACATTGGTGTCGATATAGGCGCGCGGGTGTTCGAGGCTGTAGCGAACGCCGGCCTGCGCCGCGAGATGGACAATGACGTCTGGCTCAATCGCCCGTGCGTAATCGAGAAGCTCTTCGGCTTCCTCGAGACGGAACTCGCGAGCCGAGAAGCGGTTCGATTTCGCCGACAGCATGCGGTGGCGTTCCTGCTTGATCCGCACATCATAATAGTCGGTCATCGCGTCGAGGCCGAAAACCTCGAATCCCTCATCGAGAAGAAGTTTGCAGAGGTGGAAACCTATGAAACCCGCGCTGCCCGTGACGAATATCTTTTTCATAACCCTCTTCTACCGAATCCAGACCGACCGACGCCCCCAAAGGCGCAACGAAGGCGCCATAGGACAGCGGCGGCGTCACCGCCATGACCAATTGGCAGTCGCGCGACAGGATGGAAGTCGTGAGCTTTAAAGACGCCAAGGTCCTGCACTTGTCGCGGCTCCCGCGATATCTTAGACGAAGGCCCCGCGTCTCCGCCATATTCAGCACATGCGAATAGTAGGGGCTGAAATTGTCGATACCAATCACTCGTTCGCGGCGCGCGAGGAGCGCCGCTGTGACATGCATGCCGATAAACCCCGCGGCCCCGGTCACCAATATCGTCATGCAGTCTCGCCATATCCTTCGGCATTGGTCGATTGCCACAACCAGCTACTCGCACACATCGCATCCACGTTCAGCGCGGCTTCCCACCCCAGCAACTCTCGGGCTTTCCCGGTCGCGGCAAAGCTGATCGCCACGTCCCCCGGTCGCCGGGGCGTGATCTCGTACGCAATGCTGTGCCCGCAGGCCCGTTCATAGGCCGCGACCAGTTCCTTCACCGTAATGCCTTTGCCGGTGCCGACATTGATCGCCTCGCACCCCGCCGCGCGGCCCGTATAATCGAGCGCGGCGAGATGGGCATCGGCCAGGTCGACGACATGGATATAGTCGCGCTCGCCCGTGCCGTCGCGCGTGTCATAATCATCGCCAAAGATCGAAAGCCTCTCGCGGCGACCGATCGCGACCTGTGCGATATAGGGCATCAGATTATTGGGAATGCCCTGCGGATCCTCGCCGATCCGGCCCGATTCATGCGCGCCCACGGGGTTGAAGTAACGCAGCAGCACCGCCGATGCATCCGGGGTCGCCGCGCTCCAGTCGCGGATCATACCCTCGACCATCGCCTTGGTCCGGCCATAGGGGTTGGTGGGGGCGATGGGATGATCTTCGTCAAAGGGCAGACATTGCGCCTCGCCATAAACGGTGGCGGAGGAGGAAAAGACGATGCGGCGGCACCCGGCGGCGTCCATGGCGGCGAGCAGATGCGCCGATCCGCTGACATTATTCTCATAATAGAGCAGCGGCTTCTCGCTCGATTCCCCGACGGCCTTCAGCCCCGCGAAATGCACCGCCGCATCGGCTCCAAATTCCACAAGCGCCCGCGTCAGCGCGCTCGCATCGCGAATATCGCCCTCAACCAGCGCGAAATCACGGTTGGTCAATTGCTTGACCCGCGCGAGCGCCTCAGGCGAGCTGTTCGAAAAATTGTCGAATACGCAAATCTCATGCCCGGCGGAAAGCAGGCGCACCAATGTATGGCTGCCGATATAGCCTGCGCCGCCTGTCACAAATATCTTCATCGCTATCCCGTGAAAATGGCCGATTCTGTTGGCGCGCGCCATAGCATGGAACGGCGAAGCGGGGGTTAACTCTTTGCCGCCCGCCGGAAATAAAGCGCTTTTGACCCGTCCGCCGCCAAGGTCGGGCTGCGCTCGAACAGCGCGGGCACATGGCGCGCCAGCGCTTCGGCCCCGGCGTCGGTGGCGGCAACCGCGCGTCCTTTCTCCATCCACAAAATCTCATCGGCAAATTGCGCGACCAGCGATAGATCGTGCAGCACGGAAACCACAATGCGCCCCGCGCGCGCGCGGGCGGCGAGGCATTCCATCACCCGATATTGGTTTGCGGGGTCGAGCGCGGCGACAGGCTCATCGACCAGCAGCACCGGCGTATCGGCGGCAAGCACGCGGGAAAGGCAAGCTAACGCCTGTTCGCCGCCCGACAGGCTCGTTACCCGCCGGTCGGCCCAGCGGTCACAGCCGGTTTCGGCCATGGCCGCCGCCACTGCTTCGGCGTCCTCCACCGCCAGCCGCCCCGGCACCGCGCCATAGGCAAAGCGGCCCAGCGCGACCATGTCAGCGACGTTGATGTCCCACGCCAGCTCATGGCTTTGCGGCAGATAGGCGAGCCGCCGCGCGCGCACCACGGGCGTCAGCGCACCCAGCATTTCATTCCCCAGCCGCACCGCGCCGCTCGCGGGTAAAATGCCCGCGATGGCGCGCAGCAGGCTCGACTTGCCCGCGCCATTGGGGCCGACGATAGCGGTCAGCCGTCCGGGCGCGAAGGTGGCATCGACTTGCCGGACCAGCGACGTCCCCCGCACTGCGGCGCTCAACCGCTCCAGGATCAAGGCTTCAGCCACGGTGAATCCTTCCGCGTTGCAGGATGATGGCGATGAAGATCGGCGCGCCCGCCAGCGCGGCGACCACCCCCAGCCGCAGCTCATCCTCGGTTGGCAGGATGCGAACAAAGAGATCGGCGAGAATCAACAGCGCCGCGCCCAGCAGCGCCGATGGCCACAGGCATTGCCCCGGATCATGGCCGACCCACGGGCGCACCAGATGCGGCGCGACAATGCCGACAAAGCCGACCGCGCCCGCCAGCGCGACCGCCGCGCCGGTGGCCAGCCCGGTGCCGATAATCACCGCCATGCGCGATGCGCGCGCGTTCAGCCCATGGGCGACCGCCGCCGCCTCGCCAATCGCCAGCAGCGACAAATTGGCCCGCTGGCCCAGCAGCAACAGCGCGCCGATCAGGATCAGCGGCGCCGAAAAACCAAGGTCGGCGAGGCTGCGGTTGGCGACTGACCCCAAGGTCCAGTTGACAAGGTCCGACAGCGAAAAGGGATTGGGCGCAAAATTGAGGATCAGCGCCATCAGCGCGCCCGACAGGCTGGAGAGGCCAACCCCGATCAGGATCAGCGTCGCCATGCCCTGCGTGCGCACGGCGGCGGAGGCGAGCAGCGCGGTCGCCAGCATCGCCGCCGTCACCGCGCCAATGGGCAGCGCCCAGGGCCAGGCAGCGGCCAGCCCGAAATAAAGCGTCACCGTCGCGCCCAGCGTGGCGGCAGCGGACACGCCGAGCACACCGGGTTCGGCGAGCGGATTGCGGGTCAGCGCCTGCAGCGCCGCGCCGCACATGCCGAGCGCGCCGCCGACGAGCGCCGCGGCCAGTACGCGGGGCAGGCGGATCTCGAACAGGATCATCGCCGCCGCGGGGTCGCGCCCGCGCGCCCAGTCGATGGGCAGTGACGGCGACAGCCCCGACGGCCCCGCCATCAGCGCGATCAGCGCCATGGCGATCAGCAGGGCGGTCAGCGCGGCGTTGACCCGGCTCATATCGCGCCGCCCTTCATCGCCGCTTGCGCCGCCGCCAGCCTGGCCACCGCATCGCCGGCCAGCCAATTGCCGCAGGCGAGCCAGCCCCCCGGCACCTCCACATCGGGAACCCCCGCCGTCACCCGGCCCAGCACCGGATGCCGCGAGGATGTCCAGCGATCCTGGGCATAGCGCGAGCTGTCGAAAAAGGCGCGAAACACCATATCTGGCGGACGCCGCACCAGTTCCTCCAGCGGGATCGAACCCCAGCCGGGGCGCTGGCGATAGGGGGTGAAGCCCGCGCTCTCGATCACTTCTGCCACCAGCGATCCCGGTCCGGTTGTGACATCGCCGGGGGTCAGATAGAGCGCGTGGGGGCGCGGCGCCTGCCTGTCGTTCCGCTTGGCTGCCGCCGCCTCGGCCGCCGCGAGATTGGCATCGAAACGCGCAACGAGGGCATGCGCGCGCGGCTCCGCCCCCAGCTCGCGCCCGACGCGCAGCATATCGGCGCGCACCCCGGCCATATCCCCGGCATAGCCAAGCTGGACGACCTGGATGCCGAGCTTCTCCAATTGCCCCGCCAACCGCCCATCGCCGCCATAGGATCGCACGACCATATCGGGCTGCAGCGCGATAATATCCTCCAGCGCGGGACGCAGGCGCGCGATGCCCTGCGCGCGCGGCGCTGAAAAGCTGACGTCGCTGTCGGCCTCATGCGATATCGCCGCGATGCGCGCACGGGGCAGCAGGCCGATCGCCATCTGGTCGGCGCAATAATCAATGCTGACGACGCGCGGCTTATCGCCCTCTTGCCGGTCGGCGAGTGCGGCGGCGGGCTGGCAGGCGGGGAGCAGCGCCATGGGGCCGAGCATGGCAAGCGCGCGCAAGCGGCGCTTCAGGTTCGCGAACCGTCTGGCGGCTCGGTCGGGGGCAGGGCGGCCCCGGATAATCGCATCTGCCATTCATCCTCCACGCGGTCGGCCTTGCCGTCGCGCGAGTTTCCCCGCCCATTCCCGGTGCACCCCGCCCGAGAACAGATAACGGCGACAAGGGGCAGGTTTCCTGGCTCGCCGGGTCGCTGATCTATGCCGCCTTCCCGGACCGCTGGCCCAGTGGCTTTTCGGCATCGCTCTCGCCGGCGACAGTTGCGGGGGCAGCGCCGGACTCGAACCGGACTTCCCTTTATCCCCGTTGCCGGGGACCCTTTGTCACAGCGCGGCGCTAGCAAAAGCGTGGCGGAGCGGCAATTGGCAAACTTGTAATTGCTGCGCCCAGCCGCGACATAGGGAAAAGCATAAGGAGCCGGAATGAAACTGGGGTTCGACAATAGTTTTCACCGCGAGATGGCGGGCTTTTACACCCCGGCGGAGGCCGCGCCCGCCAGCGCGCCTGCCCTCCTCGCTTTCAACGATCTGCTCGCCGCGCGGCTTGGGATCGACCGGGCGGGGGCGGATGACGCCGCGCTCGCGCGCCTTTTCGCCGGGCAGGACATGCCTGACGACGCCGCCCCCATTGCGCTCGCTTATGCCGGGCATCAGTTCGGCCATTTCACCCCGCAGCTTGGCGATGGCCGCGCGCTTTTGCTCGGCGAAATCATCGCCCCGGACGGCGCGCGTTTCGACGTTCAACTGAAAGGATCGGGACCGACGCCCTTCTCGCGCAATGGCGATGGCAAGGCCGCGATCGGCCCGGTGCTGCGCGAATATCTGGTGTCAGAGGCGATGGCGGCGCTTGGCGTGCCGACAACCCGCGCGCTCGCTGCCGTCGCAACGGGGGATCGGGTGCAGCGCGAGCGCGGCCACCCCGGCGCGATCCTCACCCGCATCGCCAGCAGCCATATTCGCGTCGGCAGCTTCCAGTTTTTCGCTGCTCATTTTGGCGCCGGGCATGTCGAACGTCTCTCCCGCTACAGCATCGCGCGCCATTTCCCCGAACTGGCGGACAGCGCCAATCCGCATCTGGCGCTGCTCGACTGGGTCATCGGCCTGCAATGCGCGCTTGTGGCCAGCTGGCTGGGGCTGGGCTTTGTCCATGGGGTGATGAACACCGACAATGTCGCGATCAGCGGCGAAACCATCGACTATGGCCCCTGCGCTTTTGTCGACCATTTCGCCGTGAACCGTGTCTTCAGTTCGATCGACGCGCAGGGCCGCTATGCCTATGGCCGCCAGCCGCAAATCCTGCACTGGAACATGGCGCGCTTTGCCGAGGCGTTGCTGCCCGCCATCCACGCCGTCGATCCCGCCGATGTCGAAGGCGCGAAAGCCCTGGTCGAGGCCATTCCCGACCGCTTCCGCGCCGGCTGGCACGAACAGATGCGCGCCAAGCTGGGGCTTTCGGCGGAAGAGAACGGCGACGCCGCGCTGATTGACGCGCTGTTCGCCGCATTGGAAGCGCCCGTCGGGGATGGGGGCGGGGAAGGGGAGGGCACCGACTTCACCCTCTTCTTTCGCGCGCTCGCCGCCGATCTGCGCGGCGATCCCGGGCCCTTGGCCGCCCTGTCGCCCGGCGAAGCGCTCACTCGCTGGCATGGCGAGTGGCGCGCGCGGCTCGCCCGCGAAAGCGGCGATGAAGCGGCCCGCGCGGCGGCGATGGACCGGGTCAATCCGCTCTACATTCCGCGCAATCATCAGGTGGAGGCCGCGCTTGCTGCGGCGGAGGCGGGGGACATGGCGCCCTGGGTCGCGCTGCTCGACGTGGTGCGTCACCCATATGAAGCGCGCGCGCCATGGGCCGATTATGCGCTTCCACCGCCGCGCGATGCCGCGCCCTATCGGACCTTTTGCGGGACCTGAAATGCAGTGAAGCTGTTGAAAAGACAGGCCGCCGCGGCAAGGAGATGGCGACATGGATCAACGATTGCACGAGGATGGAGAAAATCGGGTTGCGCCGTCGCCGCTGGCGGGCCAAAAGTGCGCGATCCGGCTGACCATCAATGCAATATTCTGAAAAACCATGTGAAGTAACCAAGCCTCTTTCCGGGGAACGGGCGTGGCTGCTTTTGTCGGCCTCGCTGCTTGGCCTGATGGCAAGCGCCCCGCTCGCCGCTCAAGAAGCGCCGCCGCCGCCTGCCGCCGAAAAATCCCCGCCAGCCGACGCCGCCACCGACGAAGATGAGGATGCCGCCGCTGATGCAGCGGCGGAGGAGCGCGAGGAGCGCCGCGCCGAAGCGCGCGAAAGCAAGGAAATTGCCAGCCCGACGCCTCCGCCGCCCGACGCGATCCTGCCGACGGTCGAACCAATCATCGACGATGATGAATTTCGCAAGGCCATCCCGCCGATCCGTGCCGAGGATGACGCCGAACTCGACCGCCCGCTCGAATCGCTCGCCGATTTCGAGAAGCGCTTCGCTGAACAGGAGCCGGGCGATGCTGGGAACAAGGGAGACACCACCCAACGTGCCGCCGCCGATTCGGATGGAGACGGGGATGAGAGCGACCCCGCCGCCGATGATCGTGATGCCGCCGCGCTTCCCGCGCTGGCCGATGGGGATGCGGTCGAATCCATTGGTGATTCGCCGATCACCGATCCCGAACTGCTCGCGCCGCTGCCACCGATCGAAAGCTTCGATGTCGAACCGGTCGAATTTGCCGAAGCCGATCAGGAGGATCGCAACCGCGAAGTCGCCTATAGCATAGAAGTCACGGGGCTGGAGGAGGCCGACCAGAGCAGCGAGCTCAACATGGCCGGTACCTTCCGCGAGCTGTCGGCGCTGCATGACGGCGATGGCAAGGCCGAAAATGGCGCGATGCTGCGTGCGCGGCTGACTGCTGATGGCGAATTGCTGCAGCGCATCCTGGCGTCCGAAGGCTATTATGACGCCGAAGTCGCGACCCGCATCGAGCGCGGCGACCGCCAGCAAGCCGAGGCGCCGCAAACCCAGCCGATCCGGGCCGTCCTCACGGTTACGCCGGGGGTGCGCTATAATTTCTCGTCCATCGAGATTCAGGCCGACCCCACGGTTCCGCCCGATCTCATAGCCGATAATTTCCCGCTTCGCGTCGGCGAGCCGATCGTCGCGCAGCGGGTACAGGGGGCTGAAGCCGCCGTGGCGCTCAAGCTGCCAGAAGAAGGCTATCCCTTCGCGGTCGTCGGCCAGCGCGATATTCTGCTCGACGGCGTCACGGGCGACGGCGCCTATACGCTTCCCGTCGACATTGGCCCGCGTGCGCGCTTCGGCGGGGTGGAGACGAAGGGCGACCTTGCCTTTGATGCCGATCATGTCGCGGTGCTCGCCCGGTTCAAGCGCGGCGATCTTTACGACAGCCGACTGGTCGACGATCTGCGGCAGGCGCTGGTCGCAACGGGACTATTCTCGACCGTCGCCGCCGAGCCTCAGCGCACGGGCGAAAGCGCGGGCGACGATACCGAATATGTGACGATGATGGTGACGCAGCAGGCCGGACCACCGCGCACGCTCGCCGCCAGCGCGGGCTATGGCACGGGGCAGGGACTGCGCGTCGAAGGAAGCTGGACCCACCGCAATTTCTTCCCCCCCGAAGGGGCGCTGATCCTGCGCGGGGTTGCGGGCACACAGGAACAGGGCATTGGCGTGACGATGCGCCGCTCCAACGCCGCGCGCCGCGACCGTACCTTCGAGCTGGTCGCTGAAGCCACGCGCAGCGATTATGATGCGTTCAATGCCATAACCGGCCGGGTCGGCGCGCGGGTCAGCTATGAATCGACGCCCATCTGGCAGAAAAAGCTCACCTACGCTTATGGCATCGACCTGATCGCCACGCGCGAGGATGATTATGATTTCCAGCGCGGACTGCGCCGCCGCGATTTCTACACGATCCTGGGGCTGACGGGCCAGTTGGGGCTCGACCGCAGCGACAGCCTGCTCAACCCCACGCGCGGCTTCCGTCTGACCACGTTAATTCAGCCCGAAGGCTCGCTCGCGGGCGATTTTTCGCCCTATGGCCGGTTGCTTTTCGATGCCAGCGGTTATCAACCGATCACCGATTCCATCGTCATCGCCGGCCGGCTGCGTATTGGCAGCATATTGGGCGCGGATCGCCAGAAAATCGCCCCCTCGCGGCGCTTTTACGCGGGCGGCGGCGGTTCGGTGCGCGGCTTTGGCTATCAGCAATTGGGGCCAAAGGATCCGAACCACGACCCCATTGGCGGGCGCAGCGTCAACGAAGCCGCGCTGGAGGCGCGCTACCGCTTTGGCAATTTCGGCGTCGTCGGCTTCGTCGATGCCGGGCAGGTGTATCGCGGCCCGACCCCGACGCTGGAAGATATGCGCTTCGGCATTGGCATAGGCGGACGCTTCTATACCAATTTCGGTCCCATGCGGCTTGATATTGCGACCCCCATCGACCGCAAGCCGGGTGAATCGCGGGTCAGCGTCTATGTCTCCATTGGCCAGGCTTTCTGATGAGCGAGACGCCGATCAGCCCGGCAACCGCGCCCGAGGAAGCGGAGGTTCCCGCCGCCGCAACTGGCAGCCAGGATAGCGGCAATGGCACGGGGCGCAGCTGGCCGCGCCGTCTGGTCCGCGGCACGCTGATCGGGCTTGCTTGGCTTGTGACCTTGCTCGCCATCTTTCTCATCGGCCTCAACAGCGATGCCGGGCGGCGCTTTGTTATCACCCAGATTGAAAAGCATGAATTTGAAAATGGGATGAAGATCGGCATCGGCCGGCTCGACGGGTCGCTCTATGGCGCGATGCGGGTGCGCGATTTCACCCTGTCGGACCCCAGGGGCGTTTTTCTTCGCTCGCCCGAAGTGCGGATCGACTGGCGCCCCTTCGCCTATCTGCTCGATAGTCATCTCGACATACGTTCGGCAACGGCAGAGCGAATGACGCTGCGGCGCCTGCCCGAATTCAAGGAGGTGCCGGACAGCGACGAGCCCTTGCTCCCCGACCTTGATATCGACATTGGCCTCTTGCGGATCGACCGGCTGATTATCGGCGAAGCGGTCACCGGCCAGCGGCAGGATATGCGCATCGCCGGGAAAGTCGCCATTGCTGACCGCCGCGCACAGGTGACGGCGGATGCTGAAAGCATCGGTGCGGGCACTCCGGGCGGCGGGGCCGGAAAGGGCGACAAGGCCAAATTGCTGCTCGACGCGGTGCCTGACAAGAACCGGCTTGCGATGACGCTCGACCTTCACGCGCCGCAAGGCGGGGTGATCGCCGCGCTGGTCGGGGTGAAACAGCCGATGACCCTTCGCCTCGACGGCAAGGGCGATTGGGCCAAATGGGACGGCCGGCTGACCGGCGATCTCGGCACCGCCTCGCTCGCGCGGCTCGACGTGTCGGCGCGCGACGGACTGTTTGCGGTAAAGGGCACCACCCGCGCCGCGCCCTTTCTGTCGGGGATGCTGGCCTCGCTCTTCGCCGGGGAAACGGCGGTGGATCTCAAGGGTCGCCTCGCCGAACGCAAGGGGCAGCTTGACGGGCGCCTCGCTTCGGATGCCATGCGGGTGGGGATCAGCGGCGGCGTCGATCTGGCGCGCAATCATTATGATGATCTGCAACTTGCCATCAATATTTTGCGGCCCAGCGCGCTGGCGCCCGATATCCGCGGCGAGGGGCTGCGCGCCACCGCCCGGCTCGACGGCGAATTTGCTCAGCCGTTCGTCGATTATCGCGCCAATGCCCGGCGTTTCGCCTTCAACGATCTCAGCGTCGATGCGCTTCAGCTTGCGGGTCGGGCAAAGGTCGATCCCGACCAGATATTAATCCCGGTCAGCGGGCGCGCCGCGCGGCTGCACGGGCTCGATGTCGTCGCGGGCGGCACCATTGCCCCGGTGCAGATGGACGGCGAATTCGCTTATAAAAACGGCCGGTTGCTCAGCGACAATCTGCGCCTGCGCTCGCCGCGCATCAATGCCAGGGCGATCGTCGTCGCCGACCTCAATCGCGGTTTCTACACCGGCGCGCTCGATGGCCATGTCAATGATTATCATGTCGAAAGCGTCGGCATTTTCGCGGTTGAAACCGATATCGACCTGCAAACCGCACCCGGCGGCTTTGAACTTGCGGGCAATGTGCGCGCCCGCTCGACCCGACTGTTCAACTCGGGGGTGCAGGATTTTCTTGGCGGCCATGCGGTGGGCACCGCCGCCATCCGCTATGGCACCGATGGGGTGCTGCGCTTCAACCAGCTTCGCCTGACCGCGCCGCGCCTGCGCGTGACGGGTGGCGAGGGGACCTATGCGCTCGACGGCCAGCTCCGCCTCAGCGCGCGGGGCCATTCGAGCGATTATGGCCCGCTTGGCCTGCGCGTCGAAGGCACGCTCGCTCAGCCGCGCGCGATCGTCACGGCTGAAAAACCGGGGCTGGGCATCGGCCTTGCCAAGCTGGTCGCGCGGGTCAACAGCGCCCCGGGCGGCTATCTGCTCGATGCAAAGGGCGACACCGATTATGGGCCGCTGACCGCCGATGTGTTCCTGCATATGGCGACTGGACCGATGAAGATCGACGTGCGCCGCGCCGATTTGGCGGGCATCGGCTTCACCGGCCAGTTGGTGCAGACCAGGGCGGGACCGTTTGAGGGGCGGCTCGACGCCATGGGGGAGGGGCTGGGCGGGCTCATCCGGCTCAGTGCCGATGGCGCGCATCAGGCCGCCGCCATCAATGCCCGTGCCAATGGGCTGAGGCTGCCGGGGGCGGCAGGTCTGTCGATGGAATCGGCGATTATCGACGCCGATGTCATTTTGTATGACACCCCCCATATCGTCGCTGATGTCCAGATCGCCGGGACGCGCCTTTATGACTATGATATTGCGGTCGCGCGGGCCAAGATTGATTATCGCGGCGGCACCGGCAAGGCGCAGGCGCTGGTGGAGGGCGAAAGCGGTGTCGCCTTCCGCATCGCCGCCAATGCCGACCTTACCCCCGATCTCTGGCGCGCTTCGGTGCGGGGCCGCGCGGGCGGCATTAATTTCCGCACGGACAATCCCGCGCGCATCATTCCGCATCGCGACGATTATGAATTGCTGCCGACGACGATCAATCTTGGGCGGCGCAGCAGTGCGCGGGTCGCGGGCCGCTTCGGCGACGGCATTTTTCTGCAAAGCCGTCTCGACCAGGTGAATATGGCGATCCTCAACGCCCTCTATCCCGACATGGGGCTGGGCGGGCGCGCCAGCGGCAGCATCGACTTTGCTCAGGCGAACAGCAATGCCTTCCCCCGCGCCGACGCGCGGCTCAGCATTCGCAATTTTACCCGCACCACCGCCGCCTCGATCAGCGAACCGGTGGACGTCAATCTCGCGGGAAAACTACTCCCCGATGGCGGTGAAATGCGCGCGGTCATGCGCCAGCGCGGCACGGTCGTCGGACGGCTTCAGGCCTCGCTCCGCCCCATTGGTCCAGCGGCCGGCTCGTGGATGGAACGGCTTCAGGCCGCGCCGCTCGGCGGCGGCTTCCGCTTCAACGGCCCCGCCGACACGCTCTACAGCTTCTTCGGACCCGCCGATCAACAGGTCAGCGGCCCCGTCGCGGTCGCCGCCGATTTCAGCTGCCGTCTTTCCGACCCCTGCCTCAACGGCGTCGTGCGCGGGCGGAACATGGTCTATGAAAATCAGACCTATGGCACCCGCCTGACCGAGATGACCGTGAACGGAAGCTTCACCGGCAACCGCCTTGTCATCGAGCAGGCAAAGGCCAAGGCGGGCGATGGCAGCATCGACGCCAGCGGCTATGTCAGCCTCTCGTCCGCCGACGGCTATCCGATGAATATTGCCGCGAAGCTCGACAATGCCCAGCTTGCGCGTAGCGACAATATGGGCGGAAGCGCCACCGGCGATCTGCGTCTGCAAAAAGTGGCGGGGCAGACCGCGATCCTTTCGGGCAATCTGCGCGTGCCAGAGGCGCGCTACCGCGTTGTGCGCGAAGGGGCGGCGAGCGTCCCGATACTCAGCGGCGTGCGGCGCAAGCCCGCGACGGGGCGGCGGCGGATCAGCGGCGATGGGCTGGCGGCCGTCGGCGGTAGCCTGTTCGACCTCATCCGCCTCAACATCAAATTGCGCGCACCCGATCAAATCTATGTCTCCGGCATGGGGCTCGAATCCGAATGGCAGGCCGATGTCACCCTTAGCGGCACTACGCTGGCGCCACGGGTGAATGGAGAGGTTGAGCTGGTGCGCGGCACGCTCGGCTTTGCGGGCCGATCCTTCACGCTGGAGGAAGGGCGGGTCACCTTCCCGACGGGCGATGCCTATGATCCCGGAATACGTCTTGTCGCCTCTGAAACGATCGAGGATATCACCGTCAACGTCAATGTGACGGGGCGCGCCCAGAACCCGCAGATCACTTTCTCCAGTACGCCGGGGCTGCCGCAGGATGAAATTGTCTCGCGCATCCTCTTCGGCGATTCGATTACTAACCTTTCCCCCTTGCAGGCGGTGCAGCTCGCCTCCTCCCTCAATGCCCTGCGCGGCAGCGGCGGGCTCAGCCCGCTGGGTGCGTTGCAATCGGCGGCAGGGATCGACCGGCTGCGCGTGCTCGGCGCCGACGAGACCGAGGGGCGCGGCACCGCCATCGCTGCGGGGCAATATATCTCCAAGGATATTTATCTGGAGGTGATCACCGATGGCAAAGGCTATACCGCGACCCAGCTTGAAATCAGCCTGACCCGCGCCTTGTCGATCCTCAGCCAGGCGGGCGGTTCGGGTCAGTCGAACCTCAGCGTGCGTTACCGCAAGGATTATTGATGCGCGCCGCCACCATCCTCCTCCCGCTCGCGCTCCTTACGCTGGCCGCCTGCCAGCGCGAGCCCGATTTCGACACCCGCTTCGACGAAGCACAGGCCGAGATAGAGGCCCGCGCCAAAGCGCTCGACGCAGATATTCAAACCGCAACCGAAGAAAGCGCCTCCGCCGCTCCGGCGGACAGGGACTTGCCAGCCGCGCCGTCAGCGGCTACCCCGCCTGCGTCATCTGGGGAGTAGCCAGCCGCCCTTGAAAAGGGGCGGGCCGCAGCGTCAACATACTCGGTCGAGAGGCCGTGGCGCCGTGGAAGCACCCGTTGCTTGGGCGAGACCAATGGCGTCGAACCTTCCGTCCAGGTCGGGCGGCGAGGTCTCGATGTCTATTGGATCACTCGCCGCCCGGCCCCGGAATTGTCATGGACGCTTTTCTCACCTCGACTGCTATCGTCACCCTCGCCGAAATTGGCGACAAGACGCAGCTTCTCGCCATTTTGCTCGCCGCCCGCTTTCGGCAGCCGCTTCCCATCATCGCCGGCATATTGGTCGCGACGCTCGCCAACCATGCGCTCGCCGCGCTCGTTGGCGCACAGGTGGCGACTCTGCTCGACAGCGCGGCCTTCCGCTACGCCGTCGCTTTCTCCTTCATCGCCATGGCCGGCTGGACGCTCATCCCCGACAAGCTGGACGACGACGAAGCGCCGCGCACGCGGTCGGGTGCCTTCTGGACGACGCTCATCGCCTTTTTCTTCGTCGAGATTGGCGACAAGACCCAGGTGGCGACCGTCGCGCTCGCCGCTCAATATCAGCAGGTGGCGCTGGTCACCGCGGGTACGACGCTGGGGATGATGATCGCCAATGTCCCTGCGGTCTTTGTCGGAAAGGCACTGCTCGAACGTCTCAATTTCACATGGGTTCGCGTAGTGGCGGCGCTGCTGTTTCTGGTCCTGGGGGTGTGGCTTGCGCTGCAGACCGCGGGCTGGATCGGCTGATCGGGAAGGGGCGGGCGCTGTCACACGCAATAGCCACAGGTTATGGGCGGGCGAAGATTCAGCGCTCGCATCGGTCGGCTGCGCTGTTATGCGTCACGCCAAACATGTCGATAACAATTGAGAGAGGCTCCTTTTGACTCGTTACTGGTTCAACATCCCGCTGTGGAAACGCATCCTGCTCGCTCTGGTCCTGGGGGTCCTTGTCGGCGTGCTGCTGGGCGAGGATGTCCAGTCGATCAAATGGATCGGCGATTTGTTCATCCGCGCGATCAAGATGCTGGTCGTGCCGCTGATCTTCTTTTCGCTGGTGTCGGGTATCACCTCGGTCGGCGATATTGGAAAACTGG
Organism: Sphingopyxis sp. MWB1; assembly: GCF_000763945.1. NCBI lineage: Bacteria > Pseudomonadati > Pseudomonadota > Alphaproteobacteria > Sphingomonadales > Sphingopyxidaceae > Sphingopyxis > Sphingopyxis sp. MWB1. The sequence continues at coordinate 113,255 of NZ_JQFJ01000001.1, forward strand.
GCGCGGTCGGCGGGCGCGCCATGGCGCTGTTCATGGCGACGGCGCTTTTCTCGGTGTCGATGGGCATGATCCTCTCCACCCTCGTCCAGCCGGGACAGGGGCTCGAAATCTCACTGTCGGGCGCCGATATCCCTCCGCCGCCCGAGCATACGATCACCGAAATGATCGTCCAGCTTGTCCCCGACAATCCGGTGATGGCGATGGCACAGGGCAGCATCCTGCCCGTGATCATCTTCGCCATGCTGTTCGGAATCTCGATCCTCGCCGTGGGCGAAGAAGGCACACCGCTCGCCCGCGCGATGAATGCGGGGTCGGCGGTGATGCAGAAAATGACCATCTTCGTCATGGAGCTCGCCCCCTTCGGCGTGTTCGCGCTGATCGCCTGGGTCGCGGGCAGCTTCGGCTTTGACGCGCTCATCCCGCTCGGCAAGCTCGTCGCGCTCAACTATGTCGGCTGCGGTATCATCCTGCTCGTCGTCTATCCGCTGATCATCCGCTTCATCGCGCGCCTGCCGGTGATCGATTTCTATCGCGGGGTGATCGACGCGCAGGCGGTGGCTTTCTCAACCGCCTCGTCCAATGCCGCGCTGCCCGTCACCTTGCGCTGTGTCGAGCGCAACCTCGGTGTTTCGAAATCCATCGCCAGCTTTACCGTGGCGCTGGGGGCGACGATCAACATGAACGGCACTGCGATGTATCTCGGCGTGATCGCGCTGTTCGGCGCGCAGGCCTATGGCATCGACCTCAGCTGGTATTCCTATGTCCTCATCGCGCTCACCGCGACTTTGGGCTCGATTGGCGCCGCCGGGGTTCCGGGGTCGGGGCTGGTGATGATGGGGCTGGTGCTCTCGTCGATCGGTGTGCCGCTGGAAACCATCGCCTTTGTCGCGGGCATCAACCATCTGCTCGACATGATGCGGACGATGACCAATGTGACCGGCGACGCCGCCGTAGCGGTGGCGGTAGGCCGGATGGCGGGCGAGATCGATGTGGTCGAATATCGCTCCGACGACGACGTCTGAGCGATACACCGCCGCCCCCATTCCGTCATTGCGAGCGCAGCGAAGCAATCTCCAGTGCTGGTCTAAACGACCGCTGGGGGTGAGAGATGGCTAGATTGCGTCGCTGCGCTCGCAATGACATTTTTCGGACTGGGTAGGGCGCCCCTAACCCGCCGTCACCCCGACCTCTTCCACCAGCGCTGCCAGCCGCTCGGCGGCGCCCATGGCAAAGGTCCACCCCAGCATGCCATGGCCGATGTTCAGGAACAGCGCGGCGTCCTCGGCCTTGATGATCGGCAGCGAATTGGGCGTCATCGGGCGCAGCCCGGCCCAGGGCGAGTGCAGTCGTTCATAATCGGCGGCCTCGGGCATGGCGGCGCGCGCGCCATCCACCAGCGCGTTCATGCGCGCCGCCTCAATATCGGTGCACCAATTGTTAAGCTCGGCCAGCCCCGCGATCCGCATCTGGTCGCCCAGGCGGCAAAAGACGATCTTGCGTCCCGTGTCGGTGATGCTGACGCGCGGCGAATGGGGCAGGGCGGGGGCGGTGAAACTATATCCCTTCATCGCGGCGACGGGCATGCGGATACCCATAGGGGCCAGAAAGCGCGCGGCCTCCGCGCCCAGGCACACGACCGCGCGCCGCGCGGCGATCTGCCGTCCAGCCCGATCGACGGCGACCACGCCTTCGGCGCTGCGCTCCAGCGCAGTCAGGTCGAAACCGAAATGGGGCTGCACGCCATGATGTTCGGTGGCGAGGCGGCAAAGCTGGCGGCAAAAGGCATAGGGATCGCCCACCGCGTCTGATGGCGTCCAGATGGCGGCGGCAACCGGCCCGGCGTCGGCCAGCGCAGGTTCGATCTCCATCGCTTCGGCGCCCGTTAATATATGCTGGTCGATCCCGGCGGCGCGTTTCAGGGCGGCGACCTGTTCGGCGCGCTCGATCCCGCCCGCATCGCGCAGCAGGTGCAATTTGCCGCTGCTTTCATGGGCGAAATCCAGCGAATGGCGCGCCAAAAGATCAGCCATCGCCGCCTGCGATTCCAGCGCCAGCGCCAGCGCGGCGCGCGTATTATGCGCAAAGCGCGCATTGGTGCAGTTTCGCAGAAAGGCGAGCCCCCAGCGCAGAAAATCGGGGTCGAGCGAGGGACGGATGCGAAAGGCGGGGTCCAGCCCCAATATCATGCCCGGCATCTTGGCGATCAGCCCTGGCTGCGCCAGCGCGTCGGTATAGGCATAGCTTAGCTGCCCGCCATTGGCGAAGGAGGTGCCGCGCCCCGCTTCTTCTGCGCGGTCGACCAGCGCGACCGACAGGCCGCGCCGAGCCAGCGCATAGGCTGTGGTGACGCCGATCACCCCGGCGCCCAGCACCAATATATCGGCGCGCTCGTCCTTGCGGCGCCCTTCCGGCGCGCGCGATGGCCGGTTCGCCGTCAGCGAATGCGTCATAATCTGTCCTGTTCCTGTCCGCCGATACCGCCGCCAGCCGTCAAGGGGCGGGGCAGGCGGCGGGGGGCGGCATCTTGCGAATGGCGGCGCCCGCCGCAATGCCGGTGGGCTTGCCTTCTGCGATCACCTGCTGCCCGTTGACGAACAGCGCGCGCACCCCGGCGGTCAATTCGCGCGGCGCGATATAGTCGGCCTTGGGCCGATACAGCGCCGGATCGAACATCAGCACATCGGCCTTATATCCGGCCTTCAGCCGTCCGCGATCGTTCAGGCCGAAAATATCGGCGGTCGCGCCGGTGCTGCGGTTGATGAACTGGGCGAGGCTGAGCGGCTTTTGTGCGCCAACATATTTCACATATTTCTGCGGAAAAGTCGCGAACATGCGCGGGTGGCCCGGCGACCCGTCCGAACTGGTGACGACCCAGGGCTGCACCATGAAAGCGCGAATATCGGCTTCGGTCATGTTAAAGGATACGAGCTTCCCCGCCGCGTTGCTGACGCGGATGATGCGGATCGCGGCGTCGAGGGGGGCGACGCCCCATGTCGCGGCAATTTCGCTCAACCTCTTCGCCGTCCATTCATGCCCCGGCGCGGTCAAAAGCAGCGAGGATGCGCCGCCGCGCCGCCGCATATTTTCCGTCATCGCTTCCTTGATCCGCGCCAGTTCGGCCGCATCGTCCAGCCGCGCGAGCAGCGCCTCGCGCCCGCCGTCGACCGCCCAGCGTGGCAGCAACGCCGCCTCCAGCCCGGTGCCCGACGCTTCCCATGGATATTGGTCGGCGGTGACTTTCTGGCCCGCCGCGCGCGCCGTCTCGATCTGCGCGATAATCTCGCCCGCCTGTCCATGGACATCGACGCCCAGCGTCTTGATATGCGCGATATGGACGGGGATATCGGCGGCCTTGCCGATGTGAATCGCTTCATCGACCGATTGGGAAACGCCGATGCTATAGCTGGATTCGTCGCGCTGATGCGTGTCGTAAACCCCGCCGCGCGCGCCCGCTTCCTTCGCCAGCGCAACCACTTCCTCGGTCAGGGCAAAGCTTTGCGGGGCATAGAAAAGCCCGGTCGAAAGGCCCATCGCGCCTTCGCACATCGCCTTGGCGACCAGCCCCTTCATCGCTGCGAGTTCGCTGGCATCGGGCGCGCGGGCGTCGTCGCCCAGCACCGCGCGGCGCACGGGGCCAAAGCCGACATAGGCGGCAACATTGGTGCCGAACCCCTTGGCTTCCAGATCGTCGAAAAACGCGCCGGCGTCGGGGGTGCCGCCGCCATCGACCCCGACGAAAATTGTCGTCACCCCCTGCATCAGCCAGGGCAGGTTGAGCCGTTCTTCCGCCCCCTCGCTGTCGATATAGCCGCGCGGGTGGGTGTGCGGGTCGATAAAGCCCGGCGCAACGACCATGCCGGTCGCATCAATGATGCGCGCGCCCTTGGGGGTGGCACGGACCGGCCCGACATAGGCGATGTCGGCGCCCTTGATCACCACATCGCCGATGATCGGCTGGGGCGCGCTGCCATCATAAATGGTGCCGCCGCGAATAACGGTGGTGCTGGCGGCGGCGTTGCGCTTCGCGGGCATGCTTTCGGCAACGGGGGCTGCTGCGATTGCGGCGGGCGCAATCAGCGCTGCGGCGGCGGTTGCCGCCATCAGGCGGGGCAGGGACAGGCAATGCGGCAACATCAGGGGCGATCTTTCTGAACAGGGTGGAGCGCGATTTCACCCGTGGCGCCTCGGCTGATGCTGATGCGCGCCGGGGCGGCCGCACCCGCCGCAACCGGCGCGCGGACATGAAGGCGAAAGCTTTGCGCGGCATAGCTGCCGTCGGCCTGCCGCTCGAACATCAGGGTGCGGCCCGCTTTCCCGGTCAGCGGAGAGGAAATGGTGACGCGCAGCCGCTTGCCTTCGGGCATCAGATGATAGGTTGCGTCCAGCTCGTCCGAACGAAAGATCCCGCTCGGCGCCTTAGGCATTTCTGCTGCTGCTACCGCCGGATTTTCGGTCGCGGCGGATAGCTGGCCCGCGCCGTCCGCCGCGTCCGCCGCACCCGCCACCGCGTCGATCAGCCGTTCCATCCGCTCCACCGCGCTCCAGTCGCCGCGGTTGCACATCAGGGCAAAGGACTGATGTCGCTCAGGAAAACGGACATAATTATGTTTATAGCCTTCGGCGGAACCGCCGTGCTGGACGCGATAGGCGCCCTTATAAGGGCCGATGTGCAGCCCGCCGCCATAGCCCATGTCGCGCGAGCCATCGCGCACCGGCGACCCGTCGCTGAAACGCCCGGGCGTCAACATGATGCGCGCAATTTCGGGGGTCCAGACTTTCCGCTCGATCTCGATATCGCGCTCAAAGCGCGCCAGATCGGCCATGGACAGCATCAGCCCGCCCGACCCGCTAAAGCGCGGAAAACTATTCCTTACATCTAAGTTATTGTTTTCTTTAATGTATCCATGAGCAAAGCTGCCGGGCTCTGGCTCCTTGTCGTTCAGGAAATAGCTATGCTCCATGCCCAACGGCGCGAAAATGGCCTCGCGGGCATAGTCGGCAAAGTCACGCTGTGCGACACTTTCGACAACTTCCGCCAGCAACAGATATCCGCCGTTCGAATAGCTATATTGCGTCCCCGGCATGAACGCCGTGTCGGCCTGTGCATAAAGCAGATCCAGCGCCTGCTGCTTCGACGCCGCCCCGGCATTCTCCATCCCGGCCAGCCGCAGCAGCGACAGCGAATCGCGAATGCCGCCGCTGTGATGCATCAGCATTCCGACGGTCACCGGCACTGCATATTGGGGCATTTGCGGCAGATATTGGCGAATATCATCGTCCAGCGACAATTGCCCCTTGGCGATCAGCGTCGCTGCCGCCAGCGCGGTAAATTGCTTCGACAGCGATGCGGCATAGAAAAGGCTGTTTTCGTCGAGCGGCCTTTGCGCCTTCACATCGGCATAGCCCGCGGCGCGGAACTGCGTCATTTCCCCATGATCGAACACAGCCGCAACGCACCCCGGCGCGAGCGGCTGCCGGGGGTCGCTGATCACCGCCTGCAACGCGTCCTTCGGCATGGCGACAGCTGGCGAAGCGATCAGCGCGAGCGCCGCAGGAGCGGTCAGCAATAGCGCGCGGACAGGGGAATGATGGTTGAACAGGGCCGATATCCTCTCTCACCCAAGGTGGCGCGCGGGCCAGGGCGAAGGATGATCGACCTTGGGGCAGCGCCAATGAAAGGGCGGCGCAAAGCATGTGCCATGCCTCGCCTCGACGCAAATGACGCTTTTTGCCGAGGGTATAGCCATGGAGCATGGCCCGCCCAGCGTCCCCGCTCTCCTCATTGCGACCCCGGCGAACGCCGGGGGAAGCAATCCCCGGCCATCGACCAGGAAACCGCCCGGCTGCAGCTCCTTCCCCCCGTCGTCCTTGCGCTACATCTCTCCCGCCTGCCCCTCGGCAATCACCCCGCGCACTTCTTCGATAAACTGGTCGATCAATTCGGCATGGGCGGGCTGGTCGAGCGTGATTGCGCTCACCGGCGTGCGTATTTCCGGCTCCAGGCGATAGGCCGACAGATCTGCGCCCTTGATCGCCTCGACGGTAAATTCATCGGCGACGGTGATGCCCAGTCCTTCGCGCACCAGTGCAATCGCCGCATAATAGGTATGGGCGGTCACCACCTCGCGCGGGGTCACGTCCAGCCGCGATAATTCATTGGCAAAAATATCCGCCAGCGGCCCGCTGTCGCGCAGCCCCACGAAATCAATCTGGTTCAACAGCGTGACGGGCAGGGGGCGGCCTTCCTCGCCAAAATGCCCGCGCGGGGTCACCAGCATCAGCGCGGCGCTGCCCAGTCGGCTTTGCGTCAGATGCGTCTGACGTACGATATGATAGCCGATGGCGACATCGCATTCGCGTTCATACAGGCTGCGCTCGACATCGCGGCTGTGCAGCGTCGTAATCTCGAACGACACATCGGGTTGCTTTTCGCGAAAACGCGCAATCGCGCGCGGTCCGACGGCAAGGCCGATGGAAGGCAGTGCGGCGACGCGCAAATGCCCGCCGCGCCGGTTGCCCAGGTTGCGCGCGGTGCGCGACAGGCGGCCAAGCTGGGCATAGACACTCGATACCTCGATGAACAGTTCATGCGCGGGCTCGGTCGGCACCAGCCGCCCTTTCTCGCGGCGGAACAGCGCATAGCCCAGCTGATCCTCGGCATGGCGCAGCACCTTGCTCACCGACGGCTGCGACACATTCAGCGCCCGCGCCGCCTCGGTCACCGACCCATGCTCATACACAGCGTGAAAAACCTCAATATGCCGCAACCGCATCAATTTCTCCTGATTTCAAGGCGCGCCTATAGACCAAGGCTATGGGGTGTGGAACTTCGAATATTGGACGCGTAGCGACGCTTCCCTGATCAAAAGTGACAGATTTAAGTCCGATGCCATTTGGCAATCGGAACAATCCTAAAAATGGGAAAAGGGGCTTTTCATGAATTTCCGACCTCAAAATCGCCGCGTCAAGGCGGCCTTGCTCATGTCTGCCAGCCTGATGGCAGTGCCGGTCGCCCATGCACAGGCGAGCGCTGCCCCGGTGGCCGATGATTATGACGATGCCGAAATCGTCGTCGTGGGCTCACAGATCAAAAATTCGGCGGTTGCGGGTCAACTTCCCGTCTCGGTCATCGGCAAGGATGACATGGACGCGATTGCGGCGACTTCGGGGTCGGATCTCATCGCGGCGTTGCCTTCGAACGGCACGATGAATTTCAACGGCACCGACACGGTCTCGGGCGGCGTTCACTCGGCGCGCGGCGACATCTCCTCGGTGAACCTCCGCAGCATCGGCACCGGCAATACGCTGGTTCTCCTCAACGGCCGCCGGCTTGTGCAGCACCCCGGTAACCAGACCGAGGATTCGGTGCCGGTCGCCACGGTGAATATGAACGCGCTGCCCGTCACCGGCATTGAACGCGTCGAAGTGCTCCACGACGGCGCGTCGGCCATCTATGGCTCGGACGCGGTCGCAGGCGTGATCAACACCGTGCTCGACACCCGCTTTGAAGGGATACAGGTCGGCGGCGAAATCGGCTTTGCGGAAAATACCAGCAAGGTGAAGCTGCGCGGTGAATTTCAGGGCGGCTGGACTTTCAACGACAATCGCACCAACATTTCGCTGGCGCTCAGCTATTATCAGGCATCGCGCGTATGGGCGCATGAACTGGACTATGCCGGGACCAGCGACCGCCGCCCCTTTGTCGAAGGCACCGAGTTTGAAGGCGACCTGGGCTTCGACAACCGGTCGAGCAGCGCGCCCTGGGGGCAGTTTACCGCGTCGCAGCAGGTGGCGGGCCTCACCAGTTCGGCGGGCGTGTTCCATATCCAGCCTGACAGTGTCGCCGGGTGCCGCGCCGCGCTTGGCACCGGATTGTGTATCGACGACGGCAGCCTCGACCGTGACCTGCGCTTCGATATCAATCGTTCGCGCACCATGGGTCCGGGGGTAAAGCGCGGCAACGCGTTCCTGTTCCTCAACCATGATTTCGGCGGCGTGCAATTCTATGGCGAAGCAGGCTATTACCGAGCGCGAACCGACGAATATCGTGGCGAATCCTCGATTCTCAGCTCGGCGCAGTTCAACATCTCCAAGGATGCGTATTGGAACCCGCTTGGCGCGGTCGGCAATCCGAACCGCATCGACGGCGTGGCTATTCCCGCCGAAGGCCTGGACGTTCTCCTGACCAATTACCGGGTGGTGGATGCTGGGCTGCGGCATATTCGCGTCGACAATGACTCGTTCCGCTTTCTTGGCGGCCTGCGTGGCGATTTCGGCGACTGGAGCTGGGACGGCGCGGCGCTTTATTCGGAAGCCACGACCAAGGATGTCACCTTCGATCGGGTCAGCAATAGCCTGTTTCACCAAGCCCTGAACCGCACCGACGCCAGCGGATATAATCCCTTCAACGGCGGCGATCCTGCCAATCCGAACTGGGGTGACACGACCGCCAATTCCCAAGCGACGATCGACAGCTTCCTTGTCGATGTGGAACGCTTCGGCAAAACCACGCTCGCGCTCGCCGACTTCAAAGTGTCGAACGGAAATCTGATCACCCTTCCGGCCGGCGACATCGGCGCGGCTATGGGCGTTGAATGGCGCCGCCAAAGCTATCTGGAGGATTTCGACGATCGGCTCGACGGCACGATTAACTATGTCGACGCGCTGACCGGCGATATCGTCAACCCGTCCGACGTGATGGGCTCCAGCGTTGCCGCCGATTCCAGCGGATCGCGCAACGTGTATTCGGCCTTTGCCGAACTTGCCGTTCCGCTTGTCAGCCGTGACATGGGCATTCCGCTCATTCGCAAGCTCGACATGCAGATTGCGGGCCGCTTCGAACATTATTCGGACGTTGGCAGCGTGTTCCGGCCCAAGGTTGCGCTTTCCTGGTATCCCATCGACGCGCTTCAGTTCCGCGGTTCTTATGCTGAAGGCTTCCGCGCGCCGAACCTCGAACAGCTTAACAATGAAGTCACCACCCGCGTCAGCACGGTGATCGACTATTATCGCTGCCAGGCGAGCGTCAACAAGGGCGACCTGCCCAATCTCGGCGCCTGTGCGGGCAATGATCGGGTCGAGGAACTGCGCTTCGGCAATGTCGATCTAAAGCCTGAAACCAATGCCAGCTATTCGGTGGGCGCGGTTCTTACTCCGGCGCGCCGCCTGACGCTGACGGTCGATTATTGGCACATCAAACAGCGTAATCTGGTCGGCATTTTCGGCGCCGAGAATGTCGCCGCGCTCGACTATGTATCGCGCCTCAATGGGCAGGGCGGGCTTCCGGGTATTCACCGCGCCGACCCGACTGCCGATGACATTGCCTTTTATCAGGGCAGCGGCCTCGATCCCATTGGCGAAATCCTGCAGATTGAGGATGTGTTCACCAATCTTGATACCCGCACCAGCGCGGGCATCGACCTTGGGCTTTATTATTCGATCCCCAGCACGCCGCTGGGCCGGTTCAATATCAAGCTCAACGCCTCCTATCTCGACAAGGCCTATCAGGGCATGTCGGATCAGGCGAAGCTCATCCGCGACACGCTGGGCGATGTCGTGCCCCTCGAAGCGATTGGCGACTTGATCGAACGCGATGGCCGTCCGAAATGGCAGGCGTCGGGAACGCTCAGCTGGTCGCACGATGGCTGGGGCGCCGGTCTCTTCGGCCGCTATGTCGGCAAATATTATGACACCGGCATCGTTCAGGACGAAACCGCCGCCAACTGGAAGGTGCGCGACGCTTTCACCATGAACTTCTATGTTCAGAAGCGGTTCGAAGACGGCCCGCTCGAAGGATCGCGCATCCGCTTCGGCGTTCGCAACCTCCTCGATGCCAAGCCGCCGTTCATCGATGCGACCTATGGCTATGATGCAAAGCTGCACAGCGCCGAAGGCCGCTTCTTCTACACCTCGGTCCAGGCCAGCTTCTAACAAGAAGCCCCGCGCCCCTTCGTTCCCCCTGCCGTCCAGCAAGGGGGCGCGGGCCTGGACAAAAGATCGCCGGAAAAGAGCGTGCCTCTTTTCCGGCGATCTTCATTTGGGCAAAAGGGCAGGCGAGGACGACCGCATGTCGCGCGTCTCCCCTTTTTTGGCTCAACGCATGGCTCGCTCGTCGCCGCGCAGTGTCAGGACGCGCACACCATCGGCGGTGACCGCGACCGTATGTTCAAATTGCGCCGATAATTTGCCGTCGGCCGTCACGACCGTCCACTCATCGTCCAGTGTCCGCACGGCGCGCCGACCCGCGTTCAGCATGGGCTCGATAGTAAAGGTCATCCCTTCGCGCAGGATCAGGCCCGTGCCGGGACGCCCATGATGCAATATGTCGGGCGGCTCGTGCATTTGGCGGCCGATCCCGTGTCCGCAATATTCACGCACCACCGAATAGCCATGGCGCTTTGCGTGACGCTCGACAGCAAAGCCGATATCGCCCAGCCGCGCGCCGGGACGGACCGCCGCTATGCCTTTCCACATGGCGTCATAACAGGTCTCGACCAGCCGCCGCGCGGCGGGCGCGACCCGGCCGACCAGATAGGTTTTGCTGGAATCGGCGATGAAGCCGCCTTTTTCCAGCGTGATGTCGAAATTGACGATATCGCCATCGGCCAGAATATCGGTCCGCGATGGTACGCCATGGCACACGACGCTATTGGGCGAAGCGTTCAGGCTATAGGCATAGCCATATTGGCCCTTGCTTGCGGGCCGTGCCGCCAATTGGTCGACGATCAACGTCTCGACCAGATCATTAACCTCCATCGTTGACCGCCCTGTCAGCGACAGCGTATCGAGATGTTCGAAAACCGATGCGAGCAGCCGCCCGGCCTCTGCCATCACTTCGATCTCGGCGGGGGACTTGATCAAGGAACGGCTCCCGCCACCACGCTTGGCGTCGTCAAGCTCTCCGCCGCCTTGCTTTCCATGGCCTCACGCAGCGCGCGCGCCGTGATTTCGGAATAGCTTTGCTCGGGCGCCAGCTCGCCCATCATCCCGATCCTGATCCAATAGGCCGCCTGCGCGTTGATTGACCGTCCCGAAATTTTGCAAGCGCGGCGAAGCTGGTCGTGCAGCGCATCGTCGATGTTCACGATCCCCAATTTTCCCTCCTATATGCGAATCATATATGATCCGTATATAAAGGTGGGACGGGATATAACCATCCCTTTGGGGACAGCGCCTATCCCGCGATCACGTCCGACAGCGGGACGTGGCGCCACAGCCTGCCTATCTCATCATCTTGCCCCGTCAGATCATAGCGAAGCAGCGAAACGGGCAGGCGGCCCGTGTTCATCAGATAATCGTGAAAATCCTTCAGTGAGAAATTTTCGCCCAGCTGGCGTTTGCGATCGACCAGCAGTTTTTGAAGCTGCATCGCGCCAATCGTGTAGGTCATGCCATATCCTGGCGGACGGCGGATATAGATGCCCGCATCGACTCGCGCGACATTGTCATCCAGATAGGGCGTCCAGCCTTTCCAGAAGCGCATCGTCTCCTCGACCCCCATCTCATTGCGCTGCATCTTCACATCGCCAATGGTGCGCGCCGCACGGAAAATGCCGAAGATATAGATTAGCTCGCGTGTGCGGGGCCGGTCGTCGAACAGGCCGAGTTGCAGCGCGGTCTCTTCCAGGTAGAAGCCCCAGCCTTCGGTGCGGCCGCTGTCGCTGATATGACGGCGAATGGGATGGGCGACGCGCGCGCGGGTCATGCCGTCGAAACGGTGTCCCGGAAAAGTCGCGTGTAAATGGTCGGGCGAGGCGTCGCGAAACTGCACCTGTTCCCAGAACATAGGCCCTTCGGGGCGCACGATCCACGGCGCATTATATCCCACTTCCTGATAGGTTTCGGGAATATAATTGGGGATGGTGATAATCTCTTCATCGCGCAGCCATTTGCGGATTTTGGCGTCGGTTGCGGCAAGCTGCGCCTCATATTCCTCCGCCGATGTGGGCAGCGGCAGTTCAGGCAGCTTGCGGTTGCGGTGCCGCTCGGTCGTATAATTGGCCCAGTGCCGCTCCAGCTCGCGCTCGGCCAAGGTGACGATCTGGTCGGAATCATAGGGCATCAGGCGAACCTGCCGCAAAAACCAGTCATAGGCGGGCTTGCCGACCCCGGCATCATCGGTCATCGCCGGGCGCGCCGCCGCCAGCCAATCGCGAAAGCCTGCAATCGCCGCTTCGGCCGCAACAATATCGCCGACCAGTTCGGGCTGTTGCACTTCCGCGCGCCCGCGCAGATCGGCGAACCAGCCGACCAGCCCCGCAGGCTCGACCGCGCGATAGGGCATGCCATGCCCCACCCCGTCGCCGTTCGACAGGCTGTGCAGCGCCAGATCGGCATAATCGGCGGCGACAGCATCCAGATTGACCCGCGCCTGCGTCAGATAGGCTGGAATGGCGCGCAGCTGGGCGCGTAGCTCCGCCAGCGCATCCCCCTCCAGCGGCAGCTCCTTATAGGCCAGCCGCTGCAGCTCATCGACATATAGGCCGGGGTCGCGCGCCCAGGGTTTTGTGACATTCAGTGTGAAGTCCATCAGGTCCATCTGCGCGCGCACCGCCAGATAATCGACCTGCTGATGCCGGTCCCACCGCGCGACGGCGAAGCGAGGCAATTCCGCCTGAAAGCGGCGCAGCCGTTCGCGGCGTTCGTCGACGGTCGCAGGACTGTAATCGGCCATCACCCCCGCGCCGGCCTTTTTCCGCCACGCTTCATATTGCTCAAATAGGGCGGTGAAGGTCTTATAATCCGCTCTTCCGTCCGGCGGGGCGCCGGTGGCGGCAATGGGCGTACCGTGATCCGCTGTGCCGCTGGATGAGCCTGATGACGCCGTCACCGCTGCCGCCGGAGTCATGGCGATGGCACCTAACATTAATGCCGCAACGGAGTTCATCGCTATTTTCTTCATCCTGATCCTCCCCCACCTTTCTTTGCATGCGTGGACCGTTACAATCGAAAGGAATATAATCATAAACATGTGAATATGGTCATGATGATGGTGCTTCCTCTATCGGTCAAGCGCAATATGGCGGATCGCAAGGGTCAGGAAGGAGGGTAGCGCCCGAATCGGCCCGGGGGCAATCAGGAGCATCTTATGGTAGGAAATTACGCAGATCGCTGTCTGAAATATTATAATCTCTTAACAGAATTTCACTTCATGATTGCGAAATGATTTTCGCCTTGCGGTCCGGCTTGGCAGTGGGCAGGGCAGAATAAATGACAATTTTCACATTTTTTCATGACAGCTCATTGACGGGCATTCCAGATTATGATCAAAATCACGCAACTGTTCACGCATATGGTGGCTGAGGGAGTCGCCAAGCGTGCCTGTTGCCAAAATATTCCAGGTGGGGAGTCAGCAAGATGAATATCAAGCGGGTCGCAACATTTCGAAATGGCCTAAAGGGTGGATCAGCATTTTTTCTGTCGATGGCGGCAATGGGCACGGCGGCAGCGCAGGATGTCGCACCCGCTGAGGAGGCCGGTGCCATCGTCGTGACGGGCTCGCGCATCCCGCGCCCCGATGTGGAATCGAACAGCCCCGTCAATGTGGTGGGCGAGGAAGAAATAAAGCTCGCCGCCACCAATGAAACCGAACAGCTTTTGAACGCGCTGCCTCAGGCCGTGTCGGGCTCGGGGGCGCAGTCGAACACCGGCAATGGCTCGGCGACGGTCAATCTGCGCGGCCTTGGCACCGTGCGCACGCTGGTGCTGCAAAATGGCCGCCGCATCGTCGGCGCCTCGCAGGATGGCGTGGTCGATCTCAACATGATCCCGCCCTCGCTCGTCGCGCGCGTCGAAGTCGTCACCGGCGGCGCGTCGGCGGTTTACGGCTCGGACGCGATGGCCGGCGTCGTCAACTTCGTGATGAAGGATGATTTCGAAGGCCTCGAAGTCGGCGGCTCCTACGGCATCAGCGACGAAGGCGATGCCGAGCGTTACAATCTTGAACTTACCGCGGGCGGCAATTTCGCCGATGGCCGCGGCAACCTCGTCTTCCACGGCAGCTATTATGACCGCGCGCAGGTGAAGGGCGCCGCGCGCGATCACGCCACCGTCTATCTCAATGACGCGATCGTCGACGGCAAGCCGGTGCTCGTCCCCTCGGGCAATGGCGTCACGCCGCAGGGCACGATCTTCGGCCCCGGCCTTGTCGGCCTGACCGATCCCAATGGCGACACCATCGGCACGGCGGGCATTTTCTTCGCGCCCGAGGGCTGGCGCGCCTATCGCCCCAGCGACGGCTTCAACGACCGTCCCTACACCAATTTGCAAATGCCGATGCAGCGCTGGTCGGGCTCGCTTCTGGGTCATTATGATGTGACCGACAATGTCCGCGCCTTCTGGGAAGGCTCCTATGTGCACAGCAAGATTAATTCGACGCTGGGCGCGGTACCGATGAGCAGCTCGGGCTTCATCCCCGGCTTCCAGCTCGACATTCGCAATCCCTATCTCGACCCAACGCTGCGCGATTTCCTCAGCAGCAATCTCGACAGCGACGGCGATTCGATGGTGCCGGTCAACATCAACCGCCGCCTGCTCGATGGCGGGTCACGTACCAGCGACCAGACGCGCGATTTCTGGCGCTTCGTCGTCGGTTTGAAGGGCGATCTTACCGACCGGCTGAACTGGGAAGTCTTCTACAATCAAGGCCAGACCAAGGTCACGGACGTCCAGGGCGGCGGCGTTCTCATTGATAATTTCGCCAATGGCTTTGTCACCAATCCCTCCGATCCGTATAAATGCGCCGCCGCCGATCCCAAATGCGTGGTGCTCAATCCCTTCGGGCTGAACTCGCTCACGCCCGAAATGATCGACTATATCTATACCGATCTCACCAACATCACGACGATCAAGCAAAAGCAGGTCGGGGCCAGCGTAACCGGCTCGCTCTTCACCCTGCCGGCGGGCGATGTCGGCATTTCGCTTGGCGCGGAATATCGCAAGGAAAGCTCGGCCTTCGATCCCGATCAGCTTTATGTGATGGGCAAGGCGCTGTCGCGTTCGGCGGGGCTCAGCCCGACGGCGGGTTCCTTCGACGTGTCGGAACTTTACGGCGAAATCTATGTGCCGCTGCTCGCCGACATGCCGGGCGTGGAAATGCTCGCTTTCGAAGGGGGCGCGCGCTTCTCCGACTATTCGACCGCCGGTTCGGTCTGGTCGTACAAGCTCGGCGGTGAATATTCGCCCTTCCGCGGCCTGAAATTCCGCGGCCTGTACCAGCGCGCGGTGCGTGCGCCCAATGTGGTCGAGCTTTATTCGGGCGCGACCAATACGGCACCCGATGCCGTCGATTTCTGTAACGCCGGGCCCGATCGCACGGCTGCGGAGCGCGACTTCTGCGTCAATTCGCTCGGCATTCCGGCCGCGGTGATCGACGTCTTCCAGCAGGAAAATCGCCAGATCCGCGCGATCACCGGCGGCAATCCCGATCTTCAGGAGGAAACCTCGGACACTTGGTCGGTCGGCGCGGTGCTGCGCCCCGAATTCCTGCCCGGTTTCCAGCTCACGGTCGATTATTATAATATCAAGATCGAGGATGCGATCGGCTCGTTCGGCGGCGGCCTTCAGTCGGTGATCACCGCCTGCAACGCCGATATGTCGCTCGACAATATCTTCTGCCAGCCGTTGCGCAAGCGCACGCCCGACGGCCAGCTTTACGACGTGCCGCTGCTCAACGCCAATATCGCCAAGATGGAAGCGTCGGGCATCGACTATCGCATCGACTATCGCCATGATCTCGGCGGCAGCAGCCTCGGCTATTATCTCGCCGGCACCTATTTGATCGACGCGATTTCGCAGGGCAGCCCGATCGTCAATCCGGTGAATTGCGCGGGCTATATCGGCGGCGGCAGCTGCTCGACCGCCAATCCCAAATGGCGCTTCACCCAGCGTCTGACCTGGGACATGGAAACACTCCAACTCTCGCTGCGGCATCGCTTCATCGGTTCAGCGAAGGATGGCCGCATCGCGGGCGCCAAGGCTTCGGGGGCGCCGATTCCCTTGCTCGCCGTCCCCGAAACCGGCGACGTCCATTATTTCGACCTCAGCGCGAATCTGGACGTAACCGACAACAGCAGCATCTATGCCTCGGTCGACAATCTCTTCGACCGCGACCCGCCCTTCTATCTGTACGAGCGGGAAACCTATGACGCGATCGGCCGCCGTTTCACCATCGGCTTCCGCGCACATTTCTAAGTGGTCAGGGGCTGGCCCGGGCGACATGATGTCGCTTGGGCCGGTCGGCCCTTTAAAATATGATGTAATGGGTGAGAAATATGCTGAATTTTCGTGGGATTGGGGTTGCGGTTTTGGGGGCGGCCTTATTATCGACCGCCGCGCTGGCGCAGGATCGACCCTGGCCGCATGCGCCGGTCCATGGCGGGGCCGAAACGGCGGGCACCTCGCTCTCGATTGATCAGCTTTATCGCTATAAAAGCCTGATCGGCACCTCTCCCGAGGCTTATAGCTGGGCGCCCGGCGGCGACCGTTTCCTCTTTCTGTGGAATGATGCGGGCTATAGTTTCCGCGACATCTGGTCCTATTCGGTCCGCACCGGCAAGAAAGAACGGCTGACCTTCCTCGGACAGGATAGCAAGCCGGAGGCAGAGGAAAAGGGCATCGCCCAGGCGATCTTCCTCGGTGGCGACCGCGTCGCCTTCACGCTTGGCGGTCAATTGCACATCCGCGAGGCCGACGGCACGATCAACAAGGTGGAAAGTGACAAGCGCGCGGTGCGCAAACTCACGCTCTCGCCCGATGGCAAGCATCTCGCCTTCGTTTCCGGCCATCCGGTCGACAGCCGCAACCGCGTGACGCTGGGCGGCGACCTCTGGGTCCGCGATGTGGCGGCCAAGGGGGCCGGCAGCACGCGGCGCATCGTCGGCTATGACGATCCCAAAATCTATGTGAACAGCTTTCAATGGTCGGACGACGGCAGCGCCATCGCCTTTGAACAGGCCGATGACCGCGCCATGCCCGAACGCGATATTTTCTATTATACGCGCGACGGGCTTCAGAATAACCGCGTGATCCGCGCCTTTCCCGGCGATGAAACGACAAAGGCGACGGTGGGCAAGGTCGATCTCGCCTCGGGCGACATCCGCTATTTCGACCGGCCCGATGCCAAGCATCATGTCTGGGACTATGGCCTGTCAAGCGATGGCGAGCGGCTCTTCATCAGCGGTTCCGACATGGAGGCGAAGGAGCATCGCATCTATGTCTATGACACGGCGACCGGCGCGCGCGAAACCTTCTATCAGCTTCGCGAGCCCAAGCATTTGCGCCCCGACTGGAAAGTCGCCTGGGCGCCCGGCGATGACGGGCTGATCATCCTCACCGACCGCGATGGCTGGCTGCATCTTTATCATCAGCGGGCGGCAGGCGAAGTCCCGCGTGCGATCACCAGCGGCCAATGGGAAATTGCCTCTTTCGACGTCGATAAAAAAGGGCGGCAGATTTATTTCACCGCCAATAAATCGCATCTCGCCGACCGCCAGATTTACCGCGTGCCCGTTGCGGGTGGCGCGGTGGAACGGGTGAGCGCGCCCGCCGCAGGCACGCATGAGCCCGTCTATTCACCCGATTTTCGGCATATCGCCGATTGGTATAGCAATGACGACATGCCGCCCGAGCTTTTCCTTGTCGATACGGGCAAGCCGGGGCAGGCCAAACAGCTCACCAAATCGCCCCAGCCCGATTTCTACAAACAGACGTGGGCGAATATCGGCTATGTCGAATTTCCGAGCCATGTCGATGGCACCAATCTGGTTGCGCGGCTCAGCCTTCCCGCCAATTATGATCCGGCGAAACGCTATCCGGTCATCGTCGGATCGGTCTATTCGGACGCGGTTCGCAACCAATGGGGCGGGCGCCGCGCGCATCCGACCTGGGGCCTCGACCAATATTTTGTCGGGCAGGGCTATATTGTCCTGAACGTCAACATCCGCGGCTCATGGGGGCAGGGACGCGAGCATAATCAAAGCCAGTATCACAGCTATGGCGAAACCGACATCAACGACCTGGAAAGCGGCGTCCGTTTCCTGATCGACAAGGGCTATGCCGATCCGAAACGCATCGGCATCTGGGGGTCGAGCTATGGCGGGCTGATGACGATCATGTCACTTTCCAAAAAGCCCGGCCTCTATGCTGCGGGCATTGCCGGGGCGCCCGCTACCAATGTCTGGCACGCCTATCCGGGGCAGATGTGGATCATGGGTCCGCCCGAAGGTGCCGACATGCCCGCGCGCTATGAAGCGCAATCGGCACTTTATCAGGCGCATGGCATCAAGGATCCGCTGATGATCATCCATGGCACGCGCGATCCGGTGGTGCTTTATTCGGATACGCTGGCGCTCGTCGATCATATGATCGAGCGCGAACAGATGTTCGAACTGGTCACCATCCCCGGCGGCAATCATGCCTGGGCCAGTGACACGCTGCCGCAGGCGCGCTTCGCCTTCAAGAAAATGGTCGATTACTTTAATCGCAATGTCAGGGATCGGAAATAAGATGCTGCGTTCCTTGGCTTCTCTTGTGATGGGCGGTGCCGGTCTGCTCGCGGCGCAAGGCGCGGCGGCAGAGGAAGCGGTGCAACAGCTTGGCGCCGAATTTTGGGAATGGCGCGCCGCGACGCAGCCCGCGACCAGCGACGATATTCCCCGCATCCTGCGCCCCGATGGCTGGACGCCCGACTGGACGCCCAAGGCTGTTGGGGCGCAGAAACAGCGACTTGCAGCCTTTGAGGCGCGGTGGAAAGCGCTCGCGGGGCGTCCTCGCAGCGTCAGCGAGTCGGTCGATTACCGTCTTGTGGGCTCGGCGCTCGCCCGGGTGCGCTGGGAAATGGACCATGTCGCTGCGTGGCAGCGCCAGCCCCATTTCTATGTCGCCCAGACGCTCAACCCGATTTTCGAAGTGCTGCTCCCGCCGCCCCCCGTCGAAAGTGCGCGGATCGACGATGTCATCCGCCACCTCAACAATGCGCCCGCCATTCTCGCGGCAGGCCGCGCCAATCTCACCGACATGCGCGGTCCTTTCGTCAAGGCGGCGCTCCACCAGATTGGAGCGGTTCCTGTCAGCGTAAACGGCATGATCGAAGGGTTGAAACCCTATGCGAGCGCGCGGCAGCGGAAACTTCTGGCCGTCGCTGGAACCCGGGCTTTGGCGGCCTTCGCGGATTTTGAGACTCATCTCCAATCACGTTCCGTGGCACTTTCGCAAACAACCGCGGTCGGGCGGGAGAGTTATATTTTCTTTCTGCGTAACGTCGCGCTTTATCCCTATTCGCCCGAGGAATTGCTGGTCATGGGCCGCCAGGAATGGGCGCGGTCGGTGCTGTTCGAGGAGCTGGAGCGGAACCGGAATGCCGGGGTTCCCGAACTGCCGATTGCTGCCTCGATCGAGGATGTCATCGCTAAACTCGACGCCGACGAGCGCAAGGTGCGCCAGTTTCTGCGCGACAAGAAGCTGCTCACCATCCCCGACTGGGCTGGCCATTATAAAGCCCAGCCTTTTCCCGCCTATCTGGCGCCGATCGGCTGGCTGGGGCGGACGTTCGACCTCACCGACCGCGCGCGCGTCGGGCAGGATGCGACCGTTTATCTTCCCGAACCCTCGCCCTCGCTCGGCTATTTCAACCTGTCGATCACGCGCGACCCGCGTCCAATCATCGTCCATGAAGGGGTGCCGGGCCATTATTTCCAGCTTGCGCTGGGGTGGAAGCACCCCAATCCCCTGCGCCGCCATTATTATGACAGCGGCGCCAATGAAGGCACCGGCTTCTATGCCGAGGAAATGATGCTGCAGGCCGGGCTGTGGGCCGACGACCCCAAATCGCGCGAGATCATCTATAATTTCGCGCGCGCGCGCGCCTTGCGGGTCGAGGTCGATGTAAAGCTCGCCCTTGGCGAATTCAGCATCGACGAAGCCGCCGATTATCTCGAGGCCATGGTGCCGATGGACCGCGCGACCGCCGAAGAGGAAGCCGTCTTCTTCGCCGCCGCCCCGGGACAGGCGATCAGTTATCAGATCGGCAAGATGCAGACGGCGGAATTTCTGGCCGAAGCGCGCGTGCGCGAAGGCGCGAAATTCAACCTGCAGCGCTTCCACGATTATCTCTGGCAAAATGGCAATGTGCCCATTGCGCTCCAGAAGGAAGAATATCTCGCCACGGTTGCGGGCCAGTAGGGAAGAGGGAAGAAGATGCGACTTATTCGACTGATCGAGCCGCAATCGGGGCTTTCGGCCCGGTGCCAGCTTCTCGAAGACAAGGCGCCCGCCTCGTCGGCTTTCCTCTGGGACCTTGCAACCCGCAAGGCCTCGTTCGAGGCGATGCACGCCATCTGGACCGGGCCCGAAATCTCGGTTCCCATGCCGGCCTCGACTTTGCCGCAAGGCATGGCGACCCCCGCCATCCCCGCGGAAAATGCGACGGCTTATCCCGATGTGGGCGATATCGTTCTCGCCTATCTTGCGGCGGGCAGCACCAAGGGACTGCCGCCGGGCGAATTTTACGACATCGGCCTTTTCTATGGGCCGGGCGGGCGCCTCCTGATGCCTTTCGGCTGGCTTCAGGCCAATGTCGCGGCGCGCATCCTTGATGAGGATCTGGAGAAGGCGCAGGCCGATTGCCGGACCATTCGCCGCAACGGCGCCTGCACCCTGTCGCTTGAAACGGCATAGGGGCGGGCGGCGTGAGCTATGACCAACTGATGGCGCTGCTGGGTGACTGGCTGCTTCCCGGCTCGCTCGTCGCGATTATGGCTTCGATGGGCCTGTCGCTGACCCCCGATGATTTCCGCCAGGTGTTCCGCAACAAGAGGGCGTTGATTTTCGGCGTCTGCTCGATGCTTGTCGTGCCGCCGCTGATCGGCATTTCTCTTGCTCTCACCGTGGCACCGACGGCGGCGCTGGCGGTCGGCTTCGTGCTGCTCGCCACGACACCGGGCGGCATGCTCTCCAACCTGTTTACCGACATGGCGAAGGGCGATCTTGCGCTTTCCATGTCGCTGACCTTGCTGGTCAGTATGCTCTATATCTTTCTCGTCCCCTTTTACGCCCATTTCGCGTTGCTGCATTTCATGGGGCTGGAAACCGAAGTGCGCGTGCCGCTGGGCGCCTTTTTCTGGAATATTTTCTCGATCACGCTGCTGCCCGCCACCATCGGCTTCCTGATCCGTATGGCGCGGCCGCGTCTTGCCATCGCTGCCAAACGTCATCTGAAGCGGCTTGCGACCATCGTGCTGTTCAGCTCCTTTGGCGTGATCCTCTTTGACCAGCTACCTGTGCTTCGCGAAAATCTGGGAGCGCTGCTCTGGATCACCGTCGCGCTCAATCTGATCATGGTGGTGGTCGTCACCTCGATCGCCCGCTTTGCCGGTTTTTCGAAGCGCGAGAATATAGCCATCGGGGTCGAACATCTGATGCGGCAAGAAGGGACGGCCATCTTCATCGCCGTTTCCATCGTCGGCAATAATGAAATGTCGCTGCCGATGATCATGAACACGCCGATAGCGCTTTGTTTTGTCATCGCTTTTGTTGCCTGGGCCCGGCCGAGATCGGCGCGGGGGGATCCGGTGGGTGCGCGCATCTGACCCCGTAAAATTGATATAAATCCGGAAAAATACCGGAAAATTGCAGGAAGTTCGATCATATGATGTTGTCCCGAGCAACGGGCTTCACCGGGATGATGCGCGGCGCCTTTTCGTCGGCACGGGTGCGGTGATGTTGCATTCCTCTTTTGCCGCCGCCGAGGCGCGGCCCGCGATTACCCCGCCGCTGTGGACCGAAACCGCCGCGCCAGCACCGCGCCTTGCCTCGCTGAAAGGCGATGTCGAAACCGATATATTGGTGATCGGCGGCGGCATTGCGGGGCTGACCACGGCGCTGCATCTGGCCGAGGCGGGGGCCGATGTGCTGCTGCTCGAACGCGGTCAGCCCGGCGACGGAGCGACCGGGCAGAGCGGCGGCCTCGTCGCGCCCGATTATATCCGCCATTCGCCGGAAACGATCCGCAGCGTGCTGGGCGGCGAAGCGGGCGAACGGATGACGCGGATGATCGGTCGGTCGGCGCGCCAGACCTTTGACCTGATCGAGCGCCACGCCATCGAATGCGAGGCGCGGCAGGACGGATTTTACACCCCGGCGCATACGGGCGCCCTGGTGGAAGCGCAGCGCGGTATCGCCAATCAATGGCGCGCGCGCGGTTACAAGGTCGGCTTTGTCGAAGGCGCCGATGCGCGCCGTCGCTTTGGTTCCGACCGATATTGCGGCGCGCTTCATTTCGAGGAGGGCGGCAGCCTCAATCCGCTCGGCTATGCGCGCGGCCTTGCGCGCGCGGCGGCGGAAAAGGGTGCGCGCATCTGTGTCGAAACCCCGGTCGATGCCCTGACGCGAACGGGCGGGCGCTGGGTCGCGCGCACCGCGCGCGGCAGTGTCACCGCACGGCGACTGGTGCTGGCGGCCAATGGCGGCAATGCCGCGCTTCACCCGGCACTGCGCCGGACCGCCCTGCCGCTTAATGTGTTCCAGTTCGCCAGCGCGCCGCTACCCGAAGCGGTGCGGCGCGAGATATTGCCGCGCGGCGGCGGCTTTACCGACAAACGCCCCTATCTTTTTACCGCGCGGATCGACCCCGCGGGTCATATGGTGTCGGCCTTTCCCATGTCCTTTCTCGTGCGCGGGGCAGCGCGCTGTCACCGCGAGGCGAAACGGCGGCTCGCGCAGCATTTTGCCAGCTTGAACCAAGCCGAGATTAATTATCTGTGGCACGGCGTCGCCTGGGTAAACACCTCTTTTCTGCCCGAAATTTACGATCTGGGAGAGGATGCGCTGGCGATACAGGCGTGCAATGGAAGGGGTATCGCCACCAACACCGCCATCGGCATCGAAGTCGCGGCGGCGCTGGCCAGCGGTGACGACAAACTATTGTCGGTTCGTCCGCGCGCGCCCGTTCCCATTCGCTTTCATGCGGGCGCGACGCTGCTGCCCCAATGGTTGATGACGCTTGCCTATCTGTCGAACTGAAAGGCGGTCAGGGCACCAGCGGATCGAGATTGTCATAGAGGCGGTGGAGCAGGGCAATCGCCTGTTCAAAATCGCCTTCCGAAAAATCGGCGACAAGATGGTCGTAGACCGGCGCGGCGGCCGTGCGCGCTTCGGCCAGCTTGGCCCGGCCCGCCGGGGCGAGCGTGACGAGCGTGACGCGCGTGTCCGCCCCGCTTTTCGCAACCTCGACCAACCCCGCAGCGGTCATGCGCTGAATGATGCGGGTCATCGTCGACAGATTGATCACCGCGGCATCGGCAATGTCGCGCGCGCCACGCGGCGATTTTTCGCCGAGGATCATCAGCACGCGCCAGGACGGAATATCCAGCCCGATGGCGCGCAGCCGCGCGTCGATGATGATGTTATAGCGGCTGACGAGCCGGTTGAGCAGGTAAAAGGGATAGCGTTCGACGCGAAAGGCGTCCGATCCCGGATTTCCAGACTGAATGGCGTCCATGAACGCCGCTTTAGACCATGCGGCGCGCGTTGCAATGCACGCCGTATCCACAGGGTCCTTGCCGGGGGGAGTTGATCATGCCGCATACAGGAGCTTATCTATCGCGCTGCCTTTGCCTCGCGGCGATCACCGCGCTGGCTCTGCCCGGCGCGCTGCCGATCACGGCGGCAATGGCCGCCCCGGCAAGCGCCGTGGAGCCTCTAAGCCCGGCAGACGGGCTGGCGGCGATCATCGCCGATTATGAGCGTTTTTCCGCTGACTATCCGATGGAAGCGGGCCGCTCCGACCCCGCCTTTGCGCGCGACCGCTGGCCCGATGAAAGCCCGCCCGCCATGGCAAGGCGCCGCGCCGCGCTGGACGCATTTGCCGCGCGGCTCGATGCGCTTGATCCTGCGGGCCTGACGGCGGAGGCGCGGATCAACCGCGATTATCTGCGCGCGCTGATCGGGTGGCGGATCGAGGGGATCGACCTTGACGAGCGCCGCTTTGCCTTTGTCGCGCATGAAGGTTTTTACAACACACCCTATGCCGTGGCGCGGAGCCTGAGGATCGAGAGCGCGAGCGAGGCGCGCGCCTGGGTCGAGCGCATGGGCGGCATCACGGCCTATTTCGCGCAGCAGCGCGCCAATCTGGAACGCGGCATCGCCACCGGCTGGACGCACCCCGATGTCGTGATCGACGTCGCCGTCGCGGTGCTCGACAAGCAGATCGCCCGCGCCCCCGCGGACGATCCGATGGTCGAACCGCTCGCCCCCTATCCCGCAGAGGCCGCCCGGGCCGCCGCGCTGATCGAGCGCGAGATCCGGCCCGTGCAGCGCGCCCTGCGCGCCTATATCGACGGGTCTTATCGCGCCCATGCGCGCGACGCGCTGGGCATAGCGGCGGTTCCCGGCGGACGCGCCTATTATGATTTTCTGCTGCGCTATTACACCACCACCGACTTGTCGGCGGAGGAAATCCACCGCATGGGCCTGTCCGAAGTTGCGCGCATCCGCGCCGAGATGGACAAGGTGATCGCCTCCACCGGATTTGACGGCAGTTTTGCCGACTGGCTCCATTTTCTGCGGAGCGATCCGCGCTTTTACGCGACAAGCCGCGAAGGACTGATCGAAAAATATGCCGCCGCGACAAAGCGCATCGACGGTGTGTTGCCCCGCTATTTTTCGGTGCTGCCGCGCCAGCCCTTCACCATCATTCCCGTCCCGCGCGAGCTGGAGGAAGGCTATACGACGGCACGCGGCGGCGGGGGCGGCGATTTCGCCAAGGGCTTTGCCGGAACCTTCGTCGTCAACACCTCGCATCTCGACCAGCGGCCGCTGTATGAAGTGCCCGCGCTCAGCCTGCATGAAGCCGCGCCGGGGCATCATACCCATGCGGCGCTCAATCGCGAGAATGGGCAGCTTCCCTCCTTCCGCCGCGCAGGCGACCTGCTCGCCTTTCGCGAAGGCTGGGCGCTTTATGCCGAACGGCTGGGGCATGAAATGGGCGTGTACCGCGATGCCTTTGAAAAATTCGGCAGTCTTTCGACCGAAATGTGGCGCGCCTGCCGCATGGTGGTCGATACCGGTATTCATGTCATGGGGTGGAGCTATGACCGGGCGCGGCGCTGTTTTTCCGACAATACGGCGCTTGCCGACGTCAATATCGACACCGAACTCGCCCGCTATATCGGCGCGCCGGGCGGGGCGGTCGCCTATAAGGTCGGCGAGCTCAAAATCGTCGAAATGCGCCGGCGGGCCGAAGCCGCGCTGGGCGATGGCTTTGACATCCGCGCCTTTCACGACCTGATATTGGCGCAGGGCCAATTGCCGATGACCTTGCTGGAACAGAAAATCGACCGCTGGATCGCCGCCGGCGGACGATAGGGGCGACATCGAGCCACCCTGCGGCCGGACCCACCTACGAGGGATCAGGACGCGAGCGCCAGCTCCAGCGTCTTGCCATCCTCATCTTCCAGCGCGGTTTCGCGCAGGCGGCGCAAGGTGGCGGCGTCACCGCCCCCGGTGCGATAGCGTTCGACGATGCGGCTATAGTTGCGCAGGCCGCGCTCGAATGTGTCGCCATATCCCTTGATAAGCCGCTGGCATTTAACCAGTTCCAGCGCGGTGTCGGCGGGTGCCGAACGGATGAGCGACAGCCAGTCCTCAATGCGTTGCTGCTCCAGGCTGTAACGCAGCGTCCCGCGGCGCCAGCGCCGCCATCCGGCGAGGAGCGACAGGGTCAGATACCAGCGCAGGCTGGTCGTTTCGACATGGCGTCCCTTGGCAAAAAGCGGCTTCAGGCGGCGCGCCAATGACTTGCTCGCCAGAATGCGGCGGCCCAGCGCGGCGGGCAGCGTTTCGC
This sequence comes from Sphingopyxis sp. MWB1, assembly GCF_000763945.1. Taxonomy (NCBI): domain Bacteria; kingdom Pseudomonadati; phylum Pseudomonadota; class Alphaproteobacteria; order Sphingomonadales; family Sphingopyxidaceae; genus Sphingopyxis; species Sphingopyxis sp. MWB1. Next base: position 139,092 of record NZ_JQFJ01000001.1, read on the forward strand.
AAATCTCCTCGAGCCGGGGGTGCATATATTCGGTGAGCTGGACGATCTGGTCCTCGCGCGCCTTCACCTCGTCGCGCACCCGGGCAAAGCGGCTGGCGCGCAGTTTCAGCGCCGCGACGCGGATCGTATCCTCATAGCTCATCCACAGCGCAAGGTGGCGCGCCGCTTCGGTCATCAAGGTCGCATCGCCCTTCAGCGTGTCGAGCCGGTCAAGATAGAGGGCGGCATAATCGGCGTCCTGATAGTCGATCAGGCGGCGCACGCCTTCGATGGCAAAGCGATGCGCCGGGGCAGGAAGCGTCGCCTCGATCCGGGCGAGCAAGGCGCGTCCCGCCGCGGTGGTGGGGGCAGGGACCGGCGACGGCGTTTCTGATGCCGCGGGTTCGGGCGTCCCGGTGGCGGCGTCGAAGCCCGAGGTAAAGCCGCGCAAATTGGCGTCCACCGCCTTGCCCCCGCCCCGGATCGCCGCTTCAAAGGCTTCGCGGGGGAAGGGGAGCGCGCCGCTTCCCGCCAGCGCGCCAAAGAGAATCGAGCTGATGACGCTTCCCGCGCGTTCGGCGGCAGCTTCCATGTCAAAGGCGATGAAGCGGCGCGCGCGTTCGGCGGCGGCGCTCAGGATGCGCTCGCCGCTCGCGCGCCCGTCGCCCATCGCCGATTTTTCGTCAATCGCATAGACGCGGTGGGTCGATCCGATCAGCAGACTGTCCTTCGACACAAAACCGCGCAGGATCGCGCGGCCCGCTTCCATCAATTCGGATGCCAGCACCACGTCGACATTGCCGGGAACGGGCATGAGCGCGAGCACCGGCGGCTTTGCGGCGCCTTTCGGAAACAGCTCGACATAATAGACGGTGGCGCCGGTGCGCTGGGCGACGCCGGGGACCGAGGTGGCTTGCGCAATATAGCCATTGGCGGCGCCAAGCTGGACGATCCAGTCGGCGAGCACACCGCCGCCCTGACCGCCGAGGCCCAGGATGGCGATGCTGATGCGTTCTGTTCCGTTCATCAATAACCTCGTGCGGCAAGCTTGCGGTCGGCGCGGCGCTGCAGCGCGCCGATCACCCAGGATCGCAACCGGTGGCGCAGCCGGTCGCGGGAGTCGGGGTTGCTGATGACCCGCGCCTTGTAGAAGGACGGGCAGAGGATCGCCGCATGGCTGACCTCTCCGCACACGCCGCAGCCGACGCAGCTGTTCTCGACATGGGCGACCGGGTCCTGACGCAAGGGATCGGGATTGTCGCGGATCGTCAGCGAAGGACAGCCGGACAGGCGGATACAGCTATGATCGCCGGTGCAGGTGTCGGGATCGACGCCAAAGCGTTCGCGCACCACGCGCTTGCCGGCCTTCATCGCCCTGGCAATCTGCGGCTTGATCCGCCGTTGCCGGTTGAGCTGGCATTCGGACTGGGCGACGATCACCTTTGGCCCTTTTTCCGGCGCGGTCAGCGCCTCGCGAATGGCATCGCGCATTCCGGCCACATCATAGGTGCGCGTCATCGTGCGCGCCCAGCCGATGCCGATGCCGCGCACGGCGCGTTCGATCGGATTATTCGTCTTGCGATGCGGGGGGCGGGCGCGCGAGGAGGGGATATCCTGTCCCCCGGTCGCGGCCGAATAGCCATTGTCGACGATAATCGTCAGATTATCATCCTTGTTGAACACCGCATTGCCGATGCCCGACGTCAGCCCATTGTGCCAGAAACCGCCGTCGCCCATGATCGCGACCGCGCGTTTTCCTTCGGGCTTGAATGCCGAAGCGCCCGCGGTGCCCAGCCCATAGCCCATCGTCGTATTGCCGATGTGAAAGGGCGGCAGGATGGAGAAGAGATGACAGCCAATATCGGCGGAGACATGAAGCTCACCGACTTCGCGCTGCACCAGCTTCATCGCCGAAAAAATGGGGCGTTCGGGGCAGCCGGTGCAAAAGCCCGCCGGACGCTGGGGAATGGCGGCGGGGGAGATGGCGGGCAGGGCGGGCGCCTCTTCGGCGGGTGCGCGGTCCGGCGCATGAGCGCGCAGGAATTTGGCGACACCATCCTTGATCACCCCCGCGGTATATTCGCCCGCGCGCGGCAGCACATCCTTGCCGATGATGCGCGTATCAAGGTCGGCGCGGCGGATGAGCGTGTTGAGCTCATGCTCGATAAATTCGGGCTGGCCTTCCTCAACCACCAGAACCGCGCGCTTGCCCGCACAGAAATCGCGCACCTCGTCGGGGATCAGCGGATAGGTGACGTTCATGACATAGATGGGCAGCGCGGCATCGCCGAAAGCGTCGGAAAGGCCAAGGAGTTCGAGCGCCCGGTTGAGCGAATTGAACAGCCCGCCCTGAACGATGATGCCAATCTCGTCCTGCTCGGTGCCGAAATATTCGTTGAGCCGCTGCTCGCGAACAAAGTCGATCCCCGCCGGCCAGCGCTTTTCGATCTTTTCGACTTCGTGCAGGAAATTGGCGGGGGGCAGGACGATGCGGCTGGTGTCGCGCGTTGGGCTGGCGGCGGCCTGGGCCACTGTCATCGGCGGGCGGCGATTGTCGCGCGCGGTGAAGCTGCCCGTTACATGGCAGGCGCGCACGCGCAGTTCGAGCATGACGGGGGTGTTCGATGCCTCCGACAGTTCAAAACCTTTTTCGACCATGTCGACGATCAGCGGCAGGCTGGGGCGCGGGTCGAGCAGCCACATTTGCGATTTCATGGCAAAGGCATGGGTGCGCTCCTGCATGATCGAGGAGCCTTCGCCATAATCCTCGCCCAATATGATCAGCGCGCCGCCCGTCACACCACCCGACGCGACGTTCGACAGCGCGTCAGAGGCGACATTGGTGCCGACCACCGACTTCCACGCGACCGCGCCGCGCAGCGGATAGTTGACCGACGCCGCCAGCATCGCCGCCGCCGTCGCTTCGCTCGCCGAGCTTTCGAAATGAACGCCAAGTTCGGCCATCATCTCGCTCGCATCGGAAAAGACATCCATCAGATGGCTGATCGGTGAGCCTTGATAACCGCCGACATAGGCAACCCCCGACTGAAGCAGCGCCTTGGTCACGGCGAGAATGCCCTCGCCGTGAAAAAGCTCGCCTTCGCCGGCTTTCAACCGCTCGACTTCGGCCTTGAACGAACGTTCCGCCATGATCCGTCTTGACCCGCGCTCAGTCGGCGACGAGCGCGAGCACGCGCAGCGGGCTTCCCGATCCGCCCTTAATTTTCAGCGGGGTGGCAATGATTATGCTGCCGGTGGGCGGAAGCTGGTCCAGATTTTCGAGGCATTGCAGCCCATAGCGTCCGGCCCCATGGAAAAGGGCGTGGGCCGGGAAAGCAGGCTCGAGCAGATGCGCCTGGCCCGCATCGGTGCCGATGGTCTCCACCCCCAGGCCGTGTGCCTCGCGCTCGTTGACCAGAAAGGCGACGGCTTCCGCTGACGGCCCCGGCGTATGGGCACCATCTTCGCGGCGATTGGTGTAGGCGTCCCCTTCACGCTTCGACCAGTCGGTACGCAGCATCACCCAGGCACGCGGCGGAATGCGCCCATGGTCTTCTTCCCACGCCTCGATATCGGCAACGGTCAGCAGATAGTCAGGGTCCGCCGCCGATTTTTCCGAAATGTCGATCACCACCGCAGGCGCGATAAAATCGGCCGGGGGCACCGTATCGACCGAATTATTGGGCCGGTCCTTGCCGGTGATCCAGTGGACGGGCGCATCGAAATGGGTGCCCGTATGTTCGCTGACGGTGAAATTATTCCAGTACCAGGCGACGCCGCGCTCGTCATAGCGCGAGATTTCTTCCTGGCTGAAACCCGCGCACTGGTTGAATTCGGGCGGCAGAACGAGAGTCGGTGTGTCGCTCGACAAGGTTTGCGTAAGGTCGATCGTGCGAATGGCACCCGATGCCACACCGGCGGCAAATTGCTGTAAAATTGCAGTCGTCATCATTCCTCTCCCTTGATCCATGGAGAGGCTGCCGCAAAAAACTTGCATATGCAACTAAATTCGCGGGTGGACTGAGAGCAACACCTCGCAGTGATCGCTGGACCCCTCCACGGCACTGCATTTCATCTGGCCTTTCCCATTCCATCCGGCGGGCACGCCGCCCGGAAAGGCGAGGCTCCTTGCCGAGATGGACGGGTTAGGCGCGCCGGGCTATTCGATGGGCAATTTGCTGAGATTAGCGCTGATTTTCTGCAGGGTACGGAGCAGATGCGCGATGTCGCGATTGCTGATGCCGTCCATGGCGCGCGAGAATTGCCGGCCGACAATAGGCGTGAGCTTGCGAAGCGTCTGCTGGCCCGCAGGTGTCAGCGTAACCTCGGTAACCCGATTATCTTCCGCATTGGGCTCCGTCGTCACCAGTCCCTGTTCGAGCATACGGTCGATAATCCGGCTGATAGTCGATCTTTTGGTCAAGGCGGCCTCGGCAATCGTGCCGATGCTTGCCGGCTGGCGTTCCCGCAATACCGTCATGACGCGATAGATAGGTTTTGATACGCCATGCTTATGGAGAACCTTGTCCATATCTTCATGATATTTGAAATCAGCATGTGCCATTTGATAAAAGGGTGAATCTTCGAGACGAAAACTCGGGCTGCTCGGATCATAATCGCCGCGACTTTCCATCTGTTCCTCCGCTTTTTTCGATGATTTCTTCATTGGCCCTATGCTCATGTTTTCCTCAATTATATCATTCAGGCAAGCCGCGCGTGAGAGGGCGGGGCTGATTTGCCCCCGAACTAGCCGAAAACACATGTATTTGCACTTAGTTATCGCCGATTCCTCCCTGCTTGGCACAAATTTCTGAGGAGCAATCGCCCTCGGCAGGCTTCGCCCCGCTGTTAAGGAGCGTCCTTGCGCGGACCGGTAGCGGGAATGGCTTCGCCGTAGGGCTCTGCCGCGGTTCCTTTCATGAACGGATGAGGCGGGGGAGCGGTGGCCCCGGATCACGTCCGGGGCGAGGATGGCCCTGCGACGATAGCGGAGGCAGCCAACTGCACGAATAAGAGAGCGGATCGGCTCATGCCGCGGACTGCCGAGCGCTGCCAGCGGGCGGGCGAGGAGGCTGAAAAATTCCTGCAAAGGCGCCGAAACGAGGCGGCCATATCATCCTGACTAGTATTTGACGTAAATCATATGAATATGGTCATTAAAGATTCGGTCAGCAAAGATTGATGAAGGGAGCAAAGGCGATGGGGGAAGTGGGCGTTGCGATGAACCGGAAATATGCGATTCGGCGCCGCTGGATCATGGGCGCGCTGGGGCTGGCGATGGCCGCCGCGGGCTTCGTCGCGAGCCAGGCGAAAGCGGGCGAAGCGCGGCAGCGGTGGGAGCAGCTTTGCCAGATAAGGCAGGACAAGCTCGACCTGATCCTGCCCGATGCGATGCGGGAAAATGAGATCGACATGTGGATCGTCGCGGGACGCGAGGGGCATGACGACCCCAATGCCGCGATGCTGGGCGGCGGATATATTGGCGATGTCGGCTTTTATATTTTTCACGATTCGGGCGCCGGCCGCATCGAGCGCATCGCGCTGGGTATTGGCGGCGCGGCCTTTCACCAATGTCCGCTTTATGATGTGACCGGCAGGGCGGAGCAATTGCGGGCTCTGGTGGAGGCGCGGAATCCGCGCCATATTGCGGTCAATATCGCGCAGCATATCGGCACGGCCGACGGGCTGAGCCATGGCCAATATGAGGCGCTGCGTGAGGCGCTTGGTCCCGACCTGTCGGCGCGGCTGGTGCCTGCGGAGAAGCTGGTTTCCGATTTTCGCTCGCGCCATAGCGCGACCGAAATTGCTGCCTTTGCCAAGGCGGGCGAATATGCGCGCCGGATCGCCGAGCGCGCGCTTTCGAGCGAGGTCATCGAGCCTGGCCGCACCACCATCGGCGAGGTTGCGTGGTGGATGATGGAAGAGCTGCACCGCGAGGGGCTGGGCAACAGCTTTGGCCTTCCCAGCGTCTATATATTGGGGCCGGGCGAGAGGGGGCCGGTATCGGGCGATCATATCATTCAACGCGGCGATCTGATCACGCTCGATTGGGGCGTCAGCTATCTTCTGTCCTATACCGATATGAAGCGCATGGCCTATGTTCTGAAGCCGGGGGAGAATGCGCCTCCGCCGGGAGTTCAGCGGGCCTTTGATCAGGCGCGTGCGATCCGGGAGATGATCCGCGCGGTGATCCGGCCGGGGGTGCGGGCGGGGGATGCGCTTGCCGAGGTGAACGCGCGTGTTGCCGCCACACCGGGATTGGTGCTTGGCCGCTATGACGACCCTAGCGCGGACCCGCGCGTTTCGGACGTGGTGATCGGCAGCCACTCGGTTGGCGATTGGGGGCATGGATCGGGTCCCTCAATGGCCGATTTCAACCCGCTGCGCATGAGCTATGTCTTGCAGTCGACCAATTTCCTGTCAGTCGAACTGTTCCTCTATACGCCGGTTGCGGAATGGGGCGGGCGGAAAATCAAGATTCCGCTGGAAGATAATGGCGTGGTGACGCCGCGCGGGCTGGAATGGGTCTATCCCGCGAACAACCGGATATTGCTGGTGAAATAGGGGCGGGAGCGGCGCCTTTCGGGTCAGGAATAGATACAGGCGTCGAGCCCGTCGCGGCGGACGATGCCGATCCGCGCCTGAATGCTGTTCCCGTAACGGCGGGTAAAGCCCGAGGGGCTGACCGCTGCGCGCTTTTTGGGAAGCGGAAGGACGGCGGCGATCCGGGCTGCTTCGGCGGGAGAGAGGCGGTCCGCGCCATGGTTGAAATAGCGCTGCGCCCCGGCTTCGACGCCATAGGTGCCGATGCCGGTTTCGGCGATATTGAGATAGACCTCCATGATGCGGCGCTTGCCCCATAATTTTTCGATGAGGAAGGTGAACCAGAGTTCGGGGACTTTCCGGACGTAGCGCGTCCAGCCGCTTCCTTGCCAGAGAAAGGCGTTTTTCGCCGTCTGCTGGCTGATCGTCGATCCGCCGCGCAGCCGTTTGCCCTTTACATTGCGTTCGATCGCCTGCTCGATCGCCTCGCGGTCAAAGCCCGCATGGGTGCAGAATTTGCTGTCTTCGGCGGCGATCGCCGCGCGCACCATATTGCGGTCGATATGCGAAAGGCTGGTCCAATCCTTTGTGAAACCATGGGGATCGGCGAGCATGGTGACGGTTACCGGCGGCGGGACGACGCGGTAGAGAAGCACCCACGCCGCGGAGAGCGCCATGATCCAGAGCAGCCATTTGACCGGGCGCAGAAACCAGGGAAGGCGGCGGCGCCGTTTTTGGGATGGTGAAGCCATGGCTATGCCATAGCCGCTTGCCGACGCGCGGCAAGCGGCTGATTGGCGAAAAAAGCGCCGGACCCGGACAAAAGCCGGAGCGCCGCGCGCGTGGCGGCTTAGTTGCCGGGCTTTTTCCCGCTCCTGGCCGTGCTGGTTGTGCGCGCCGTAGCGGGCTTGGACGCTGGCTTTTTAGGCGCGCTTTTGCTTGCCGCCGTTTTTGTGGCAGCGGCCTTGGCCGGGCTTGCCTTGGTCGGCGCAGCCTTGGCGGCAGCCGGTTTGGCGGTCGCCGCTTTGGCTGTCGCAGCCTTGGCCGCCGGCTTTTTGCTGGCCGCTGGCTTGGCGGCGGCGCTGCTCGTGCGGGCGGGGCCTGTAGCGGCCGTCTTGGCCTTGACAGGCGCGCTTGCTGCCGCCTTGGCACCGGCCGTTTTGGGCGCCGCGGCTTTGGGCGCGGTTACCTTGCTGGCTGCCCCCTTGGCGGGGGTCGCCGCCTTGGCCGTTTTGGCCGCGCCGCCGACCGCCTTGCTCGCGGTCGATTTGGTCGCACTGGCCTTTTTGGCGGCGGCAGGCGCGGCAGCTTTTGAAGTGGTCTTGGCCGTCTTGGCGACATCGTCGCTGGCGGATTCGACCGCATCGCTCACCTTGGCGCTGACATCCTTGGCGGCATCGCTTGCCTTGGCGGCGGCATCCTTGGCCGCGTCGGCTGCGTCGGACGCGAGCGAGCGCATCTTGGCCTCCGCCTCGTCATCCTTGCCGCTCATCACCAGCCACGCCATGGCGCCCGATGCAAGCAGCGCCAGCAGCGTGAGCCAATAGCCCATATGCCACTCGACATTAATCATGGTGAGTGCCGCGCGGTCCATTCCGCCCGTTCCCCCGCTTTTGGCGGCTTCGGCCAGAATGGCGTCCTTGCTGTAGCGCATGGTGCCCATGAAAATGAGGATCAGCGCCGCGGCGGATGTGCCGAGCACATATTTGGCACTCTCTCGCCCACGCGTGAAGAGGAAGAACAACCCTCCGGCGATAGCCAGCAGGGCAAGGACAAGCAGAATGTTGAGACCGGCGCCGTCGCCCGCCCCGCTGGCGCGGCCCATGGTCGATATATTGCCAAAAGCGAGGCCGAAGCCGGTCGCTTCGGCGACCTTTTGTTGAGAACAGCTGACCGTCATCCAGGGCAGCAGAAAAGCGAGTAACGCAATTGCCTTGGGTATTCGTATCCACTTCCACATGGCGAGTTCCCCCTCGATCAATTTCGACGAGAGGCTAACCGATCATGCTTCTGTGTCAATCGCGTAGCGTTAACCCTGGTTTCGGAACCGTTGGCAGCGCCGCGAAGCCATGCTCAACCGAGAAAGCAGCCGGCCGCGGCGCGTCAACCGGCCAAAAGGCGGCGTTCGCCTGCCAGATTCAGCATGGCCTTTTGCAGCTTTTCGAACGCGCGCACTTCGATCTGGCGCACACGCTCGCGGCTGACGTCGTAAACCTGGCTAAGATCCTCCAGCGTCTTAGGGTCATCGGTCAGCCGACGTTCGGTGAGGATGTGCCGTTCGCGCTCGTTAAGTGTTTCCAGCGCCTCGGTCAGCAATTCGTGCCGAACCTGGCGCTCCTGCGCTTCGGCGACGCGCTCGTCCTGCAGGGGACCGTCATCGTCGAGCAGATCCTGCCACTGGCTGTCGCCATCCTCGCCCATGGGGACGTTGAGCGACGTATCGCCGCCCATCGCCATGCGGCGATTCATGCTGATCACCTCATCTTCGGTGACGCCCAAATCCTTGGCGATTTTGGCGACATTTTCGGGGCTGAGGTCGCCATCCTCAAAGGCTTCAAGATTATTCTTCATCCGACGAAGGTTGAAGAAGAGCTTTTTCTGCGCCGCAGTGGTGCCCATTTTGACAAGGCTCCACGAACGCAGGATAAATTCCTGGATCGAGGCACGAATCCACCACATCGCATAGGTGGCGAGGCGGAAGCCGCGTTCGGGGTCGAATTTCTTGACCCCCTGCATCAGGCCGATATTGCCCTCTGAAATCAGCTCGCTGACCGGCAGGCCATAGCCGCGATAGCCCATGGCGATTTTGGCGACGAGACGCAGGTGCGAAGTGACGAGCTGCGCCGCTGCTTCACTGTCGCCATGTTCCTGAAAACGTTTGGCGAGCATATATTCCTGCTCGGGCGTGAGCAGAGGGAATTTCCGAATTTCGGCCAGATAGCGGTTCAGGCTGGCTTCGCCGCCAAGCGCGGGCACTACGGCCGGAACATTGCTTTTATTAGCCATTGGAGAGCGTCTTCCCTATAAGTTGAAGATCATTTTGCCGAGGTTGCGTCCGTCGGTCAAAATAGATTTTCATTCAAAATTTAAATGCGCAGTTCATTGATCAGTTCCCGCATGTCGGCGGGCAATTCACTGTCGAGCGCGATCTTTTTACCGTTCACTGGATGAATAAAAGCCAAATGGGCGGCGTGCAATGCCTGGCGCGCAAATCCTCGCGCTTTCAGCACGTCCGACAGCGGTTTGCGGGCGCGGCCATAGACGGGATCGCCCAGCAGCGGATGACCGATATGCGCCATATGGACGCGCACCTGATGCGTCCGCCCCGTTTCGAGCCGGCATTCGACGACGCTGGCGAAGGACAAGGGTTCGAGTGTGCGATAATGGGTGATGGCATGTTTGCCGCGTCCGGGGGCAACGACCGCCATTTTCTTGCGATTGGTGGACGAGCGGCCCAGCGCGGCGTCGACCGTGCCGCTTGCGGGCATCGGACGGCCGGTGGCGATGGCGATATAGCGGCGGTCGATGCTGTGCGCGGCAAATTGCCTGGCGAGCCCTTCATGCGCCTTGTCGTGTTTGGCGGCGACGATCAGCCCGCTTGTGTCCTTGTCGATGCGGTGGACGATGCCGGGACGCGCCACGCCGCCAATTCCCGAAAGCTGACCCCGGCAATGATGAAGCAGGGCGTTGACCATCGTGCCGTCGAGATTGCCCGCGGCCGGATGGACCACCATGCCCGCAGGCTTGTCGACGACGATCAGATGCTCATCCTCATAGGCGATGACGAGATCGAGATCCTGCGCGATATTATGCGCGGGCGCCGGGGCGGGGAGGCGGAGGGAGAGGGTGGCGGGCGCGGTGGCCTTGATCGCCGGGTCCCAGAGAATAGCGCCGCTGTCGTCGGTGACGCGGCCGCCCTTGATCAGATTTTTGAGCCTTTCACGCGAAAGATCGGGCAGGGCGTCGGCCAGCGCGCGGTCGAGCCGCAGTCCGGCGGCGCTGCCGTCCAGCGCGATGGTCAAAATCTGGTCGTCCCCCTGCATCGTGGGAAATGTGGGCGACGACGCGCGCATTTCAAGGGCATCGCCGCTTGCACTTCGGGGGATGCCTGCCCTAGTAGCGCTTCTGCGCCGGACCTTTTCCGATCATAGCGCTGGGGACCTTCATTCATGACTGACGATCGCGTCGATTTTGCCTCCATGATGGCTTCGCGCCTCTGCCACGATTTGCTGAGCCCCGTGGGCGCCTTTGCCAATGGGTTGGAACTGCTGGCCGACGAACAGGACCCGGAGATGCGTGCCCGCTGCGTCGAATTGCTGGAACAAAGCGCACGGACATCGGCAGCGAAGCTGAAGTTTTTTCGCCTCGCGTTCGGATCGGCCGGCGGTTTTGGCGAAGCGGTGCCGCCGACGGAGGCCAAGGCGGCGATTGAGGGGATTATGGCCGACCGGCCGATCACGCTCAACTGGATGCTCGGCGATGAGGCGCTGCCCAAGCCGGCGGTGAAGATCATCCTCAACCTCGCGCTGATCCTGGTCGATGCGCTGGTGCGGGGCGGGCGGCTCGATGTGGGGTGCGAGCGGCAGGCGGACGGGGCGATTGAAATCGCGCTTCATGCCGAGGCCGAACGCATTTTGGTCGATGCCAATGTCGAGCGCATATTGGCGGAAGGCGAAGGGGCGGCCGACATGACGTCGCGCACCGCAACCGCCGTGCTGGTCCAGGCGGTCGCCAGGCAAAATCGCGGCACGGTGATGCTGGCGCGCGAAACCCCGACCTCCCTGCTGGTGGGAGCGGTGCTGCGCCCCTGATCGCAGGAGCTTTTTGAGGACCCGGACCGGAGATTGGCTTCGCCGGGCTCGCAATGACGTGCGTCGGGGATGAGTTTTTGGGCGAAAGTTGACGAAAGTGTCACGCAGCATAGGGCAAGCGTGCGGATGGGCGCCCCATTTCACGCATTATTATCAATGATTTAACTTGCATCGACTTGATTTTCACCGGGGTTTCCGCGCGGGAAAGCTGAAGGGGTAGCGCGCTGCGGCGGTCCCTTGGCGGTGGATGCCGCCCCGAGGGGGGCAGTTTTCCTCCTTTTTTGACAAGGCGGTAAAAGTCTTTTTAACCATTATCGGTCAGGGTGACGGCTCGATATCGAGGCGTGCCAGGACCGCAATGGACGATCTGCTGAACGATTTTCTCGCTGAAACAACCGAAATCCTCGCAGAGGCTGGCGGGGCGATTGTGGCGTGGGAAGCCGATCCGGCGGATCGGACGCAGTTGGACGCGATTTTCCGCCTGTTGCACACGATCAAGGGCAGTTCGGGCTTTTTGCCACTGCCGCGCGTCACCGCCCTGTCGCATGCTGCCGAAGATGCGCTGGATCAGGTGCGGCGCGGCGCGCGAACCGCAACCCCCGCGCTGGTGAGCGCAATATTGGGAATTGTCGACCGACTGAACAGCCTGTGCGATGCGCTCGGCGATCAGGGCAGCGAACCGGCGGGCGATGACCGCGCGGTAATCGCGGCGCTGGATACGGCCGATGCTGCCGACGCTGCGGCGGAAGCGCCGCCATCGCTGGCACAGCCGGAGGAGCCGCAGGCGATGCCCGGCGATGCGGCCCCGGTAGAAGTCGCGGGCATTCCGCTGCGCCGCGAAGATGATCTAGCGGGCGAGACGCAAAGCTGGCGCTCGATCCGCGTGCCGCTGCAATTGCTCGATTCGGTGATGACCGGGGTGACCGACATCGTGCTCGCGCGCAATGAATTTGCCCGGATGCTGCGCGAATCGGGCGTTGATCCGGCGATAATCGGGGCGTTCGATCGCTTGTCCGATTCGATCGCGGCGATGCGCCAGTCGGTCAGCCATATGCGGATGCAGCGCATCGACAAATTATTCGCGCCCCTGCCGCGCATCGTGCGCGATCTGGCGCGCGATCTGGGAAAGAAGGTTCATTTCGAAACGACCGGCGGCGAGGTCGAGCTGGACCGCGAAATGATGGAGAATATCCGCGACCCGCTGATCCACATCATCCGCAATGCCATCGACCATGGGGTGGAGCCGCTGGAAGACCGGGTGAAGGCGGGAAAGAATATCACCGCGACCCTGTCGGTGTCGGCGCGCCAGTCGGGCAATCAGATTGAAATTGCGGTGCGCGACGACGGGCGCGGCCTGTCCCCCGATAAAATTGTCGCCAAGGCCGTGGGTGCGCAATTGATCAGCGCTGCAGAGGCGCGTCAGCTGAGCATGGAAGACAAGCTCGACCTGATTTTCCGCCCCGGATTTTCCACCGCATCGCGCGTTACCGAAGTGTCGGGGCGCGGGGTCGGCATGGATATTGTCAAAGCCAATATCGAGAAGATCGGCGGCGTCGTCGAATTGCAGAATGACGAAGGATGCGGGCTGGCCCTGATCCTGCGCGTGCCGATGACGCTGACGATCATATCGGGGCTGATGCTGCGCGCGGGCGGATATGATTTTGCGGTGCCAAGAGGCGCAGTGCGCGAAATTTTGCTGGAAAACAGCGATACGGTGCGGATCGACCGGGTCGGCGGCGGCGAAGTCGCGACCATTCGCGGCGAACGCTATCCCTTGTTGCGGCTCGAAACGGTGCTGGGATGCGGCGATACGCCCGGTCCCGATGTCGATGCGGACGAAGAAGAGGAAGACCGGGCCATCGTCGTGGTGCGGCCAAGCCAGGGACAAAGCTATGCGTTGAGCGTGGCGGCGATCCATGATCAGGAGGAGCTGGTGATCAAGCCTGCTGCGCCGATGATCATGGCGACGGGGCTTTATGCCGGAACCACCCTGCCGGATCATGGCCGCCCGGTGCTGTTGCTGGATGTTCAGGGATTGATCGGCGCGGCCGGGATCGACGCCAGCGAGGCGGGGCGCAACGCGCTTCGCGAAGCGGACGCGGTCGCCGATAGCGGCGAGGATCTGGACCGGGCGCAATTGCTGTTGTTCGAAGAAGAAGGCTGCGCCCTGCGCGGCGTACGCCTGTCGGTCGTCGAGCGCGTCGAAGATATAGCCGCCGATGCATTTTTCATGACCGGGGGCCGGGTCGCGGTTCGGATTGGCGAGGATATATTGCCCGTCCATGCCGCGAAAAAGCCCGAGGGGCCGGCGAACGTCAAACTGCTGCGGCTTTATGACGGCCGCTCAGCGCTTTGCTATCCCATTGCCACCATCCGCGATATCGTGCGCCTTCCGCTGGATATGCAGCCCGCGCCGACGCCGGGAACCATTGCGGGGGTCACGCTGGTTTCGGGCGAGCCGGTGGAGTTGATCGATCCCCATTGGCTGATGGCGCAGCATGTGCAGCCGATCCGCGAGGGCGCCGCCGGACAGCCGCTTTGCCAGCTGCTTGACGATGATGATGGCTGGGGCGAGCATTTCCTCGCGCCGCTGCTTCGCGCCGCAGGCTATCGGGTGGAGCGCATCCGGCCCGAAACCGGGGAAAGCGCGACCGCCGCTGAACGAGCCGCCGCCGCGCCGCGGCCCGATATTCTCCTGTCGCTGACCGATGAAGGAAGCGATGCGGCGCGCGATGCCCCCGGCCCGGATGTGCCGGTGATCCGCTTGCGCAGCAGCGCGCTGCCGGCAGGACCCGAGGATCAGAGCGTCTATCGTTATGACCGCGCCGCCCTGTTCGAAGCGCTGGGTCGCCATGTCGGGCGAGGGCGCGGTCATGGATAAGCTGTATCTGATCGCGCGGATCGCCGATACGCGCGTTGCGCTGCGCTCGCGGGCCATTCATTCGGTCGTGTCGGTTGGCACCCCGGTGCCGGTTCCCGGCGCCCCGCCGCATGTCGCCGGGCTGTTCGCCCTGCGGAGCCGGGTCTTTACGCTGATTGACCCGCATGTCGTGGTCGGGCTGCCGCCAATCAATATATCACCGGGCCAGCGGGTCGTTTTGGTGGAGGTGGCGGGTCATGGCTATGCCTTGCTGGCCGATGCCGTCGAAGACGTCTGTTTCATCGACGCCGAAGAAACGCGAATCGCCAGCCGATTGTCGGACGGCTGGGCCCAGGTGGCCGATGCCATGATCGAACATGATGGCGCGTCGCTGCTGGTGGTCGATCCATCGGGCTTTGTCGCACTGCCGGCCATGCGAGTCGCAGGATAGTTTCATTAACGGGGTGAACACTCATTTGCTTTAGTGGCAGGTGATCCAGGGGGTCGGAGTAAAGAAATGTCGAAAAGCTGCTTGGTCGTCGATGACAGCAAGGTCATTCGCAAGGTCGCGCGTCACATATTGGAAAGCATGTCCTTTGCCGTGGAGGAAGCGGCCGACGGACAGGAGGCCCTGAGCTTTTGTCAGGCGCACAGGCCCGATGTCATCCTGCTCGACTGGAATATGCCCGTCATGAGCGGAATGGAATTTCTGGGCGCTTTCAATGACTTGGACTATGGACGAGACGAACGCCCGCGAGTCGTTTTCTGCACCACCGAAAACAGCATGGACCATATTCGTGCGGCAATCGAAGCCGGGGCGGACGAATATGTGATGAAGCCGTTCGATCGCGAAACGCTCGAAGGAAAGTTGCAACTCGTCGGCGTCGCCTGAGGCCCGCCATGTCCGTTGTCCAATCAAGAATTCCTGAATCAAGCCCGGCGCCTTCCCCCGGCAGCGGGCGTGCGGTGCGCGTCATGCTGGTCGACGACAGTCTGGTCGTCCGCAGCATTTTGGAAAGGATCGTCCAGCAAAGACCCGAACTGGAAGTATGCGCCTCGGTCCCCTCTGCCCAGGAGGCGCTGGCCTATCTCGACCGCGAGCCGGTCGATGTCATCATCCTCGATATTGAAATGCCCGGAATGACGGGCATGGATGCGCTGCCCCATATCGTCGATCGGGCGGCCAATGCGCGCGTGCTGATCCTTTCATCCAATTGCGTGGAAGGTGGACCGGCGGCGATTGAGGCGCTTTCGCTTGGCGCGAGCGATACGCTGGCCAAGCCGGGGCGCGGCAGCTTTGCCGGGCGTTTTGCCGAAACGCTGACCGAGCGCATCCTGTCGCTGGGGCAACGCCCGCAACCCCTGCCGCTGCGCTCGCGCCCCGCTGCGGGGAAGGCCGCCACCCCGGTCGCAATGGCCGCTGCCGAACATCAGCGGCTCGATTGCATCGCCATCGCCGCTTCGACCGGAGGCATCCCGGCCTTTGCGACATTTCTGGCCAATCTCGACCCCCGCACCACTGCCCCGATCCTGTTGACGCAGCATCTGCCCGCGGCCTTCATGGAATATTATGCGCGTCAGATCGCGACGCTGACGACGCGCAAAGTCTGTGTGGCGGAATCCGGAATGGCGGTGGAGCCCAATCATATCTACCTGGCGCCGGGCGATGCCCATCTGATGGTGGTGGTCAATGGCCGCCGCCGCGAAATTGCGCTCGACCGGCGGCCGGTCGATAATGGCTGCTGCCCCTCCGCCGACCCGATGCTGGCGTCGGTCGCCGAAGCCTACGGCAGCGGAGGCGTCGCGCTGATCCTGTCGGGCATGGGCCGCGACGGCGCGCGCGGCGCGGCGCGGGTCAAGCAGGTGGGGGGCGCGGTGTTCGCGCAGGCGCCCGAAACCTGTGTCATCTGGGGAATGCCGGGCGCCGTCGCCAAGGAAGGCATTGCGAACGCGACGCTGAACCCCGATGCCATCGCCTTGTTGCTGCGAAGTTTCCAGAGCAGGCGGCCCCGCCCGTGATGGGAGGACATGGCAGCGGCTCGGCCTATCGCATTTTGATGAAAGTGCTTGAATCCTGCACCGGGCAGACGCTGGCGCCGGGGCGGCTGTGGCGGATCGAAATGTCGCTGGGGCCGATCATGCAGCGGCACGGAATCGCCGATCTCGATACGCTGGTGGCCGAACTGGTGCGCGCCGAAAACCGGCGATTGCTCGATGCGACGATCGGCGCAATGCTGAATAATGAAACCTTCTTTTATCGCGAGCGCAGCCTGTTCGACGATATTGGCGGGCCAGCGCTCGACCATTTGCGCGCGGTGAAGGAATCGCAACGCCGCCTGACCATCTGGCATTGTGGTGTATCGACCGGGCAGGAAGCCTATTCCATGGCGATGCTGCTGGCGGAGCAGGGGGAAAAATGGGCGGGATGGCAGGTCGACATCGTCGGCACCGACGTCAGCTCGCAGGCCATCGCGCGCGCGCGGGTCGGGCTGTACAGCCAATTTGAAATCCAGCGCGGCCTGCCGATCAAGCAGATGGTGCGCTGGTTCGACCAGACCGAGGGCGGATGGCTGGCCAAGGCGGACTTGCGCCGCCGCGTCCATTTTTCGGTGCAGAATATGCTGACCGACCGGCCGCCCCTGTCGGAGCCGGCCGATTTGATTTTCTGCCGCAATCTGCTGCTATATTTTGCGCCGCCGATGCGCCGGGAGGCGTTTCGGAAATTGCGGGCGTTGGCGCCGCCGCACAGCCTGCTGGTGCTGGGTGCTGGCGAAACGGTGATCGGGCAGACCGAGGATTTCGTCGCGAGCACACGCTTCCGGGGCTTTTACGAGCCTGCGTCCACTGACGCTCGATGTTCGGCGGCGGCCTGAGCTTGCTTTTTCGCAGGGGCTGGCCCAAGCGTGACCGGGTCGGAACGTTTGGAGACGGGCGATAACGGAATGAGCGATTATATCGAACGCTGGTCCCCCAATTGCGATGAGCGCAGCCTGCCCGTTTCGATGATTGTCCTTCATTATACGGGGATGAAAAGCGGGGCCGAGGCCATCGACCGGCTCGCCGACCCCGAGGCGAAGGTATCGGCGCATTATGTCGTGAGCGAAGACGGGCAGATCACCCAAATGGTGCCCGAGGACAAGCGCGCCTGGCACGCCGGACGCTCGCACTGGCGCGGGATCAGCGACGTCAATTCGGCGAGCGTCGGGATCGAGATCGTCAATCCGGGGCATGAGCATGGCTATGTGCCCTTTCCCGGTCCGCAAGTCGCGTCGGTTGTGCGGCTGGTTCATATGATCAAGGACCGCTATGCGATCACGCGCGGCAATGTCGTGGGCCATTCGGATATTGCGCCCGCGCGCAAGCAGGACCCCGGTGAGCTTTTTCCGTGGGACGAGCTGGCGCGGCGGCGGCTGGCCCTGCCGCGCCCGACCAAAAATCTGACCGATCCCCTGTGGACCGATGCGGGCTTTCTGCTCGCGCTCGAACGCTTTGGCTATGACGTTACCGATGGTTTTGCCGCGACCGTGGCTTTCCAGCGCCGTTTCCGGCCCGAGCTGATCGACGGGACGATCGACGGCGAATGCCGGGCGATTTTGCTCGCGCTGCTCCTGCCCCAGCCGCAGGGCAGTTGAGCGGGGCTGACTCTCTTCCGACATTTACTTCATAGCTGCGCCGTCGTCGTGGATCCCGGATCAAGTCCGGGATGACGAGATTGCGCAAATAAACGTCCGCGGCCCTACCTCGCCTTACAATCGCTCGCCATCCCTCTTCATCGGCGCTATACTCGCACCAGCCAGAGGGTCGGGCGATCGCCGCTTTCGCAAGAAAGGGGAGGAAAGTCCGGGCTCCACGGAAACCACGGTGCCGGATAATGTCCGGCGGCCTTGTGCAAGCAAGGTCAGGGAAAGTGCCACAGAGACAAGGTCGCCAGGGCTTCGGTCCGGCGAAAGGTGAAAGGGTGCGGTAAGAGCGCACCGCGCGGCTGGCAACAGGCGCGGCCAGGCAAACCCCACCGGGAGCAAGGTCGAATAGGGATGGCACGGGCTTCGCCCAGGGCTGGTTCCGGCCCCGCCGTCCGGGTTGACTGCTTGAGCCTGCGGGTAACCGCAGGCCTAGAGGAATGATCGCCCATTCCCTGCAAAGGGGTGGACAGAACCCGGCTTACAGACCCTCTGGCACCGCTCTCCCCCTCGACAAGCGGAACCGCGCCGGTTCCGGCAACGTTATGTGGTGAAGAGTTTCGCAAAAGGAGACGCGATATGAAAGTCGTCGACGAACATGTTGAAGTCACGGATGAAGAAGCGACATCCGCGGTCAAGGGCCATGGCGTGCGCTATGTACTCGCCTTTTCCCTGCTGGCGGCGGTGATCATCCTGTCGGCGATCTGGATCGTGCCCGCGCTGCTTCAGCCCTGAAGGTCTGACCCAAAACGCCTGCGGACACCCTCAGCTTGACGGCGCGTCCGGATAGGTGATGGCGATGACTTCCCATTCCTTGGGTCCGGCGGGTAGCACCACGGTGCGAAGGTCGCCGATCGCGGCACCGCGCAGCGCGCGGGCGAGCGGGCTGTTCCAGCCGATCCGGCCTTCCCCGGCGTCTGCCTCATCATCGCCAACCAGCGTGACATGGCGGCGCGCATCCTCCTCATCGGCGAGTTCGACGCTGGCGCCGAACCAGATGCGGCTCTTGTCGGGCTGGGCCGCGGGATCGACAACGCGCGCGGCCTTCATTCGCCGCGCCAGAAACCCTAAACGCCGGTCGATTTCGCGCAGCCTTTTGCGGCCATAGATATAATCGCCATTTTCGCTGCGATCGCCATTGCCCGCCGCCCAGCTGATCACCTCGACCAGCCTGGGGCGTTCGTCGCCGAGCAGCGCGTCATATTCGGCGCGCAGCGCGGCGAAGCCCGCCGGGCTGATGATATTGGCCTTGGCCCCTGGCATATGTTTATCCGGGCGTGGTCTTGCCGAGATAAAAGCTGAGCGGCGTGGCCGGCAGGCGCCGGGTGCCGCTGTGCAGCGTGTCGTAAACCACCGCATTTTCGAGCACGCGCTGGACATAATTTTTCGTCTCGAAAATCGGGATCGCCTCGATCCAGTCGAGAATGTCGACGCTGCCGGTGCGCGGGTCGCCATTGGCGCGCAGCCATTTGTTCACATTGCCCGGCCCGGCATTATAGGCGGCGACGGCAAGCGGATAGCTGCCGCCATAATAGCGCAGCATCTGCTGAAAATAGGTCGAGCCCAGCGTCATATTATAATTGGTGTCGCTGGTGAGTGCCGAGGCGTCATAGCCCAGCCCCAGCTTGCCCGCGACTTCGCGCGCGGTGCCGGGCATAAGCTGCATCATGCCGCGCGCGCCCGCATGGCTGATCGCTTCGCGGTCGAACTGGCTTTCCTGCCGCGCGATGGCGTGGATGAAGGTCCAATTATCCTCATGCCCCGCAGGAACACGCACGGTGGGAAAGCCCGCGACTTCGACGGCGTCGAGGCTGTTCGCCTGTGCGCTGCGCCCGATCATCACGCCCAGGTCGGGGCGACCGATAGCCGAGGCAAGCTGGCCCGCCAGCACATGATCGGCGGGCGTCTTGGCCTTTTGCGTGAGCGCGCGCAAAAATTGGGATTGTTCGCGCCACGCGCCAATTTCGCCCAGAACGCGCGCCGCGCGGACGAGCCGGTCATCCTCAAAGGCGCGCTTTTCCTGTTCGCTGACGGCAATGGCGGGGGTTGTCCGCGGCTTTGGCTGGGGACGGTTCAGCCTTTCCAGCGACAATTGTCCGTAAAACTGGTCATAATGTTCGCCCGCATCGGCAAATTCACGCTCGGCGCCGCTGCGGTCGCCCGCAGCAAGCAGCGCGCGGCCCGCCCAATAATAGCCCTTGGTCCGCGTCTGCGCCGAACGCGCGGCGTCGCCATAAGCTCGGAATAATTTGGCGGCTTCCCTGGGGCGGCGCAAATCCTTGAGCGCGATCTGACCTGCCAGCCAGGCGAGCGAGGTATAATCGTCGCGCACGCCAAGCGGGGCATCGCGCACCGCCATATCGGCGGGCAGCGCATCGTCGAGTTTGCTCGCGATGTTATAGGCGGTTGATTTGTCGCCGCCGCTGTCCGCTTGCCGCGCATTGGTGAGGAGGGTTTCGAGCCATTCCTCGGCATTGAGCGGCGGGGCCTTGAGATTGCGCGGCGCCATCAGCAGCGCGCGGGCTTCGCCGACGCGGCCCGACCGGCGCAGCCACGTCGCCTTTGCGGTGATGTAGCCTGCATCGGTGCGCGTCAGCGTGGGATCGGCGGCCTCGACCGCGGCGGCCTGCATCGCGGCATCGACCGCGCCCGACCGCATGGCGAGGCGGGCGGAGAAAACCGGCCGCTTGGCGGGCGAGGTGAAGCCGAGCTGGCGTGCAGCGGCAGCGGTATTGTTCGACCACAGCAGCTTGTCCATCCGCGCATCATGGTCCGCCGATGTCAGCGCGCCGGGAAAAAGGCTGAGAATCTGGCTGACTTCGGCCTCGTCGAGCGCGCCGCCGGTCCAGGCGCGGCGCACCGCGGCATTGGCTTCATCACGCTGGCCGCGCGCGTTGAGCGCGACCGCATAGCGCAATTCCCCGCTGGGCGTGGTCGGCGGATAGGCAGCAAAATAGGCGAGGGTGCGCGCCGGGTCGAAACTGCCGAGCGCAATCGCCTTTTCAGCACGCGCGCGCATCTTGCTGGCGTCGGGCCAGTCGCGATTGGCGAGGAGGAAACGCGACAGTTGGTCGAACGACGCATTGTCATTCTGCGTCAGGCGGCGCCATTCCATCACCGCATCGGCCACCGAACTGGAGGCGGGCGGCGGCGATACGCTGGTGGAGGCGAGCCCCATCTGGGCGCGATACCAGGCCATTTGTTCGGGGGTAAGCTCGCTTGCAAGGGCCGGGAAAGGCAGCAAAAGGGCGGCCGCAAGAGCCAGGCGAGAAATGGGGGGGAGCGAGATCATGGCAGGCATGATAGGGGCAAACTCCTTGCAGGCAGCTTAATAGGCGTCCATGAGCGGGCGCGTCGCCTGATCCTATCGGGGGCGGCCAGAAGTTGTAAAGGAGTGCAGCATGTTTTCGGGGTCGATTCCTGCCTTGGTAACGCCATTTCGCGACGGAGCCTTCGATGCCTCCGCCTTTGCGCGTTTCGTCAAATGGCAGATCGACGAGGGATCATCGGCACTGGTCCCCTGCGGCACCACGGGGGAAAGCCCGACTTTGGGCTTTGGTGAGCATTATCAAGTCATTGACGCCTGTCTGGAGGCCGCTGAGGGGCGGGTTCCAGTGATCGCCGGTTGCGGGTCCAACGACACGGCGACGGCGATTCGCCATATGCGCCATGCCGAGGCGGCAGGTGCGGCGGCGGCGCTTATCGTCGCGCCCTACTATAACCGGCCGACGCAGGAAGGAATCATCGCCCATTATCAGGCGTTGGCCGATGCGAGCGACCTGCCGATCGTCGTCTATAATGTGCCGGGGCGCACCGTGACCGACATCCAGCCGGAAACCCTGGTTCGCCTTGCCGACATCCCCTCTATCGTCGCCATCAAGGATGCGAGCGGCGATCTGGGGCGCGTGACCCAGCATCGTTTGGGCGCGGGCACAGATTTTTGCCAGCTTAGCGGCAATGACGATCTGTGGCTGGCCCATGCCGTGCTGGGCGGCGTCGGCTGTATTTCGGTGACCGCCAATGTCGCCCCGCGCCTGTGTGCCGATTTTGCCGCTGCCTGCGCCGCGGACGATTGGGATCATGCCCAGGCGATGCACGAACGGCTGTTTTCGCTGCACCGCGCAATGTTCAGCGACGCTTCACCCGGCCCGGCCAAATATGCGCTGACGCGCATCCACGACTGGTTTCCGGGCGATGTGCGCTCGCCGATCCTGCCCGCCTCTGCCAAGGCGCGGGAGGTGGTCGACACCGCCCTTGCCGCAGCGGGCCTTGCCGCAGCGGGCGTCAAATAGCATCAGGTCCGTCACCGCGCACCGGAGAGATTCCCGGAAGCGGTGCGTTTGAGATCGCAGAAGGTTTATTCCAGGTTTTTCATGGCTCGTCCGCAATCCGCTGCTGAATTCGACAAAAAGAAGGTCGTCGCCGAAAACCGGCGCGCACGTTTCGACTTTGCCGTCGAGCAAGTGTTCGAGGCGGGCATCGCCCTGCAGGGGACGGAGGTCAAATCCCTGCGCTTTGGCGAAGGGACCATCGCTGAAAGCTATGCCGAGGTAACGGGGGGCGAGGTCTGGCTGATCAACGCCAATATTCCCGAGTTCAGCCATGGAAACCGCTTCAACCACGAACCCCGGCGTCCGCGCAAATTGTTGCTGACCGCGCGCGAGATCAACAAGCTGCACGCCGCCGTCATGCGTCAGGGCATGACGCTGGTGCCGCTGAGTGTCTATTTCAACAGCCGGGGGCGGGCCAAGGTCGAATTGGCGCTGGCCAAAGGCAAGAAGGCGCATGACAAGCGCGAATCGATCAAGGAACGCGACTGGAAGCGCGACAAGCAGCGCTTGCTGAAGGAGCGGGGATGACGGGCGGTGCGCCTCGCAAGCCCGGGCAGCGGGACAAGGCAGCGGTGATGAACTGGATCCGCCGCCATTCGCCCACGCGCGAGGAATTGCTGGCGAGCCGCTTTATCCGGCCCTTTGCTCACCGGGTGGCGCACAGCCATTTGTGGCGGTTTACCCGGACGTCGGTGCCGCGCGGCACGGCGCTGGGATTGTTCGTCGGCATTTTCTTCCTGATTCCGGGCATTCAGATATTGGGCGTCGCGCTGCTCGCGCTGCCGTGCCGGGCCAATATCCCGATTGGCGCGGCCATGACCTTTTTGTCCAACCCGGTAACAACCCCCTTCATCATTGCTGCATCGGTATGGCTGGGCGATCGCATGTTCGGCCTTCACGCCAATGTGGCGACCTTTTCGGCGATGATCGAAAGCGGGGCGAGCATCGGCCAATGGGCGCGTTGGCTTGTGTCCGATGCGGCGCCTGCGCTGATCGCGGGATTATTCGTCATTTCGGTGGTTTCAGCTGCGGTCGGCTATGTGCTGGCGGCCTTGTTTTGGGACAATTGGATCCGGCTGCGCTGGCGGAAGAAAATGCGTCGCCGCCGCGACGAACGACTTGACGTTTCGACGAGCGACACATCGGCTGGTTGAACCGGGCCAAGCGCGGCCTATAGCTTTTCCCATTGCAATATTGCGCCTTCGCCCAATGGAGAAGGCGGGTTTGATGATTCAAGACTGGGGAAGAGCATGACGCCTATCAAGAAAAGTTCGCGCCTGATGGCCACAGCCGCACTTGCCGCGCTGATGCTGGGAAGCACCGCCGCCGGAGCGCGCGACAACGCTGTGCCCGCGAGCCAGCAGCAGCCCGCCTTGGCGCCTGAACTCGGCAGCTTTGGCTTTGACACGAGCGGCATGGACCGGAGCGTCCATCCCGGCGATGATTTCTATGCCTTTGCCAATGGCGTCTGGGCAAAGAACACGCCGATTCCGGCCGACAAATCCAATTATGGCATGTTTACCGCGCTCGCCGACCTGTCGCAGACGCGCACGCGCGAAATTTTGGACAATGCCAAGGGCGATCAGGGCAGCATGATCGGCCGCGCTTATACGTCCTTTCTGGATCAGGCGACGGTCGAGGCCAAGGGGCTCGCGCCGATCCAGCCCTGGCTCGCCAAGGTGCGCGCTGCCGACAAGGCCAATCTCGCCAGCCTGCTCGCCGAGGCCGACCGCAATGGCATCCAGCATTTCTTCGGCGGCTATGTCGGGCAGGATGATAAGAATCCCGACAGCTATATCTATACCATGTTTCAGGGCGGCATCGGCATGCCCGACCGCGATTTTTACCTGAAGGACAATGAGCGCAACGCCAAGTTGCAGGCGGCTTATCTCACGCATTTGCAGAATGTGCTGACGCTGGCGGGTGAGGCCAATGCGGCGGCGCGCGCCAAGGCGATCTATGATTTCGAAAAGCAGATTGCCGCGGTTCACTGGGACAAGAATGACAGCAGCGACGCGACCAAAACCTATAACAAGATGCATGTCGCCGATCTGGTGAAAGCGGCGCCGGGGTTCGACTGGGCGGGCTTTTTGCGCGGCATTGGCGTCAAGGAAGACACGCTGCTGGTATCGCAGCCGAGCGCCTTTACCGGCGAGGCGAAGCTGCTGGCCGAAGCGCCGGTAGGGGTGATCCGCGACCTGCTCATCGTGCGCAGTCTCGACAGCTTTGCCGATGTGCTGCCCGATGCGGTGGCGAAAGAGAATTTCGCCTTTTACGGCACGGCGCTGTCGGGCACGCCCGAAATGCAGGAGCGGTGGAAGCGCGCGGTCGATTTCACCACCGGCAATCTGGGCGATGCGGTCGGCAAGGATTATGTCGCCAAATATTATCCGCCTGAAACCAAGGCGGAAATGGACAAGCTGGTCAAAAATGTCCTCGCCGCCATGGGGCGCCGCATCGACGCGCTGACGTGGATGCAGCCCGAAACCAAGGCGAAGGCGCAGCAGAAGCTCGCCAATTTCACCACCAAGATCGGCTATCCCGACAAGTGGAAGGATTATGGCGCGCTCGAAATCCGCAGCGACGACCTGTTCGGCAATACGCTGCGTTCGCGCCAGTTCGCGCATGACGATAATATCAGCCGCCTGGGCGGACCGATCCGCCGCTGGGAATGGCTCATGACCCCGATGACGGTCAACGCCTATGCCAATTTCGGGATGAACGAGATTGTCTTTCCCGCCGCGATTCTCCAGCCGCCCTTCTTTGACCCCCATGCCGATCCTGCGATCAACTATGGTGGCATCGGCGCGGTGATCGGCCATGAAATCAGCCATCATTTCGACGATCAGGGCGCGAAATATGACCAGAATGGCCGGCTTGCTGACTGGTGGACCGAAGCGGATGTGAAAGCGTTCGAGGCGGCGAGCGAGGCGCTGATCGCGCAATATAACGTCTATGAAGTGCTGCCGGGCGAGCATCTCGACGGCAAGTTCACACTGGGCGAGAATATCGGCGACCTCGCCGGGCTGACCATCGCCTATGACGCCTATAAGGCGTCGCTGGGCGGCAAGGAAGCGCCGGTGATCGACGGGATGACCGGCGATCAGCGCTTCTTCCTCGGCTGGGCGCAGGTGTGGCGGCGCAATTATCGCGAGCAGAATCTGTCGCAGCGCATCACGACTGACCCCCATTCGCCCTCGATCCAGCGGACTTGGGTCTCGCGCAACCTCGACCCTTGGTATAAGGCCTTTGGCGTGACGTCGGAGCGCGAACTCTATCTCGCCCCGAAGGATCGCGTCCGTATCTGGTAACGCCCAAGGGAAAGAGTTGCATTGACCGCGCAAAGCCTGCCTTCCGCTGAGCATGATATCGGTAGGGGGGCGGGCCCGGCAGCCTCCGTCGGTGCGCCGCATCTGTCGCGCGCCGATATGGCGCTGGTGGCGGGACTGGCGTTTTTTTCGCTGCTGCTGCTGTTCTGGCTGACGCGCGACCCGTTGCTGACCGGCGGGTTTTTCGCCGGTCTTGCGGTCGCGGGCGCCGGCGTGCTTCTGGTGCGGCGCCTTTTTCCGCCCGGCACGCAGGGGGAGGCGGCGGCGCCCGACTGGACGATGCTGCGCCAGGCGGTCGATCATGACGATATCGCCATTGCCGTTACCGACCGTGCCGGACGGCTGGTGTGCGCCAATGATT
Source organism: Sphingopyxis sp. MWB1 (assembly GCF_000763945.1). Classification (NCBI taxonomy): domain Bacteria; kingdom Pseudomonadati; phylum Pseudomonadota; class Alphaproteobacteria; order Sphingomonadales; family Sphingopyxidaceae; genus Sphingopyxis; species Sphingopyxis sp. MWB1. The sequence continues at coordinate 164,986 of NZ_JQFJ01000001.1, forward strand.
TGTTCGCGAGCTGGGTGGGCGGGTTTATCACCCCGCCGGGCCTGCCGCTGGAAGGGCGCGGCGCGGATCTGTTGAAAGATGCCGGGCGCGCGGCCTGGCGCGACGGGGAAGGCCGCGTCGACGAGGCGCGGCTGGGCACGCTCAAGCTGCGCGCGCACATATTGCGCGCGGGCCAGGGCGATGATTATCTCGTCTGGCGTTTTTCAGCAGTGGAACGGCGCGACCCGGCAGCTGAGATCATGCGTCATCTGGAAGGGGCGATGGGCACGCTGCTGGGGCAGGCGGGTGTCATGGCGGCGCTCGTCAGCGCCGAAGGGCGCCTGAGGGTCGCCAATCAGGCGTTTCTGCTGCGCGCGCTGGGCGAAGGCGATGCCGCCCATTATGCCGGGCGCGACGTCGCCGCGATGCTGCGCATCGATGAGGCCGGCGGGCTTTATTTTGCGCGCGAAGGCGACCGGGCGACGCCGCTGCGCATGGTGCAGATTCCCTTGGTTCCCGGCGACGACCATGCCCCGCTGGCGATCGCGCTGCTGGACGAGGAAATGGGGCCGACCGATCGCGGCACTGCCCAGGCCTATGTCGAAACCTTGCTGTCGCTGCTGCCCTTTGGCTTGGCGATGGTCGATCGCGATGGCCGATTCCTTTATATGAACCGCGCCTTCACGCGCGCAGCGGGGGTGAGCGAAGGTCCGATGCCGCGCTATCCCGGCGATCTGGTGGTGCCCGAAGACAAGGGGCCGCTGGCGGACATGATCCGGCGTCACAGCAGCGGGCAACAGGTGGGCGGCGATTTGTCGATCCGCCTTGCCGGACTTGCCGATGATCCGGTCTTGATGCGGGTCGTGGGCGTGCGCGGGCTGGGCGAGGCGGCGGTGCTGCTGAGTCTGAAGGATTCGAGCGAGGAATCGCGGCTGAAGCGTCAGGTGGCGCAGCAATCGAAAATGCAGGCGGTGGGACAGCTTGCGGGCGGAGTTGCCCATGATTTCAATAATATACTGACCGCTGTTCTGGGAAGCTGTGACCTAATGCTGATGCGTCATACTCCCGGCGACAGCGATTATGACGATATTCAGCAGATTCGCAGCAACGCCAATCGCGCCGCGAGCCTGACGCGCCAGCTTCTCGCCTTTTCGCGGCAGCAGACCTTGCGTCCGCAGATATTGCAGCTGCCCGATGTCATTTCCGAAGTGTCGCATCTGCTCAAGCGCCTGATCGGCGAAAGGGTGGAGTTGCAGGTGCGCCACGGACGCGGCCTTGGCCCCGTGCGCGCGGATCCCGGCCAGCTGGAACAGGTGATCATCAATCTGGCGGTCAATGCTCGCGATGCGATGGCGGGCGACGGGACGCTGACCATCGAAACCTATCCGGTTTCGGCGTCGGAGGTGCGGCAATTGGGCAATGAATTCATGCCGCCCGCCGATTATAGCGCGCTGAAGGTGAGCGATACCGGCTGCGGCATCGCTGCCGATGTGCTGCCCAAGATTTTCGAACCCTTTTTCACTACCAAGGATGTCGGCAAGGGAACGGGGCTTGGCCTGTCGACCGTCTATGGCATCATCAAACAGTCGGCGGGCTATATTTTCGCCGACAGCAAGGCGGGCGAAGGAACGAGTTTTACCATCTATCTGCCCGTTCACCACGCCGCGGACGAGCCCGCGGCCAGCCCGCCGCCCAAGGCGCGCAAGAGCCAATGGGGAAGCGGAACCATTTTGCTGGTCGAGGATGAGGATATGGTGCGCACCGTGGCGGAACGCGCGCTGACCCGCGCGGGTTATAGCGTCGTCACCGCCTCGCAGGGCGAGGAAGGGCTGGAGCGTTTTGAAAAGATGGAGAAGGTCGATTTGATCATCAGCGATGTCGTGATGCCGACGATGGACGGCCCGACAATGGTGAAAGCGCTGCGCGGCCGCCGTGCAGACCTGCCGGTACTTTTCATGTCGGGCTATGCCGAAGAGCAGCTGCGCCAGTCGATCAACATCGACGATGTGGCCTTTCTGCCCAAACCTTTCTCCGTGGTGCAATTGACCGAGGCGGCTTCGGCGGCGCTCGAAGAGGCGAGGTTGAGAAAGTCGGTATGAGCGGCGACCCCCGTTTCCTGATCGTCGAAGATGATGTACTCATTTCGATGATGCTGGTCGATATGTTCGAGGCATTGGACATGCCCGAACCCGCGCAGGCCGTCAGCCCCGCCCAGGCGATCGAGATTATCGGCGGCGAGGAAAGGCTGGCGGGCGCGCTGATCGACATTAATCTGGGCGAGGAAAAGGGATGGGCGGTGGCCGACGCACTGGCGGCCCGCGATATCCCCTTTGCCTTCACCAGCGGCGGCGGCGACGTTATTCCGGCCGAACATGCGCATCGCAAACTGGTGACCAAACCTTTTCGAGTCGACGATATCCGGCAGATATTGCAGGATTTTCTCCTTCCCTGACGGTGTGGCGGCGCAACATTGTTCTCCCCTTGTTCTTTGCGAACAAATACGGTACATGGGGTTCAGCGTTGCGATAGGACTGCCATCGCTCTAGAGCAGGAAGGGACGGTCATGGCCGGACAATTGTCACTCGTCGACTTGGGGAAATCAGTGAACGGAACAGACAGGCAGAAGGCGCTCGACGCCGCGCTGGCGCAGATTGATCGTGCTTTCGGCAAGGGGTCGGCGATGAAGCTCGGTTCCAAGGAAGCCATGCAGGTCGAAGCCGTATCGACGGGCTCGCTGGGGCTCGATATTGCGCTGGGCGTCGGCGGGCTGCCGCGGGGCCGCGTGATCGAAATCTATGGGCCGGAAAGCTCCGGGAAAACGACGCTCGCGCTGCACTGCATTGCCGAGGCGCAAAAGACCGGCGGGACGGCGGCCTTTGTCGACGCTGAACATGCGCTCGACCCCGTTTATGCGCGCAAATTGGGCGTGGATATCGACGAGTTGATCGTGTCGCAGCCCGATACCGGGGAGCAGGCGCTGGAAATCGTAGATACGCTGGTGCGTTCCAACGCCATCGACGTGCTGGTGGTCGATTCGGTCGCCGCGCTGGTGCCGCGCGCGGAAATTGAAGGCGAAATGGGCGACAGCCATGTCGGGCTTCAGGCGCGACTGATGTCGCAGAGCCTACGCAAGCTGACCGGCTCGATCAGCCGTTCGCGCTGCATGGTGATTTTCATCAACCAGCTGCGCATGAAAATCGGCGTGATGTATGGCAACCCCGAAACCACGACGGGTGGCAATGCGCTGAAATTCTATGCGTCGGTGCGCCTCGATATTCGCCGGACGGGTCAGATCAAGGATCGCGACGAAATCGTCGGCAATACGACGCGCGTGAAGGTGGTGAAGAACAAGGTCGCACCGCCGTTCAAGCAGGTCGAGTTCGACATCATGTATGGTCAGGGTATTTCGAAGATCGGCGAGATCCTCGACCTAGGGGTCAAGGCCGGGCTGGTTGAAAAAGCGGGCGCCTGGTTCAGCTATGATTCGGTTCGTATCGGACAGGGGCGCGAAAATGCGAAAAACTTCCTGCTCGAAAATCCCGAACTGCGCGAGCGGCTGGAAGCTGCCATTCGGGGCCGGACCGAAGCGGTGGCCGAAGAAATGATGGCCGGGCCGGATAACGACAGCGACGAGGATTAAGTCACAGCTTTCCGGCCGGTTTTCCCTTGGGGAGGCCGGCCGGCTAACGGCGGCGGGTTCCTTGCCCCTTGATACTGCGGATATGTCCACAGGATCGGCCCGCCCGCCGTTCTTGCCTTTTTGCTGACCTTGGTGCGCTTTCTGCATGTCGGCAGGCGTCTGACGGGCGGCTTCGGGGGCGTGTTTTCGAAATTTTGCGGGGCGCGGGGCCTCGATGGCAGGCAGGGCCCGCTAAACGGGAGGGGCAATGGCGATTATCGACGTTTCCCGACTTGTCGCATGGGGGGAAAGCCCCTAATTCGCGCGCATGACCTCGACCAATGACATTCGCCGTTCCTTCCTCGATTATTTTGCCGGGGAGGGGCATCATGTGGAAGCATCGGCGCCGCTGGTGCCGCATAATGACCCGACGCTGATGTTCGTTAACGCGGGCATGGTGCCGTTCAAAAATGTCTTCACCGGTCTGGAAAAGCGCCCCTATGACCGCGCGGTATCGTCACAGAAATGCGTGCGAGCGGGCGGCAAGCATAATGACCTCGACAATGTCGGCTTCACCGCGCGCCACCACACATTTTTTGAAATGCTGGGGAATTTTTCCTTTGGCGATTATTTCAAGGAACAGGCGATCCACCATGCCTGGACGCTGATCACCGGCACCTGGGGCCTGCCTCCCGAAAAGCTGACCGCGACCGTCTATCATACCGATGACGAGGCGTTCGATCTGTGGCGCAAGATTTCGGGCCTGCCCGAAGAGCGGATAATTCGCATTCCGACGAGCGACAATTTCTGGTCGATGGGCGACACGGGACCGTGCGGGCCGTGCAGCGAAATCTTTTATGACCATGGCGATCATATCCCCGGCGGCCCCCCGGGATCGCCCGATGAGGATGGCGACCGCTTCGTCGAAATCTGGAATCTGGTGTTCATGCAATATGAGCAGCAGGCCGATGGCGTGCGCAGCGACCTGCCGCACCCCAGCATCGATACCGGCATGGGGCTGGAGCGTATCGCGGCGGTGATGCAGGGCGTCCACGACAATTATGACACCGACACCTTCAAGGCGCTGATCGCTGCCTCGGTCGATCTGACCGGCGTGCCCGCCGATGCGGCGCGCAAAGCGAGCCACCGCGTGATTGCCGACCATCTGCGCGCGGCGAGCTTTTTGATTGCCGACGGGGTGCTGCCGTCGAACGAAGGGCGCGGCTATGTGCTGCGCCGGATCATGCGCCGCGCGATGCGGCACGCGCATCTGCTGGGGGCGCAGGACCCGCTGATGTACCGGCTGCTTCCCGCGCTGACGACCGAAATGGGGGCGGCCTATCCTGAGTTGATCCGCGCCCAGCCGCTGATTGCCGAAACGTTGGAGCGCGAGGAAAGCAAATTCCGCCAGACGCTCGACAAGGGGCTGCGCCTGCTCGACGAAGCGACGGGCGGGATGGACAAAGGCGCGGTGTTGCCCGGCGATGTCGCCTTCAAACTCTATGACACTTACGGCTTCCCTTATGATCTGACCGAAGACGCGCTGCGTGCGCAGGGCATTGGCGTTGACCGCGAAGGCTTTGACGCGGCGATGGCGCAGCAAAAGGCGGCGGCGCGTGCGGCGTGGAAGGGCAGCGGCGAAAAGGCGTCGGATGAAATCTGGTTCGACCTCGCCGAAGCCAAGGGCAGCACCGAATTCACCGGCTATAGCTCGACCGAGGGCGAGGGCGAAGTGATCGCCATCGTCAAGGATGGCGCGAATGTCGGGGCAGCGGAGAGCGGCGACAAGGTGGTGATCCTGACCAACCAGACGCCCTTTTACGGCGAGAGCGGCGGCCAGATGGGCGATGCCGGGACGATCAGTACCGCAAGTGGGCTGAAAGCCGTTGTGGCCGATACGGGCAAGCCGCTGGGCCGGTTGCACACGCATCAGGCGACCATCGAAAGCGGGCGCGTCGCGATCGGCGATACGGTGCATCTGAGCGTCGACGCTGAGCGCCGCGACCGGATTCGCGCCAATCACAGCGCGACGCACCTCCTGCATGCCGCGCTCCGCAAGAAGCTCGGAGAGCATGTGACGCAGAAGGGCAGCCTAGTGGCGGCCGACCGTTTCCGCTTTGACTTTTCGCACCCCAAGGCGCTGACGGGCGAGGAAATCGCCGCGATCGAGGCTGAGGTGAACGCGCATATCCGGACGAATGAGCCGGTAACGACCCGGCTGATGACCCCCGACGATGCGATTGCGGCGGGGGCGATGGCGCTGTTTGGCGAGAAATATGGTGATGAAGTGCGCGTGCTGAGCATGGGCCGCGCCGATGACGCCAGCTATTCGGTGGAGCTGTGCGGCGGCACGCATGTGCAGGCGCTGGGCGATATCGCCCTGTTCAAGATCATCAGCGAAAGCGCGGTGTCGTCGGGCGTACGGCGGATCGAGGCGCTGAGCGGCGAGGCGGCGCGGCAATGGCTGCTGGCGCGCGACGAGGCGCTGAAGACTGTTGCGGCGACGCTGAAAACCTCGCCCGAAGAGGTGCCCGCGCGCGTGGCGGCGATGGCCGATGCGCTGAAGAAAGCCGAGCGCGAACTGGCCGAGGCGAAAAAGACGCTCGCGCTGAGCGGCGGTGGGGGCGGCGGCGGCGGCGCGAGCGGCGGCCCGGCGATTGAAGAGATTGGCGGCACCAAATTTCTGGCGCAGGTCGTCGAAGGGCTGGACCCCAAGGGGCTGCGCGGCGCGGTCGACGATATGAAGCAACAGGTTGGCAGCGGCGTCGCGATGCTCGTCGCGGTCAATGATGGCCGCGCCTCGGTCGCGGTCGGCGTCGCGGGTGATGCCAGCGCCAATGCGGTCGATCTGGTCAAGCTCGCCGTGGCGGCGCTGGGCGGACAGGGCGGCGGCGGCCGTCCCGACATGGCGCAGGGCGGCGGCCCCGATGGCAGCGCGGGCGACGCAGCGGTCGCGGCGGTCAAGGCGGCGCTGGCGGCGTGACGATGCGCGCCGCGCTGACAGCCATGCCCTTGCTGTTGCTCGCGGCCTGTTCGGGCGGGGGCGATGATCCGGCGACCTCTGCCGAGGGCTGGGAGATTGCGCCGGGCACTTATGGCAATGTTGTCATGGCTGATAGCAGCGATTCCTATCAGGGCGTCGAGCTGCGCCTGCCCGAAGGGAGCGAGAGCGAGACGGTCGAAATGGTCCGCTGCGATGGCTGGTGTGGACAGGTCGAGCGCCAGCCCGTGCGGCGCGGGCTGAACGGGCTTTCTTTCGCTTTTCATATCGGCGAGCGGACCGTCGATGTCGCGCTGACCCCCCATGGTCCCGACCGGATCGAACTCACCGCCGATTGGGGCGAGGGGGTGACGTCGCAGCCGCTGCTGCTGCTGGAGCAGCCCGTGGGACTGGCGGCGGCGCATGGCAAGCCGCCTGCTGAATAAGCGCCCCGGGGCCGAAGTTTCAGGCTGTTCGGGGTTATTATCATTGGGATTAACTTTTGTCCCGGCGAGGGCCGGGTTCGGACAGGGCAGAGCTAGGGTGCGTGCACCCCGGTTATCGCCGGGGTGCATCTGTCACATCGGGGAGAGTAAAGGGGGCAAGCTGGGTCGGGATTGGCCGCTTGCTGGAGATTGCTTCGCCCGGCGTTGCCGGGCTCGCAATGACGTTTGTGACAAAGCCTTTAACTTCTATCCGCCTGCGCCTTTTGCTTTTCCCCAGGCGCGTGCGGCGGTGTAGCCGAGATAGCCGGTGCCGAAGAGCGCGTAGAGGGGTTCGGGGATGCCCGAAAGATAGGCGTTCATCCCCTCGGCAATGGCGCGCGCCATATCGGGGCGCGCGGCGGCGATCAGGCCCATGGGGATGGCCCAGAGCAAAAGCGCATACATGACATAGAGGAAGCTGGGGCGTGCGCGGCTGGTCCACGGATCCTGGCTGTCCGCTTCGGCGATGATCGCGCTCATGCGGGTGCGGATTGTTTCCATTTCCTGGCTGCTTTCCAGTTTCAGCAATTCGAGCTTGGCACGGTCGCGCGCTTCGGGGTCGGGAATGATCTTGTCGATCAGCCGGGCGATGGGGCCGATCAGCCCGTCGATGATGCTCATAACTGGCCTCCTTTTGCGTCAAAGTTCAGTAAAGTTCAGCCCAATGGCGGGCGCAAATGCGTCAATCATCGGCGAGGCGGTTCGCGAGCCAGCCGTAGAGAAAGGCTTCCTGACTGGGGCGCCGTTCGGCGAGCGCGATATAGCGTTCGCCCTGAAGCGCCTCCATCGCGCGCAGCAGCACCGTTTCGCCGCGCCGACCGCGCACGCGCAGAAAGGCATCGAGCGCCGACAGCGTGCGCGGGCCAATATGACGGTCGAGCGCAATATCGGGATAATCGCGCGCCGCGCGATTGAGCGCGTTGAGCGCGCGCTGCAAAAAGCCGGTGGCCGTCGCGGTGCCCATGTTGACGCCGGTGTCGAACAATTCGGCGGCGATGCGCGGCGCGCGTGCCCCCACCTGATCGAAAGCGGGGCGCAGCCAATAGACGCGGCGATAAATATCAGCGGCGACGCTGCGCGGCAGTTTCTGCATCGGTCCGTCATAACCCTGCGCGCGGGCGACGGCCTGGGTGATGCCCCAGCAAGTGGGGCCGCCGCGGTCGGCTGGATGGTTTACATATCCGCCCTCGCGGTCGATGACGGCATCGATCAGGGCGTCAGCCTCGCGGATCGGGGAGAGGGGTGGCGACATAAGATCTCCTTTGGTTCGTGATAGAGATCAGAATGAACCATATTGGATCAATGTAGGAAAGGAGAGACGGGTGCGGGCGTTGCAAGTGCGGGAATTGGCGGGTGATTATCGGGGTGTATCCCTTGCGGAAGTCCCCATGCCCGCGCCGGGGCCGGGCGAAGTGCGCCTGCGCGTGCGCGCCGCGGCGGTGAATTTTCCCGATTTGTTGATGACCAGAGGGGAATATCAGCTCAAGCCGCCGCTTCCTTTCACCCTGGGGATGGAATTCTCAGGCGAGGTGGAAGCGGTTGGCGACGGGGTGAGCAACTGGCGCGTTGGCGATGCGGTGGTGGGCGGCAATCGTTACGGGGCGATGGCCGAATATATTGTCGTGCCCGCAGCCGTGCTGCGCGCCAAGCCTGCCGCGCTCGACTGGGATGCGGCAGCGGCTTATCCGGTCGCCTATCTGACCGCCTATGTCGCGCTGGTGCGCTGCGGCCAGTTGCAGGCGGGGGAGGCTTTGCTCGTTCACGGTGCGGCGGGCGGCGTCGGGCTGGCGACGGTCGATCTGGGGCAGGCGCTGGGCGCGCGGGTTGTTGCCGTGGCGAGCAGCGCGGAGAAGCGCGAAGCCATCGCCGCACTGCACCAGCCCGAGGCCGTGATTGGCGGGGCGCCGGGCTTTCGCGACGAGGTGAAGGCGCTGACCGGCGGGGCGGGAGCCGATGTGATCTTTGATCCGGTGGGGGGCGATGCGTTCGACGAATCGGTGCGCTGTATCGCCTTTGGCGGGCGCTTGCTGGTCGTGGGCTTTGCATCGGGCCGCATTCCGGAGATTTCGGCCAATATGCCGCTGATCAAGGGATTTTCGGTGATCGGCGTGCGCGCGGGCGAATATGGAAGGCGCTTTCCGGCGCGCGGCGCGGAAAATGTCGCGGCGGTCGACGGGCTGATCGCCGAGGGGCGGCTGCGCCCGCATGTCCATGCGGCGATGGATCTGGCAGACTGGCGCGACGCCTTTGCGATGATCGAACGGCGTGAGGTGGTGGGCAAGCTGGTGCTGCGGCCGTGATGGCGCGGGGCCTGTGGCGCCCGCGCCGCGGCCGCTCAGACCAGCCGTACCGAAATTCCGCCGTCGGCGAGCATCGCGGTTCCGGTGACAAAGCTTGACTGGCCGGAGAGCAGGAACAGCGCGACCTCGGCGATCTCGGCCGCGCTGGCCATGCGCTTCATCGGGTGGAGGTCCGCGACAAAGGCGAGCAGGTCGGCGTCGCCTTCGCCGCCCATCGGGGTGACCGTCCCACCGGGAAGCAGGGCATTCACGCGAATTCCCGCTGCGGCGTGGTCTGAGGCCAGCGACTTGACCAGCCCGACCAGCCCCGCCTTTGATGCGGCATAGGCGCCCATCCCTGCCAGTCCGCCGTTGCTGACCCCTACGAAGGAGGAGGTGAAGACGATCGAGCCGCTACCGCGTTCGAGCATCGCGGGAATTTGCGCCTTGGCCGCGAAAAAGGCGCTGGTCAGATTGGTTGCGATGACCTGATCCCAGTTCGCGATCGACATATCGGGGACGGCCAGCATATCGCCGACGATGCCCGCATTGTTGAAGGCGCCGTCCAGGCCGCCAAATTCGGTGCGGGCGAGATCGACGAGCGCGTCGGCATAGCCATATTCGGATACGTCTCCCGCCAGGATGATAGCGTTCGCGCCCGCGTTTCGGGCAGCCTGCGCCGTGCTTTCCAGTTCCGCCGCGCGGCGGGCGCCGAGGACGAGATTGGCGCCGGCCTTTCCGAAAAGCTGTGCGGCGGCGGCGCCGATGCCGCTGCTGGCGCCGGTGATGATGATGGTTTTGCCTTGAAGATCCATTGCCTGCTCCATTGTGTAGGGAAGCTGCGGCTAGGAGAGGGGCGCGCGATTGGCGTCCCGTAAATTGCGGCCAAACAGAGGTATTGCGGCCTAGAACAGCGACCAGATCGGGTTGGTAGGGTCGCTCAGCAATTTTATCGTCAGCGCGGCCGACATCAGCACGAGCACCGGGCGCACACCGCGTCCGCCATAGCGGATCGCCAGCCGCGCGCCGAGCTGGTTGCCCGCGACATTGGCAGCGGCCATCGCAAAGCCGAGCAGCCAGAGAACATGGCCGCCGAGCGCCATCGCGGCCAGCCCCGCGATATTGGTGGTGAGGTTGAGGAGCTTTGCATTGCCGATGGCGCGCACCAGCCCCAGCCCGCCGAGCGCGACCAGGGCGAGGGTGAAGAAGGAGCCGGTGCCGGGGCCGAAAAAGCCGTCGTAAAAGCCGATGGCGAAGGTGGTCAGGGTCAATCCGGCCTGACCGACGCGCGCCTGCCGGTCGACATCGCTCATCGACGGGGCGAGAAGGAAATAGAGCCCCATGGCGATGAGCAGCACCGGAACGAAGGCGGCCAGAAAGTCCGATGCGACGAACTGAACCGCGGTCGCGCCGAGCGCCGAGCCGACAAAAGTCGCGGCGACCGGCCAGGCGAAGCGCGCGAGATCGACATGGCCGCTGCGCCAGAAGGTATAGCAGGCGGAGGAGGTGCCGATCATGCTTTGCAGCTTGTTCGTCGCCAGCGCGGCGACGGGCGGAACGCCTGCCGCCATCAGCGCAGGGATGGTGAGCAACCCGCCCCCGCCCGCGAGCGCGTCGATGGTGCCCGCGATAAAGGCGATGGCCATCAGCAAGGCAATGGTTTCGGCGGCAAATTCCATGCGCGCCTTTAGCCCCGAAGCGCGGGCGGTGGCCAGTGGTTTTGGATGGGGGAGGCGGGCTTTTCAAACCCAGCGGGCTTTCGCCGGGGTGCGGCTCCCTTTGCCGGGAAGCGCGGGCAAAGGGTGAAGCTAGCTTGCCACTTCAATGATTCGATGATAGTCGAACTATCGAATCATTTGGAGAATGCATCATGAAGCGTTTGCACATGCATATCAGCGTGGCCGAACTGGAGCCTGCCATTGCCTTTTATTCGCGGCTTTTCGACGCGCCGCCCAGCGTGACCAAGGGCGATTATGCCAAATGGATGCTCGACGACCCGCGCGTCAATCTGGCCATTTCGGCGCGGGCCCGTGCGACGGGGATCGACCATGTCGGCATTCAGGTGGAGAGCAGCGAGGAGCTGGCGGCGCTCGCTGCGCGGTTGAAGGCGGCGGGCGATGTGACCTTCGATCAGGAAGCGACGACTTGTTGCTATGCCAAATCGGACAAGAGCTGGGTCACCGATCCCGCAGGGGTGCGCTGGGAAAGCTTTCATACGCTGGGCGAGGCGACCGTTTATGGCGAGGATGAGCAGCTTCCCGTAGCGATGATGGACGGGGACGGGGACGGGGACGGGGCGGAAGGCGCGGGCGCCTGCTGTCCGCCCAAGGCGGCGTGCTGCTGATGCTGCTTCCCGATGCTGTCGAGGCGCTGTCGGCGCTGGCGCAGGGGCACCGCCTCGCGGTTTTCCGCCTGCTCGTCCGGGCGGGCGGGGACGGCCTGCCCGCCGGGGATATTGCGCGCGAAATTGGCGTGCGTCCCAATACATTGTCGACCCATCTGACCATTCTGTCGCATGCGGGATTGGTTCACTCGCGCCGCGAGGGGCGCCAGATCATCTATGCCGCCGATTATGAAGCGATGAGCGGATTGCTCACCTTTCTGGTCGCCGATTGTTGTGGAGGGCGCGCCGAAATCTGCGCCCCCCTCGCCGAAATGGCGCAAAATTGCTGTGAAAAGGAGCGTAAGGCGTGACGCTGTTTGAACGTTATCTGACCTTGTGGGTCGCCCTGTGCATCGTCGTCGGGATTGCCGCGGGGCATTGGCTGCCCGCCATTTTTGCCGCCATTGGCGCGGCGGAAATTGCCAAGGTCAATCTGCCGGTCGCGCTGCTGGTCTGGCTGATGATCATTCCCATGCTGCTCAAGATCGATTTTGCCGCGCTGGGCAAGGTGGGGCGGCATTGGCGCGGAATTGGCGTGACGCTGTTCGTCAATTGGGCGGTGAAGCCCTTTTCCATGGCGCTGCTCGGGGCGATTTTCATCGGCTGGCTGTTCGCGCCATGGCTGCCGGCGGACCAGATATCCTCCTATATCGCCGGGCTGATCCTGCTGGCGGCGGCGCCGTGCACGGCGATGGTCTTTGTGTGGTCGAACCTGTGCGAGGGCGAGCCGAGCTATACGCTGAGCCAGGTGGCGCTCAACGATGTGCTGATGCTGTTCCTGTTTGCGCCGCTGGTTGCGCTGCTCTTGGGTGTGGCGGCGATCATTGTGCCGTGGGACACGCTGATGCTGTCGGTGCTGCTTTATATTGTCGTGCCGGTGGTGCTGGCGCAGATGATTCGGCGCATGATGCTGGCGCGTGGCGGGGAGGTGGCGCTCGGCCGCCTGCTGGCGCGGCTGTCGCCCCTGTCACTCGCCGCCTTGCTTGCGACCCTGGTGCTGCTTTTCGGCTTTCAGGGCGAGCAGATTGTCGCGCAGCCGCTGATTATCGCGCTGCTGGCGGTGCCGATATTGATCCAGGTCTATTTCAACGCCGGGCTCGCCTATCTGCTCAATCGCGCGGTGGGGGAGGCGCATTGCGTCGCCGGACCATCGGCACTGATCGGCGCGAGCAATTTCTTTGAACTGGCGGTCGCGGCGGCGATCAGCCTGTTTGGCCTGCAATCAGGTGCGGCGCTGGCGACGGTGGTGGGCGTGTTGATCGAGGTGCCCGTGATGCTGTCGGTCGTCGCGATCGTTAACCGGTCCAAGGGCTGGTATGAACGCGGACGCGCGGTGGCGGCGCGGCAGGGCGCGGGCGCCGAAGGGGAGGCAAGGCTGTGAGCGATTTTCCTGTCACCATCTATCACAACCCCGATTGCGGGACATCGCGCAACGCGCTGGCGATGATCGAGGCCGCGGGATATGCGCCCGAGGTGATTGAGTATCGCCGCGCGGGGTGGACCGCCGAGCAGCTGGAGCAGCTGTGCGCGGCAATGGGCGTGCGCCCGCGCGCCTTGCTGCGCGAAAAGGGGACACCCGCAGCGGAGCTGGGCCTGGTGGATGAGGACGTGTCCGACGCGGCGATGATCGCCGCGATGGTCGCGCATCCTATTTTGGTGAATCGCCCGATCGTCGTGACGCCCAAGGGGGTGAAGCTATGTCGCCCGTCCGAACAGGTGCTGGAATTGCTTGAGCGGGCCCCGGCACAGTTTCAAAAGGAAGATGGCGAGATTATCCTGCCTTTTCCGGGCGGCCAATAAGCGCGGCGCGCAAGGGGTGTTGGAATAAGGCTTTGGAAAATTGGTCGGGACGAGAGGATTCGAACCTCCGACCCCCACACCCCCAGTGTGATGCGCTACCAGGCTGCGCTACGTCCCGACCGGCCCTGTTGGGCAGGCGAGGCCCCTAGCGCGGCTTGCGATGCGATGCAAGGCCATCCTCGCGCAAAGATGCGATAAGGCGCCGCCGGGGTCGCCAAAGCGGCGGACGCACGCCCTTCGCCCTTGACCGGCGCGCGATCATCGCCATTTTGGGCGCGCCTGGACGGGAGTGGGCCGCGATCAGCCATTGGTTGCGCGTCCTTTCGCTGCGTGATAGGCGCCGCGCCATATCTGTGCAGCCTGTCCGGTGAGGGGTGGGCCGCATATGCTGAACGGAAAGTCATACATTCATGTCGATGCAATTGCTTCTGACCCAGGCGGCCGGATCGGGGGGCGGGGCAGCCGGTTTCCTGATGCTGGTGCCCTATCTGCTGATCTTTGTCGTATTCTGGTTCTTCCTAATTCGCCCGCAGCAGGTGCGGATGAAGGAGCATAAGGCCAAGATTGCGGCGGTGAAGCCGCGCGATCAGGTCGTGACCGGCGGCGGGATCGTCGGCAAGGTCACGCGGGTCGACGATGATTTCGCCGATGTCGAAATTGCGCAGGGCGTGAAGATCAAGGTTGTGAAGGCAACCCTGTCGGACGTTCTGCAGCCCGGCGGCAAGCCCGCCAACGATTGACGGCGCACCGGGCCGCCCGATCGGCGGCGCGGTTCCCCCTAAAGGCAAGCGGAAACCATCCATGCTCGATTTTCCTCGCTGGAAAACCATCGGTATCAGCATCATATTGCTGCTGGGCGTCCTTTTTTCCATTCCCAGCTTCCTGCCCGAAAAGCAGTTTGAAAGCCTGCCCGGCTTTGCCCAGGCGAAGGTCAATCTGGGGCTTGACCTGGCGGGCGGCAGCCATTTGTTGCTGGAAGCGGATCTTGCCGATCTGGAAAAGACGCAGCTTGCGAATATGGAGAAGACCGTCCGTGCAGCCATGCGCGGGGACCGGGGGCCGGAAGATGATATCGCCATTGGCGAGCTGACCAATGCCAATGGCCGGATCAGCTTCCTTGTGCGCAACGGAGCGCAACTGGATGCCGCGCGCGAGCGGCTGTTCAGCGTGACGCAGGGCGCGGGACTGACCGGGCAGCGCGACTGGGACGTCGATGTTGTCGATACCACCCGCATCGTGCTGACCCCGACGAGCGCGGGGCGCACGCAGGCGGTGGCCAATGCCATGGATACGGCGCGCGACATTATCGACCGCCGCGTCAATGCGCTGGGCACGCGTGAGCCGACGATCATTCGCGAAGGCGATGACCGTATCGTCGTGCAGGTGCCGGGCTTGCAGGACCCCGCGGCGCTGAAAGAATTGATCGGCAAGACCGCGCGGCTGGAATTTCGCATGGTCGATGCCAATGCGGACCCCAATGAAGCGCTGGCGGGCCGCGTTCCGGTGGGCAGCGAGATTGTCCCTTATGCCGAAGGCGAAGGCAATGGCGCGGCTTTTGAGGTGCTGCGCCGTCAGGTGATGATCAGCGGCGACCAGCTGCTCGACGCGCAACAGAGTTTTGACCCGCAATCGAACCAGCCGGTGGTGAGCATCCGTTTCGATTCGGCGGGATCGAGCACCTTCGCGCGCGTCACCGCGCAAAATGTGAACAAGCGTTTTGCGATGGTGCTCGACGGTAAAGTGTTGTCGGCGCCGTCGATCAATGAACCGATTTTAGGCGGAAGTGCGCAGATTTCGGGCAGTTTCACCGTGGCGAGTGCCAATAGCCTGGCCATTTCGCTGCGCTCTGGCGCGCTTCCGGTGAAAATGGAAGTGGTCGAGGAGCGCACCGTGACTCCCGAATTGGGGGCCGATTCGATCCGCCGCGGCGCGATTGCCGGGATCATCGGCACCGTTGCGGTGCTGGCCTTCATGATCGCCGTTTATGGGCGCTTCGGCATTTATGCGAATATCGCGCTGCTGTTCAACATCGGCCTGATCATCGCTATCATGGCGGCGTTCAACGCCACGCTGACACTGCCGGGGATTGCAGGTTTCGTACTGACCATCGGTGCGGCGGTCGACGCCAATGTGCTGATCAACGAGCGTATTCGTGAGGAATTGAAACGCGGGCGCCGGGTGTTCCAGGCGGTCGAGCTGGGCTATTCCGAAGCCAGCCGCGCGATTTTCGATGCGAATATCACCAATGTCATCGCCGCGGCGCTGATGTTCTGGTTCGGCTCTGGCCCCATCAAGGGCTTTGCCGTGGTGCTGACCATCGGCATCGTCACCAGCGTCTTTACCGCCGTGACCGTCACGCGCCTTTTTGCCGCCCGCTGGCTGCACAAGACGCGGCCGACCACGCTGAATATTTAAAGAGGGATCGATCCCATGCGTTTGCTGAAACTCGTCCCCGAAGACACGAATATCCAGTTTCTGAGATGGCGCCATGTGGCGATGGCGATCAGCATATTGATGATCATCGCCTCCATCGCGCTGGTCGCGACGCGCGGGCTGAATCTGGGCGTCGATTTTGTCGGTGGCCAGTCGGTTCGGGTCGAATTTACCGGCCAGATGCCGAAAATCGACGAGATTCGCGAAAAGGTCGGCGCGATCGGCCTGGGCGAAGCGACAATCCAGCAATTTGGTTCGGATCAGGCGGTGTCGATCCGCACGGCGCTTCCCGAAGGGGACAAGACGGCGGCGGACCGTGCCGGACAACAGCTTGTAGCCGGCATTCAAAAGGCGTTTCCGACCGCAAAGACCGGATCGGTCGAGACGGTGTCGGGCAAGGTTTCGGGCGAATTGCTGCGCACCGGCGCGCTCAGCCTGCTGCTCGCGATGGTAGCCATCTCCATCTATATCTGGATCCGCTTTGAATGGCAGTTTGGCGTGGGGGCCTTGTTCGGTCTGTTCCACGACGTGGCGCTGACCTTCGGCTTTTTTGCGCTGACGCAGATGCAGTTCGACCTCAATATCGTCGCCGCCTTGCTGACGATCATCGGCTATTCGCTGAACGATACGATTGTGGTGTTCGACCGTATCCGCGAGAATCTGAAGAAATATCGCAAGATGGAAATCATTCCGCTGCTCGATCTCAGCATCAATGAGACGCTGGCGCGCACGGTGATGACCAGCTTTACAATGTTGATCGCGCTCGCCGTTCTCCTGTGGGTGGGGCCCGATGTGATCTTCGGCTTCACTGCGGCGATGCTGCTCGGCATTGTTATCGGTACCTATTCATCCATCTATATGTCGGCGCCGATCCTCGTCTGGCTGAAGGTCGGCCCCGACAGCTTCATCCCGCGCACCACTGCGGCGACCGAGGGTGCCGAGCGGGTTACGCGCGACGATGACGGTGCGGTGGTCTGACGTTTGACGTCTGATGCGCGTCAGCGCCGCGCGCAGCGGCGCAGATGTGCGGCGAGTTCGCGCCCGTTCCGGTCCCAGTCGAAGCGGCCTTCGAGGCTCGCTGCCACCCTTTGAGGGGAGGGCGGCGCGGCATGAAGCGCGCGCACGGCATCGGCAATGGCGGCGGGGGTGCGTTCGGAAAGAATGCGCCCGGCGTCGGGAGCGGTCACCAGTTCGGCGGCGCCCCCCGCATCGCTGATGACGATGGGCGTGCCGCAGGCGAGCGCTTCGACCCAGGCGTTGGCGAGGCCTTCGCTGACCGACGGCATGACGACGATATTGGCGGCGCGGTAGAGGGCGGGAAGATCAGCATTGGCGACCGGACCCAGAAAATGCACGCGCTCGGCAACACCCAGCCGGGCCGCAAGCGCGCGGTAGCGGCTTTCCTCCTCGCCTGACCCGGCGAGCCAGTAATGAAATTCGGGTAGCATCGGCAGCGCCTCGATCACGAGCGCCTGTCCCTTGCGCGGGATGAGCGCGCCGACGGTCAGAAGCGCGGGAGCGTCGCCAAGGCCTCGGGCGCGCCGGGCTTCGCTCCGGTCGCCGGGGCAAAAGCGGCTGCGGTCGATACCGGTATAGTGGACGGTGATTTTAGCGGGATCGATGCCGATGGCGGCCATGTCGCGGCGCATGGCGTCGGACACGGCGAGCAGGCCTGCGGCTCCATCGGCGGCGCGGCGCAATTGGGGCGCGCTGGCCGGCGCGTGGCCGAAATGGCTGATGTCGGCGCCGCGCGCCTTGACCGAATAGGGCAGGCCGAGCGCCGCGCCCACGCGCATGGCGGCGGGGCCGTCGGGGTAGAAAAATTGCGCGTCGACGACGTCAAATTCCCGGTTTCCGATCGCGCGGCGCACGGCGCGGGCGATGAGCGCGGGGTTGATGCGCGTGCCGACACGCGGGAGCAAAGGGAAGCGGGGACGCAGGACTTTAAGGCCATTCCAGCTTTCGCGATGCGGGAGCGAACGGAGCGCGCGGTAACGCGGGTGAAGCGACAGCGGAAAGGGCGGCAGGCCGATCGGCGCGACGATGAGAAGCTCGACCCCGGGCTGCTGTGCGAGGACGCGCAGGCTGCGCTCGACGAACAGGCCGAAATTGGGCCGCGCCGCGTCGGGAAAAAGCGTTGCGATGGACAGGATGCGAAGCGGGGCGGTCATGGCGTTCCTTGAAAGCCGGCCCGATAGCGCAGCGGGCGCTGAGATTATGTTAAAGCGTGCGGATCAACCGGGTGGCGACTGCGGCCCAGGGCGGATTGCTGACGACCTGTTGCCGCTGACCGGCGCCGAGCGGGAGCAGGTGCAGCTTCTCGCCATCGACATTGAGCAGGCGCGCAAAGATGAAGCGCCCGGCGGGGCGCGGGACGAGCAGGTCGCGGTTGAGCGCGCCCGACCAGTCGCCCTCGATCCGGCGGCACCAGATTTCATCGCCCGCGCGATAATCGCCGATCGAGGAGGTGACGCGCACCGCCAGCATACCCTCGGTTGGGCGCGCGGTGAGGGCTTCTTCGACCCTGGTGGAGGCGTGCGCGCCGTCGGCGCCGAGATGCGCGGTGATTTTAAGCTGCGTGTCCTGCGGCAGCCGCACCAGTTCGGATGCGTCCACGTCCAGCGCGGCGGCGATACGGTTCATCCAGTCCAGCGACAGAGTGCGGGTGCCGGTTTCCAGCCGCCCGATGGTCTGGGCCGTGGTGGCGGGCGAGCAGCGCTGCGCCACCTCTTCGAGGGTGAGGCCCTTGGCGCGGCGCACGGTGCGGATGCTGTTGATCATGGCGGTCCCTTGGATAACCAATTTGGTTTCTTCTTTCCTATAAAATTTGCCGCTGTCAAGCGGGGGTGGAGTTGCGCGAAAGAGGAGACGCCATGATCGCCCGCAAGCTGGAGAGCCGAATTCATCCCGACGATCTGATCGAACCCGGCAAGGCGGGGCCGCAGCTGATGCGGCATGTGCGGGTCAATGTCGCTGAAAGCCCGCTCGGCTGGCTTGCGGCACGCGGATATCTGACCGAGGCGCAATATCGCGCGGGCGAGCGGCTGCGCGCCGATTATGAGCGGGCGGGGCTGGCAGCGCGGGTGACGATGCGCTGGGATGCCGCGCCGCCCGCGCGGGTGCGGGGTGGGGCGCGCGCCGCCGATGCCTCGCTGGCGCGTATCGACGCGCATCGCCGCTTTCATGCCGCGCTGGAGGCGGCGGGGCCGGGGCTGGCCGACATATGCTGGCGCGTGATTTGCGGCGGGGAGGCGATGGCGGGGGCGGAAAAGGCGCTGGGCTGGCCCGCGCGGTCGGGGCGGGTGGTGTTGACACTGGCGCTCGACCGGCTGGTGCGATTCTACGGGACGGGGTGAAGGGGCGCGGGGGCTATGGCCTGCCTTGGTATCCCGGCCTGATCGGGAATCCATTACCGGGCCGTCGTCGTGGATCCCGGATCAAGTCCGGGATGACGAGAAGGGGGAAGGGATGACGAAGGGGAAGGGATGACGAAGGGGGAGGGGCAGGAAGCGGGTTGGCTTCCTAACCCAGATTTTCCACCTCTTCGGCCAGTTCCAGCCAGCGATCTTCGGCTGCCGCTTTTTCCGCGCGCAGGGTTTCGAGTGTTTCGGTCAGCGCGGTGAATTTCGCATGGTCGCGGGTGAAGAGGCTGCCGTCCGACAATTCCCCCTCGATGCGCGTCATGTCCGCTTCAATTTCCTCGATCCGGCCGGGAAGCAGATCATAGTCGCGCTGATCCTTGTAGCTGAGCTTCTTGCGCTGTTGCGGCGGCGGCGCGGGGGTGGGGGCGGCGCTGCTCGTCGATTTGCTTTTGGCGGGCGCGGGCCTGCTGCGCTTTGCTTCCCAATCGGCATAGCCGCCCGCGACGATATCGACCTTGCCCGACCCGTCGAGGCCGAGCGTGACGGTGACGGTGCGGTCGAGAAAGTCGCGATCGTGGCTGACGAGCAGCACCGTGCCCTGATAATCGGCGATCACTTCCTGGAGCAGATCGAGCGTTTCGAGGTCGAGGTCATTGGTCGGCTCGTCAAGGACGAGCAGATTGGATTCGCGGGCAAATTCGCGCGCGAGAAGCAGGCGGGAGCGCTCGCCGCCTGACAGCGCGCTGACGCTGGCCTCGGCCACCGAGGGTTCGAAGAGAAATTCCTTCAAATAGCCCTGAATATGTTTTTTGACCCCGCGCACCTCGATCCAGTCGCCGCCGTCGGCGAGGACGTCGCGCACGCGCTTGTCGGGCGAAAGCAGGCTGCGCTGCTGATCGATGACGATGCCGTCGAGCGTGGGGGCGAGGGTGACCTCGCCGCTGTCGGGCTGAATTTCACCGGTCAGCAGCTTGAGCAGGGTCGATTTGCCCGCGCCATTGGCGCCGACAATGCCGATGCGGTCGCCGCGCTGGATGCGAAAAGTGAAGTTGCGGATGATCGGGCGGTCGCCAAAGCTTTTAGAAATATCGTCGGCGACGATCACCGATTTGGAGCGCACATCATCATTGGCAAGGCCCAGCTTGGCGACGCCGGGGCCCCCGATCATGGAGGCGCGGGTGGCGCGCATTTCCATCAGCTTTTCCAGCCGCCCCTGGTTGCGCTTGCGCCGCGCCGTCACGCCGCGTTCGAGCCAATGCGCCTCCAGCTTCAGCTTCGCGTCGAGCTTTTCGGCGGCGCGGGCTTCTTCGGCGAACACCGCCTCCATCCACGCGTCGAAGCCGCCAAAGCCGATTTCCTTGCGCCGGATGCTGCCCCGGTCGAGCCAGAGTGTCTGGCGTGTGAGCCGGGTGAGAAAGGTCCGGTCGTGGCTGATCGCGACAAAGGCGCCGCCGAAACGCGACAGCCAGTTTTCAAGCCAGTCGATGGCGGCAAGGTCGAGATGGTTGGTCGGCTCGTCAAGCAGCAGGACATCGGGATTTTGCGCGAGCGCGCGGGCGATGGCGGCGCGGCGACGCTCACCCCCCGATGCGCTGGCAGCTTCGCGCGACATGTCGATGCCAAGCTGGTCGGCGATGGCGGCGACTTCAAATTCCTGGGGGGGGTGGTCGCCGCCAATGGCATAGTCCATCAAGGTGGCGTAGCCGGTGAAATCGGGTTCCTGTTCCAGGAGCACGACATGGGTGCCGGGGACGATGGTGCGCTTTCCCTTGTCGGGGTCGATTCGATCGGCAAGCAATTTGAGCAGAGTCGTTTTGCCCGCGCCGTTGCGGCCGATCAGCGCGAGCCGGTCGCGCGCGCCAATATAGATGTCGAGGTCCTGAAACAGCCATCCGCTGCCCTGGACAAGGCCGAGGCCTTCATATGATAAAATCGGTGCTGCCATGATGAACGGTTCGCTAGCGAGACGTTCAGCCGGGCGCAAGCGCGGCGCGGGCAAGGCAGGAACGCGTCCGATCCGTCTGCGTTACGGGAACAGACAGGCCAATGGGCCGGACGCCCGGATCAACAGGAGGGTTTTTTGATGAAAAAGCGTATATTTAGCGCAGTAGCCGCCAGCGCGGCGCTGATCGCGGCGACACCCGCCGTAGCGCAGCAGGGAGGAGCGAATGTGACGGTAGCAGCGAGCCAGGGACCGATTTTGAGCTTCAGCGTCAGCGAGGAAGTGCGCGCGCGTCCCGATCAGGCGACAATTGGCGCGGGCGTCCAGACGAACGCCCCCACGGCGGTCGAGGCGATGCGCGCCAATGCCGCCGCCATGGAGAAGCTGGTCGCCGCCGTCAAAAAACAGGGCATCAAGCCCGAGGATATCCAGACAAGCGGCATCAGCCTGTCGCCGCAATATGACTATAATAATCGCAGCGACGGCCAGCCGCCGCGCTTCATCGGTTATCAGGTGACGAACAGCGTGCGTGCGACGACCGGCAAGGTCGATGGCGTGGGACCGCTGATGGATGCGCTGGTCGCAGCCGGCGGAACCAATATCGAAGGGCCGTGGTTCGCGATGAAGGACCCCGACGCGATGCTGGTCGGCGCGCGCGGCGCGGCGATCAAGGCCGCCGAAGCCAAGGCGGCGGATTATGCGCGGCTGGCCGGATATCGCGGCGCCGAACTGGTTTCCTTGAGCGAAGGCGGTTTTTCGGGACCGCAGCCGCCCATGCCCTATGCCCGCGGAATGGCGGCGATGGACGCGAAGGTTTCGACTCCGGTCGAACCAGGACAGGTCGGCAACACGCTGACGCTGAATTTTCAATATCGTCTGGTGCGGTAACAAGGGCCAGGCAACAAGGCGTCGCCCCCGCCTTCGCGGGCACACCGATGTTATAACTCGCTGGAAACATCCATCTGAGTTTTTTCCATTGTCAGAATATTTGGTACAAGTCGGGGTGTGGATTAGCCGAGCACGGGTCTCGTCTGGAGGTCGATATCAAGCGGCAACGTCGATTAAGACGGAGACAGGGCTGGTGATCAAGGTGTGAACCTTGCGAGCCGGTCCTCGTCCAGATTTTCACAACGCGTATGTTATATGAATGGCAGCGCACCCCCTGTTGCCAATTTATTCGTCCCATCCGGTCGCAACAGGCGTTAGGTTCAATTTGAATATATTTCCTCCTAGACAGCGCCAGCATGTTGTGTAACTTTGAAATTGTTCGCGCAGTGTAGCCAGATATCCGCATTCTCGCGGGCAATTGGGTTCGTGGACTACTTAGATGGCATCTTCGATGCTAAGTGGATGGCGCGCGTGGGGATTAGTCTTGACCAAAGGGGCGCAAGCCAAATTTGCAGGCAACTCTGAGTCGGGCTTGGTGGCGCTGGCCACGGTCCTGGCAATCCACAAAATTGCTGTCGATCCAGACCAGCTACGGCATGAGTTGGGGCATGAGCGGCCATTGATAGCCGATGACATTCTCCGGTTAGCAAAGCGGCAACAAGGTGTGCGGGCTAAGGCCGTGCAAGTTACATTTGATAAGCTGAGCAGATTGCCTCTGCCTGTCGTCGCCGGTGGGCCGAGCGGTTGGTTCGTGATCGGCCGTGTTACCGTTTCTGAAGCCTTAATCCAACGTCCTGGCCAGCCCGTTGAGAAAGTGCAGCAATGCGCTCTGGCAGGCATTTGGTCCGGCGAAGTGATCTTGCTGACGACGCGAGAAGCCGCCGGGGGCTTAGCAGGCCGCTTCGACTTCACATGGTTCATCCCCCAAATTGTGCGCTACCGACGGCTGTTCGGTGAAGTGCTTTTGATTACCTTGGCCTTGAACCTCTTAGGGCTTGCAGCGCCCCTGTTCTTCCAGAACGTCATTGATAAGGTACTTGTCCACAACACTCTTGCGACACTCCAAGTCCTTGCAATCGGATTCGTGATTGTTTCCGCTTGGGAAGTCATATTCGGATGGCTGCGCACGCGGCTATTCTCCGAAACAAGTCAAAAGCTGGATGTCGAGCTTGGCGCCAAGTTGTTTCGCCACATGATGGGACTACCGCTATCCTACTTCGAAGGTCGCCGAGTCGGCGACACGGTAACGCGGGTGCGTCAGCTCGAATCCATCCGTGAATTCCTGACGAACGCATCGCTCTCCGTGTTAGTCGATCCTGCTTTCACGGTCGTCTTCCTCGTTGCGATGTGGATATACTCGCCGACCCTGTTCTGGATTGTGGCAGCAACGATCCCTGCCTATATCGTTGTTTCGCTTCTCGTCACTGGCCCTTTGCGCCGCCGGCTCGACGAGAAATTCGAACGAGGTTCCGCGAACAACGCCCTGCTCGTCGAGAGCGTATCAGGTATGCAGACGGTGAAGGCGGCTGCGGTCGAGCCGCAGTGGCAGGATCGCTGGGAACGGCAACTGGCGGGCTATAGCGCCGCTAATCAGCGCGTCATCAATCTTGGCAACGTGGGCGGCCAGGCCGTCCAGCTCATCTCCAAGCTCAGCCTTGCCGCCATCCTATTCTTCGGCGCGCGTGAAGTGATCGTAGGAACACT
Source organism: Sphingopyxis sp. MWB1 (assembly GCF_000763945.1). Taxonomy (NCBI): domain Bacteria; kingdom Pseudomonadati; phylum Pseudomonadota; class Alphaproteobacteria; order Sphingomonadales; family Sphingopyxidaceae; genus Sphingopyxis; species Sphingopyxis sp. MWB1. Next base: position 188,840 of record NZ_JQFJ01000001.1, read on the forward strand.
GACAGTGGGCGGGTTGGTTGCCTTCAATATGTTCGCACAAAGGGTGTCCGGGCCGGTAATCCGGATGGCGCAGCTTTGGCAGGATTTCCAGCAGGTCCGGTTGTCGATAGATCGACTCGGGGACGTCCTGAACACGCCCGTCGAACCCGGCGCTGGCTCGAAAGTGGCTTTGCCAGCGCTGAAAGGTGCTGTGCGGTTTTCAGGGGTGAGGTTCCGCTATGCGCCGGACGGGCCGTGGACATTGGATGAAATCGATTTCGAATTACCTGCAGGCAGAACACTAGGCATTGCCGGATCGTCAGGATCGGGTAAGTCTACCCTGACCAAGATGCTGCAACGGCTTTATACACCGGCATCGGGTCGCATTTATATCGACGGGGTCGATATCGCCCAGGTCGATCCGGCATGGCTGCGTCGGCAGATCGGAGTCGTGTTGCAGGAAAATCTTCTGTTCAACCGATCCGTCCGAGAAAATATCGCTTTGGCAAACCCAGCGATGCCTCTTGATCGCGTGATGGCCGCAGCCAAACTCGCGGGAGCTCACGAGTTTGTCCTTTCGATGCCTCACGGTTACGATACCCTCATCGAGGAACGCGGTGTCAACCTCTCGGGAGGGCAGCGCCAGCGGTTGGCGATCGCCAGGGCACTCGTGACGCAGCCTCGCATTCTGATACTCGATGAGGCGACATCTGCCCTTGATGCGGAAAGCGAAGAAATCATCCAAGGCAATCTCAAAGCGATGGCACAGGGACGCACCGTCTTAATCATCGCGCATCGTTTATCGGCAATCCGACAGTGCGATCGGATAATGACATTGGAGAAGGGCCGCATTGTCGAAGTGGGGAGCCACGATGAGTTACTGCGGCAGAATGGTCGGTATGCCAGTCTCCATCGGCGGCAGACCGGTAGCCGGAATTTAAGCACATGACGGGCCTCGCGCACCATTGGAGTATAATGCGTTCCGCCGTGGCTGCGGACAAAGCGAGGTCGAAGAGCCTCCTTCGCACAGAAGAGGTAACGTTTCTTCCGGCGGCGCTCGAGATCGTTGAACGGCCCGTATCACCTACAGCCCGTGCGACCGCCTGGATCATGCTGGCCGGTCTCGCCCTTGCAATCGGTTGGCTGACCTTCGGAAAGGTAGACGTCGTCGCTTCCGCTAGCGGACGCCTCATCCCGGTTGACCACGTCAAGGTCATTCAACCCGCGGAAGCCGGAGTAGTTCGCAATATCCTGGTGAGAGACGGGGAACGGGTTCGCAAAGGCGAAACGTTGATCGAACTGGACCCCACCATGTCTTCTGCAGAAGCGGTGCAGGCTGAACGCGCGCTGGAAGTGGCTCAACTCGACGCAGCACGCGCTCGCGCAATCATCTCCGCCCTAGACGGTAACGGCGTCGCCTTCGTAGCGCCGCCCGGAACGGCGTTTGAGACTGCGCGCAGCCAAGAGGCGTTGGCACGCGCTCAGTTTGAGGACATCAGAGCAACCACTGTCCGGCATCGAGCAGAGTGGCAGGCGGCTGTGGCGGCACGCGGTGAGGCTGACGTGGAAGTAGCCAAGCTCGCCGAGACCATGCCGCTACTGGACGAGCAGATCGCGGCGAATGAAGCGCTTTTGCAGAAGGGCTTTGTCTCAAAACTAAAAGTAATCGAGATGCGCCGCCAGCGCCTGGCTACCGGTCGCGATTATGAAATTGCACTCCAAACATCGAGCAAAGCGTCGGCTCAGATTCATGTTGCGCAGGGTGCAATCATGCAGTCCGAAGCGGAGGCTAGATCACGCATACTGACCGACCTAACAAGGGCGGAGGCGGAAGCAACGCTGCGACGCGAAGAACTGAGGAAGGCTCGTCAGCGATCGAGCTTGCAACGTCTGGTAAGCCCAGTTGACGGCACGATTGCCCAACTTACGGTCCATACCATTGGCGGTGTACTGGAAGCGGCCAAACCTATCATGGTGGTGGTGCCGAGCGACGGTAAACTGGTCGCAGAGGTCAAGGTCTTGAACAAGGATGCGGGCTTCGTTCGCATAGGCCAGCCCGTCGCATTGAAGCTCGAAGCGTTTCCGTTCACCAGGCACGGCACCCTCCCAGGTAAAATCCAGAGCATCGGCTCCGATTCCGTGGCCGATGAAAAGCTCGGCTTGGTCTATGTTGCGCGCGTGACCTTGGAGCAAACATTTATAGACCGCGATGGGGTGAGGTCTACTCTTACACCGGGCATGAGCGTAACCGCAGACATCAGGACTGGCCTCCGGTCGATCCTGAGCTATCTGATCAGTCCACTTGAAAAGGCTCGCCTTGAAGCGGGACGCGAACGGTGACGCTCAGCGAAATGCTCTCTGACCGCAATTATTGCCGAAGCTTCATGGCGCGCTATCCTTCGTTCGGGCCACGGAAGCCGCCCAATTATTCCAATCGGCATCACCCTCCACGCGGTCCAAACATTTTTGCCACAAGCTCTGTACGCTGCCTGGATCGGCTCTCATGGCCGCAATCACTGCGGCGCTCTCTGCCAATCTTTCCTTTGGAAGTTTTGAGTAATACCAAGAGCGTAGAGCACGCATGGCTTGGCGATCAAGTTTGCTGGATGACTCACCCAAATTTATCTCAATTGTGTGGGCAGCTATCGCGCAATGAAGATCGTCCCGGCTATCGAGCTCACTCGCAGTGGCTTGAGCGCATCCTGCCAGCAACAGGGATAAAGCCACGGTTCTTGCAACTAAGGACATCTTTTTGCTCCAGACGGCGAGGATGCAAACTCAAGCATACGGGTTAGGGATATGCTCTATTCATCAATAATTAAAAAAATGTTAAAACTGTAAAATTCAAATTAATTGCCGTATATATACCTATTAATATGAATATAATTGAGTTTGAAGCATATTTTTATTAAAATACAGTTTTATTTTTCATTTATATGATGAATATATTATGATCAGAATAGCGATGTCGCTCTTACATATTTGAAATTATGGGAGATTATTATGACCTGCCCGAGTGATGGATCGAACTTGGCTGACACTGTGAAGGGACTTGTTCGGTCCCTGGAAAACTATCCGGGCATGGGCGGTTTCATAGGCAAAGGCCTTTCGGCCAATATGGACGGCACGCCGTTCCGGCCTGGAATGGGGGACTTTGCGAGCGCTGTAGGAATAAGCAGCCTACCGCATGCCGCTGTGGGTCAGGCATATGTGAATGCTGGCAGAAAAGTCGCTGGTACTGCCATTGCGCAATACCCGCAGGTCGCTAGCATTCAGAGCGCAGCCGAGAATGCTAGGCAACAAGCCCGAGATTATCGGGACAACGTTGATCGCAACCCAAATGGTGGGCCTGGACAGTGCGACGATCCGAACGATCCGAACGATCCGAATGATCCGAACGATCCGAATGATCCGAACAACCCAAATCCAAACCCCAACGATCCCAATCGGCCGCCACTTCCGGGAGATCCGCGATATCCCGGCTCCACGCCGCCTTGGGCCCCAAATCCTGGTCGCCCGGCAGGTGGCCCCCCTGGATCCCGCCCCCCTATTCCGATCGATCCGATTGTCATCGACCTCGACGGCAACGGTGTTGAGCTGACTTCCGCGTCCGAGTCGGAAGCCTTTTTCGATTTCGAAGGAGATGGATATCGCGAGAGGACGGGATGGGTCCGTGGAAACGACGGTCTCCTCGTCTTCGACCGCAACAGCAATGGCATCATCGATGACGGCAGCGAGCTATTCGGTGGCCAGAACGTCGATGGCTTCGATGCACTAGGCCTTCTCGACACTAACGGTGATGGACGGATTGACGCGGCCGACGCCGAGTTCGCTTCGCTGAAGGTCTGGCGGGATTTGAACGGTGATGGACTGACCGACGCCGATGAGCTTGTAACTTTGCAGGAGGTCGGAATCACATCGTTGGATCTTAACACTGTTGCGGTCGGTCAGACGAGAGCTGGAAACTATGTCGCTAGATCAGGCGCTGTTAATTTCGCGGACGGGCACTCGACAACTGCGGAGAGCGTATATTTTTCAGTGAACGCCCAGCAGACGGTCTACGTTCCGCCCGAAGGCTTTGAGTATGTAGAAACTGCACTCTGGCTTCCCAATCTTAGAGGCTATGGCACCGTCAAGGATCTCGCAGTTGCAACATCCCTCGACAGCGCTCTTCGCGCCGATCTTGAAGCGTTGGTCCGTTCAAGCGACAACCTGTCCGCAGGGGCGCTACGGTCGCAGTTTACGGACTTGGTACAGCAATGGGTCAATCCCACCGGTTACGCTCCAGGCAGCCGGGGCAGCATCGTCGATTATGATAAACTTGCTATTCTGGAGGCATTTTGGGGCGAACCCTTCTGGGAGCAGGTCGTCACGTCCGGCGGAGCGCAAATCATCGACAGGCTTTTTGATGATTTGATCGATGGGATGTTCAGCCGTTTTGTTGTTCAAGCCAGCACCTCTTATTTCGCGCTGGAAATGATCGCCGGGAACGAACCCAACTTCTTCGAGCACTCGCTATCGGCTTTCGCGGTGTTTAGCTATGATCATGAAACCGATACGCTAGACGGACGCCTTGATCTCTTCCTAGGTCTGGCCACCGTTCTTCTTGATGGGAGCGAAAGCGAGCAACATGCTGCTCTAGAACGGCTAATTGACTTTAGTCCTTATCTCAGCAAAGCTCTGTTTGACGGACAGGCCGATTATTTTCAGCGCTACCTCGCTGGTATGATCAATGACGAGACGAACGCCAGCAGCCTGTCGTCAGGTGACATCTACTCGCTCATCATGCGCGACGCCATTTTTGGCGATCAAGGCGACAACGTAATCAGCGCAGCTACAAGCAATAAAGGGAATGCGCTCTTCGGTTATGAGGGTCATGATATCCTTCAGGGACGTAGCGGAGCAGATATCCTCGTGGGCGGAACTGGCGACGACATCCTTTCGGGTAACGGCGGCGATGACATATACGTGTATGATCTTGGCGACGGCAACGATACAATCCAAGATTACAACGGCAACGGAGGTTGGGGTGGAGACGACGCCATTCATCTTGGAGATGGCATCCTGCCAAGCGAAGTGATTGTTTCTCAGGCGAACGGCGGCCGTGATCTGGTGCTAACCTTCATCGACGGCGGTTCGATCACGATCAAGGAAACGATGGTCAACGGCGACAACCGCGTGGAACGGGTCGTTTTTGCCGACGGTACGACTTGGAATCATGCCGAGTTGGTCAGCCGATCCGTCGCTGCGAACAGCGGCAACGACGTGCTGTACGGCAGCTACGACAGCGAGACGATCGCTGGGGGTGCGGGCAACGACACGATCTATGGTCGTTCTCTTATACACATCTGACGCGGCCGCCGAAGGCTTAGGGGGCGATCTGGGGGGTGAGCGCACGAAAAGAAAAGCGATGACGGGGCTATTACGGACGCTATCATCACGGGGGAAAGCGGCAATGGCGACGCGGGAGACAAACGAGCCAATAATGCTTGTTGGGCACGCCCCGCCAGCCGCGCGACGTGTTCCG
>NZ_JQFJ01000002.1:1500000-1785000 GCF_000763945.1 Sphingopyxis sp. MWB1
GCAAGGCTTCGACCACATCGGCATGTTCGGCCTGACGCGCCTTGCCATCCTTGCGGCAGACCATCGAATGGCTGGAGCGCACGTCGGGCAATTCCATCCGCATGCGCCACAGGCTGTCGATTACATGGATGATCGCCTTGTTGTTCGATGCCGCCGCAATGGTCATGTGAAATTCGCGGTCGACCGCGCTGATTTCATCCTCGCTGGCATTTTCGTCCGCCATTGCTTCGAGCAAGGCGTCGAGCTTTTCCAGCGTTTCGAGGGAAATGGTCGGCGCCGCGAGCGCCGCCGCCTCGCCTTCGAACAGCGAGCGCGCCTCGGTCAGTTCAAAGGCCCCGACATCGGGCAATATGCGGTGATCATAGGGCAATTCAGCGGCGACATACGCGCCGGCGCCGGTGCGTATGTGAATCCAGCCCATCGCCTGCAGCGCAATCTCTGCCTCCCGGATCGTTACCCGGCTGACCTCAAAGCGTTCCGACAATTCGCGCTCCCCCGGCAGGCGTGCGCCCGGTGGGAAGGTTCCATCAAGGATCAGCCGACGCAATTCGTCCGCAATTTCCTCGAAAAGACGGCGTTCAGCCATGTTCAAGCAACTCCCCAAAATATCTCGGGAGAGATCATACAATCCGGTCTGACAATTTTGAAGCCTGTCCGGCAAAAGGCGATTATTTTTTTATGGGGCATGAGATTGCTTCCAATAATCCCTGCCCGCACAAAAAGGCGACCGCCCGGCGGGATATATCGGCCCGCCATTCGGGGGAGAAGCGGCCATGGCCGCCGCCCGGCACGCGCACCATCTCTGCCGCCACACCCAGCGCATCGAGCCGCTGTTTCAGTGCCACCGACTGATCAAATGGCACCACGGGATCGGCATCGCCATGGACGATGAAGGTCGGCGGCGCATCGGAGGAGAGCCAGTGCAAGGGAGACATATGGCGTTCGAGCCGGGCCGCATCGGCGCCCTCGCCAATCCAGCGCGCGATCGTCGGGTGCCGCCCTGCGGCGGCAGGCCGCCACTGGGTAAGATTGGTGGGCCCGTAAAAGTCGATCAGCGCCGCCGCGCGCGGTGCGCCGCGGCATTCGGCGCTGTCGATATCATTGTCGGGGGGCAGATAGGCGGCCATGGCGGCGAGATGTCCGCCCGCCGACGTGCCGGTGACGATGATGCGCGCCGGGTCGAAGCCAAAGCGTTCGGCATGATCGGCGACCCATTTGAGCGCGCAGCGCGCATCCTGCACCGCCGCCGGCGCCCTGGCCTGCCCGGCCAGCCGATATTGCACCGTCACCAGCCCCATTCCGGCGTTCAGATAGGGGCGAAATCCGGTCCAGCTTTCGGGCCGCTGTCCCCGCGCCCACCCGCCGCCATGAAAATGGACAAGCACCGGCGCGGGACGCGAGGCGCCGGACGGGGGTTCATATACATCGAGCCGCAGCGCGATAGCGTCCACGTCGCGATAAACAATATCCCGCGCTTCGGCGCGCGGCGCCTTTGGCTCGCCCGGCATTGCGGCGGCGCTGGTCGAAACCAGCGCCGCCGCCAAGGCAAGGGGAAGAAGGCGGGCCAAAGGCCGCATCCGGGGTTAGATCCGCGCCCGCAGACCGATGAAATATTTTGCCCCATAATAATGATATTGGCGCGGGTTGCCGTAAACCGGCATGTAAGTTTCCTTGGGATCGTTGAAGATATTCACCGCCTCGACCCGCAGCGAAACGCCTTTCATCAGGGCCAGCGACGCGCGCAGATCGACCGTCTCGCTGGGACCCACATAGCGCAGCTGGTTATTGCCGCCGACAAAGTCCTGATAATAGCTCGACCGGTAGTTATAAATGGCCTGCAGCGACAAGGGGCCGGTTTCATAATAAGCCTGCGCCGACAGCACATGCTTGGAATAGCCCGACAAATTCGCCGGCTCGACAATCCCCGGCTCCACGCTGTCCGTGACCGGATTATAGGTATCGCCAAGGCGAATATCCTGGGTCACAAAATTGGAGTCGGCATAATTATAGCTGACCTTGGCGCCGAACCCGTCGAGCGGCTTGGGAAGGAAGCTGAAGCGCGTCGCCCCCGTCAGTTCAAGCCCATAGATGCGCGATTTGTCGGGGCTGTTGCGCGTCTGCGGAACCGGCACCACAACTTCTTCACCGCCGATGTTGAAGCTTTCATCGATGATGACCGGCTCAAAGCCGCCGTTGAACTGTTTGTAATAGACGGTGGCCGACAGCATGCTGTCCTTGTTCGGATACCATTCAAGCGCGGCATCGGCATTCCACGACATCAACGGTTTCAGACGCGGGCTGCCCGTGGCGATGATGCCGCCGATCGCATCCTCGATCGTATCGAAATCGCTGCCATCAGCCGGGGTGATGGTGCGGCCTGCCCCCAGCGCGCTGGGCGCGGGACGCGACATGGCGCGATAGCCCGCCAGGCGGAACTGGACGTCGGGCGCAACTTCGAAAATCGCATTGATGCTGGGCAGAACGCGGGTCGAAGAGCTTTTGATCGTGACCGTTTCAAATTCGCCCGTCGGGACCAGTTCGATGCCGTCGGTGGTCGTGACGACATCCAGCTCGCTGCGAAGACCATAAGAGGTCACCTGGGTATTGACGACCCGCACCCCGAAATTGCCGCGCACCGGCATATTGCCAAGGTTCGCATCATATTCGCCCATGATATAGCCCGCGAAAGTGCGTTCCATCACATCGCGGTTGGCAATTGCGCGCTTGTCCTCCAGCGGTCCCGGATCGACTGCCCCCACATATTCCTGGAACAAGCAGTCAAGGTCGAAGGTCGCCCAGCTGTGAATGCCATTGGCATCACCCGCTGCCGACAGAAAATCGCGCTGCGGAAAAGCAAGGTTGCGGCACAGATTGTTAATCCGCCGATCCTCTGACATCGCCGGATTATAATTTTCTTCCTTGCGGACGTCATAATCGCGGTAAACCAGCTTGGACCAGCGCCCGCCCGCCGAGATGGCGCTGAGGAAGCCGTCGGTTTCGTAACGGGCATCGGCGCGGCCCGCGAGGATGCGGTTATAGCGGCGGCTCTGATCGCGGCGGAAACGCGCATCGTCCCAGAACAGATCGTGATTGTTGAGGTCGAACCGCGGATCGATGGTGATCGTCGGGACAAAACTGCCCGGCTGCAGCTCATATTTATAGGGGATGCGCTGGTTGTTGATCGCGGTCCGGACGCCATTGACGTCAAAGGCGTCGGTCCGCAGCCGCGCATTGCGCTCATCTTCATAACGAATGGTGCGCGAATAGGAGCCATCGAGCGTGAGCGTCAGACGGTCGGTCGGCGTCCACTCGACCGACAGGCCGCCGCCCAGATATTCTTCAGAACGCGCCAGTTCGATGGTGTTTGATTCAATCGACGAACGCCCGTCAAAGCTGCGAAGCGCGCCATTTTCATCATAGACGGCATTGGTAATGCCATAACGCCCTTCCGACAGATTGAGGTCGGTGCGGTTTTCGACATAGGTACGATCCGAATATTGGACGTCCAGATTGACATTGATCCGGTCCGACGGCTGCCACTGGATGGCGCCGAAGATCGCATCGCGGCGGTCCGTCTCGCTGATCTGGCGGAAAGTGTAGGAATTGGGGGCAAGATAGAAGGGGCGATCTTCCCCATATTGGTCGCGCGTATATTCGGTGCAATTGCCATTGGGGACGATGATATCGGCGCGGCAAGCCGTCCAGGTCGTCGAAGCGGCAAAGGTTTCTTCGGGATTGTTCGTGTCGTTGCGCTGGACGCCAAGGGCGATGCCGATGGTGTCATTCGCAAATTGGTCGACATAGCTGAGCGTCCCGCGCCAGCCGATCCCGCCCTCGCCGACAATGCGGTTGCCATAGGGATTATATTGCGCCTTGATCTCGCCCTGAATGCGGCGCTTGCCGAAATCGAGCGGACGCAGCGTGCCAATTTCCACAGTCCCGGCAACGCCGCCTTCGATCAGGCTGGCCTGCTGCGTCTTGTAGATCTTGATATTGTTGACCAGTTCCGAGGGGAATTGGTTGAAGTTGACCGAGCGGTCGCCGCTGCCATTCGAAGCTTCACGGCCGTTGAAGGTCGAGTTGCTGAGGAAGGGGCCAAGGCCGCGCAGCGCGAGCTCCGACGCATCGCCCTTTTCGCGGTGGGTCGTCGCGCCGGTGATCGTCTGGATCGCCTGCCCCACGGACAGCGCGGGCAGGTCACCGATATCGTCGGCGGATAGCGCATCGACGATGGCCGTTTCCTGCCGCTTGACGTTGATCGAATCCTGAATCGACGCGCGCACACCGCTGACAACAATCGCGTCATCATCCTGCGCCGCGGCCTGATCCGCAACATCGCTTTGCGCCATCGCAGGCGCCGATGCGGCGATAGCGACCAATATCCCGGCGCTGCTCAGCATGGCCGCCCGCATAGCCCGAACGCGAGCCTGTTCCGATGAACTCATTATCCCTCTCCCTGGCGAGTGATTCTGTTATGACTGGTCTGGTCTTATAATATGACCATTATGTCAACCATTATGCATGCGCAAATGGTCATACCACTTTGATATTCGATTAGAGAAATTTTCATTCCATCTCTTGCCGCGCCCCTGAGTGGATCAGGGACGCGGCGAAGATGACTGATCGGCGCCGCGCCCCCTTTCGAAGAGGGCGCTCTCCTCAGCGCGATCGGTTCCCCCTGATCAGGAGAGGAACAGGCCCCCGTTAACGTCCAGATTGACCCCGGCGAGGAAGCTGGAGGCTGGCGAGGCGAGGAAGGTGATCACTTCCGCCACTTCGTCCGGATGGCCTTCGCGGCGCAGCGGCGTGTTGCCGGCAACGGCCGCGCGGCCTTCGGGCTTGGAGAAAATATCGTGGAAGCTGGTGCCGATCAGGCCGGGGCAGACCGCATTGACGCGAATGCCCTGTGGGCCCAGTTCCTTGGCCATCGAGCGGGTATAGGTCATCATCGCGCCCTTGGCCGTGGCATAGACCGATGCGCCCGGCCCACCGCCATCGCGGCCCGCCTGCGACGCGACGTTGATCACCGACGACCCTTCGCCCAGGAAGGGATAGGCCGCCTGCAGCACGAGGAAGGCCGATTTCATGTTCAGCGTCATGACATGATCGAAGAACTCTTCGTCCATTTCCGCCAGCGTCTTGCGCGCGACCATGCCGCCCGCGAGATTGACGAGAATGTCGAGACGGCCGCTGAACGCGACGCCGACTTCTTCCAGCATCGCCTTGACCGCCGCGCTGTCCGTCACATCGGCCTGCACGAGAAAGGCATCGCCGCCCGCATCCTTGATCGCGGCAAGCGTTTCCTCGGCAGCTTCGCGACCGCTCTTATAGTTGATCGCGACCCGCGCACCGGCGCGCGCCAGCGCGATCGAGACCGACCGGCCGATATCGCGTCCGCCGCCGGTTACAAGCGCGGTTTTTCCTTGGAGATTCATTTTACTCATTCCTTATTCTGAGCGTGGGGATGCCCGGTGACGACCGGTTCAACCCGGCCACCAATCAGGCGGAAAGCGAGGAAGGACAGCGGCACAATCGCCGCCGAAAGCGCGAAGATCGGCGCGTAGCTGGCCTTGGTAAGCAGCGGGACGAGCCAGGTGGTGATGAGCGTCCCCGCGACAGCGGCGGTCCCGCTGATCCCGGCGAGGCTACCGACCGCGCCGCCGCCGAAATAATCGCTGGGCAGCGTCTGGATATTGCCGATGGCAGTCTGAAAACCAAAGAGGATGCAGGCAATCAGCAGCACCGCCGACAAGGGATCATCGGCGCGGATCGTCAGCAAAAGCGCGGGCAACATGATCGCGCAGCCCAGCGCAATCGCCGTCGTGCGCGCCTTGTGGACGCTGCCGCCGCCGCCGATGATGCGCCCCGCGAGCCAGCCGCCGAACAGGCTTCCCATCATCGCGCCGACAAAGGGCACCCAGGCAAAAAGCCCGATCTGCTTCACGTCAAAGCCGAAGGTTTCAGCCAGATAGATGGGCAGCCACGACACGAACAGCCACCAGACCGGATCGAGGAAAAAGCGGGCGAGAATGACGCCCCAGCTTTGCCGGTGGCGCAGCAATTCGCCGAGCGGCATGCGGCGCGTTTCACTCTGCCCCGCCTCGGTACGGCCCGACAGAATATAGGCGCGCTCTTCGGCGCTGATATGCGGGTGGTTTTCGGGATCGGCCTTGTAGAACCAGAGCCATGGCACCAGCCAGATAAAGCCGAGAACACCGATCAGCAGAAAGGTGCCGTGCCAGCCGAACTGCACGAAGAGCAGCGCGATCAGCGGCGCCGAAATAATCCCGCCGAGTGATGCCCCGGCGTTGAAAATACCCTGCGCCAGCGCGCGTTCGCGCGAGGGAAACCAGAGCGCATTGGCCTTGGCCGCGCCCGGCCAGTTTCCGGCCTCGCTGACCCCCAGCGTCGCGCGCAACACCATGAGCAAGGGCATGGAACGCACCAGCGCATGCGCCGCGATGGACAGCGACCAGATGACGATCGACACGGTAAAGCCCATGCGCGTCCCGATGGCGTCAAAGATACGCCCGAACAGCGACTGGCCGAACGCATAGAAAATCATGAAAATGGTGACGAGAAGGGCATAATCCTCCTTCGTCGCGCCAATTTCCTTCGACACTTCGGGCCACATTACGGCAAGCGCGTTGCGGTCGATATAATTGATGACGGTGGCCAGGCCGATCAGACCGATGACGCACCAACGCAGACGCCCCTTCATTTGCGTGTCTCCCTTGGTAATTTGATGCGCGCCACAGGGCCGGTCCATTCAAGGCGGCGCCCCTCCAGCATCACGTTATGCCGCGCCGCCGGGGACGCATCATCCGCCACGGCAACCACGAAGCTCTCCCCATTGGCGAGGCTGATTTTCACAAGGTCCGCCGCATCGAGGCGGCGATGGTCAAAGGCGCGCAGACGCGAACTGCTGGCCACCACGGCCTCGGTCGAGGCGTCATAATCGCCATGCGGTTCAAGCAGGCTGACGAAGCTCGCATTTTTCTGCCCATCGGCGCGCTGGATCAGCACCGGTTCGCGGCGCAGGTTGAAATCGGGGTCATTGGCGCCGCTTTCGGCGAGGATGAAATTTGTCCCCGCAGGCGGCCGCATATGATAGCTGTAGAAACGCCGCCCCTTCATCCAGGTAAGGCGCGCGCCATCAGCCTTTTGCCCTTTGCCATCGACCCACAGATGCTGATAGCCATTGGCCGTTCCCAGCACCGAGCGCTCAGCCAGATTGCGGGAAAATTCCACGTCGCTGTCGATGATATGGCCGGAAAAATGCAGCGGCAGATCATAACGGTGCGCGGCGTCGCTGGTGGCGCGCAAGATGTCGAGCGTCAGCGGCTGTGCCAACCCCTCGACCTTGAGGAGGATGAGCGCCCGACGCAGCCCAACGCCGGGATAGGCGGTGTCGATAGCGGCGATCGAATATTGGAGCGGCGCATCGAGCCCCGCGGCTATCTGCTGCGCGGCATGTTCCTCGCCCTTTTTCCAGTCGCCGCCGAACTGATCTTGCTCATCGACGACGAGCATATTGTGCGCGACCGTCGCCTTGGCCCAGCTGTCATTTTCGGGCAGATAGCGCCCGCCTGCCTTCGCCTCGACATTGAGGAAGCGCGCCGCGCCATAATCGGTCACGACCGGGCCGGTTTCGTCATAATAAAGCCAGTTCAGCCGATCGAAATGGCCGTGCCCCATGCCCTGCACACCATTTTTGGCAACCAGCAGCGGCCCGTCGAAACCGGCATCCCCGCGCAGCAGGATCAAGGCGCCCGACTGGCCGTCGGGACCATCGCTCAAGGCACGCGAGGCAAAGGGCCAGGGCTGCGCCTTGCCGGCGGCCAGATCGGCGGCAACCGTCTCGCCTTCGGGGGTCAGGACGGTGCGGCCCTGCCATTTTGCTATCGACAGGAAGGCGGGATCCTGGGTGGCCGCATAAGCGATGGCGACCGCATGATATAATTCCTCGGTCTGCAGGCTCTTTTCGCGGATCGCATCATTGAGCGGAATGAAATAACCATCATGGGTGAGGTCGATGGTCGTCCGCACCGCTTTCAGCAAAATGCCGTCGCGATAATCGAAAATCTTTCGCTGCGGGTCATGCGCCGCAATGGCGGCGGCAAAGACCACAAAGGGCTGAAGCGCGTACCGCTGATAGTAGGGACCTTCGGCATAATAGCCGTCGGGTGAAAAGAGCAGGTCAAGCTGACGGAGGAAGCCCGCCTTGCCGCTTTTGTCGAGGCCGAGCAGCGCCTTGTCGACCAGGTCGCGGTCGTTCAGCAGATAGCCCGACAGGCCGACGCCCGCCGCCGCCCAGGTCGCATGATTATGGATGCGGTTGATCACCTGCGGCGAGCCATCCGAGAGGAAGCGCGCCATGGGACGGATCAATCCATTGTCGATATGGTCACGATCTGCCGCCGGGAGCGATGCGCGGATCTGGGCATAGCCCTGCACCGCATTCACCAGAAAAACGCTGTCGTTCAGGCTTTGCCAGAAAAGACGCCCCGGCACCTGATTGGAGGCGGCAGGATGCGGCCCAAGCCCCGGAAAGAGATCGGCATAGGCCTTAAGCAAGTCGCGCGCATGGTCGCGATAGCGGACATCGCCGGTCAGGCGGTAAAGCTGGCCCGCCTCAAAGATGATGCGGTAATTTTGCTTGTGCTTTTCATGGGTGAAACCGCCGCCCGGATCCCTGGGCACCGGCACCTGAATCCCTGCGCGGATCGACGCTTCGACATTGCGCGCGGCGCGCTCCATTTCGGCGGCAAAAAGCGGCGCCTGCTCGCGCGCGCCCGGCGCGCGCGGCGCGCTATCAGCGGCGATGGCAGCGGCCGGCAGGGCAACGCTGAGCGGCATCCCGCCCGCAAGGACTAGGGCAAGAAGCGGCCTCATGGACGCCCTTCCACCACATTATCCGCAAGGCGCCCGCGCTTCTCTCCCTTCCAGACAAGTTCAAGGACGCTGGGCGCGGGCGTGTTCACAAAGCGATTGGCGGTGATTTTCGTGTCGGGAGTTCCGACGCTGTGGATCACCTCCAGCCTCGCCGAGCGGGTGAAGATATTGCCTGTGATATCGACATGCTGCGCGCCCGAAACGCGGAGCGAGGGCGCGTCGCCGACGCCGCTTTCGACAACGCGCGAGCCGTGCATCGCAAACCAGGGGCCAAAGGTGCTTTCGTCTGTGCCCTTGCGCAACAGATCGGCCACCATCGCGACGCGGTTGAAATCGCTATTTTCAATCTCGAGCCGCTCGACCGGATACCAGCCCTTTGGCTCCTGCTCGCCCGTGCCGTCAACGACGATGCCCATGTTCGAAAAATGGCTGTTCGCAAGGCGCATCTGATCGGCGAAGGTCGAAGCCGCCGCGCGGATTCCGGCAAAGGCAGACGCCTTCCCCGGTCCGGTGACGCGCACCCCGTCGAACAGGAGTTCATAATTGGGGGCGACCCCGGCGGCGACCTTGACCAGCGTTCCGTCCGGGCTGGCGCCGGTCGCATCGACCGAAAGATTTTTAAGCTGCAAACCGCCGCCGCGCGCGACAAGGGCAAGGCCCTCGCCTTGCAGACGCACGACGGGCGCTGCCCCTTTGCCCCCAGCAAGCGTGATGCGGTGACGGATGACGAGCGGGGCCGAAAGCTGATGAATGCCCGCGCCCAGGATCAGCGTGTCGCCCGCACTGGTTGCCTGCAGCGCCTCTGCCAGCTGCTGCGGCTGGACAGCGACGGTCTTGCCGCTGCCAAAGGCGGCTTCCTGCGCGGCGGAACGATACCAGCTTGCCCCAACTTCTTCGCGGCGCACCGGCTGAAGGTCGCGCGGGGCGCCCACATCGGCAAGCGCCGGGTCGACCGGATAGAGGAGGCCGTTGGCGGCGCGCTCCAATGCGATGTCGCGATAGGCGATGCCGTCGGTGAAGCGCGGCTGCGCCACCGATGCCGCGACATTGCCGGCCATGGCGATCCCCGAAATATCGCCTTCGGCGCGCAGCGGGTCGCGCCCGTCCATCCCGCTGATCAGATTGCGCTCGAACCGCGTGTCGACAGGGGCCGCCGACCGTTCGGCATCGGCCCCGGCGGCCAAAGTGATCCGCGCGCTGTCGAGGATGCTATTGCCCTCGATCCGCGCATTGGCGACCTGATGATAGCGGTTGATCACCGAATTGGGGACGCCGTTCATCACGCTGATGGCGCTTTTGAAGGAGTTGCCAGCCAGACCTTCGAAATAATTGTCGCGCACGACCTGGTCGCGATTGATCACGCGCACGCCGCCGGTGTCGGCTATGCCATCGCCGAGGAAGATGTTGCGCTCGACCAGATTGCCATTGCCGTGACGCAGGACGAAGGCGCCCTGCGAGCGCAGGACAAGGTTTTCGCGCAAAATATTGCCGCCCGCCTTGACCGAAACAATCTCGACCTCGCCGCTCGCGCGGTCGAATATATTGCGTTCGATAACAGTCTTGCTGTCGGTCAGCGATTCATCGCTGGTGCCGATGCGAACCGTTTCCCCGCCATTCGATCCCAGCGGCGGGCGCGGGCCGAAATAATTATGGTCGATGCGGTGGTTGTTGGCCTGCGGCTGCCCCTTGGGACGGATGACCGCCAGGGTGACACCGGCATTGGTCTTGCCCTCGAAATGCGAATGATCGACGCGGTTATCGCTGCCATAAAGCGCGACCCAGATGTCCTCTGCCCGGCGGTCGGGGTTGCTGAAACCGTCGATGACAATTTCGGTCAGGCGCGAATGATGCGCGGGTTGCTTCGAATCGCGGCGAAAGGAAATGACTTCGCGCGTGGGGCTGTAGCCATCGCGAAAAACCAGCCCGCGCACGACCAGATGTTCGCCGCCCAGCCGCAGATTGGACTGGCCGGTCAAAAACACCTTGCCGCTGTTTTGCGCCGCGAGAGTGATCGGCCTTTTCGCGGTCCCCTTGCCGGTAAACACCGCCTGGAAATCGCGCCATTCGCCATCGGCGAGCAGGATAGCGTCGCCGGGCTGGGCGGCCTTCACCGCTGCTTTGAATTCGGTGGCATCCTTGACCAGAAGATCACGTGCCTGTGCCGTGCAGGATGCCGACACCATCAGCGTTACCGCCAGAAGCTTTTGAAATGTCACTGCCGCTCCCCACTTATGCTATTTTCATTTTGGCCTACACAAGCGGTAGGACAATATCAATGAATTCTTGCAGACAAAATGACCAGCCTGAAAATCAGCTTATGCATGGCCTGCGATGAAACGCTGTAGACGAAAGCGCCCGCAGCGGTTCCGGCAGCACAGTCTGGACGGAGACCGGCTGCCGGAGAGTCTGACGGCGCGCGCGACGGCGCGCCACCGTCAAGGTCAGAAGCGAAGTGATGCGCCAAAGGTTATGCGGCGGTCGGGCAGACCTTCGCCGCACAGCAAGGCGCCGTCATTGACGCAATATTGGGAGATTTTGGATTTGGTCAGATTGACCCCCTCCACCCCGATATTGAGAAAGTCTGTAACATCATAGTTGATGCTGGCGTTCAGCTGCCCGCGCGCCGAGGTGACGACGGGGAAACCGAAGGTGCTCGAAAGCGTCGCTCCGCCGACGGTGTCGAGGGTGCGGAAGGCGCTGCGCCAAGTGTAGCGCGCACGCGCCGACAGCCCGTATTTTTCATAATAAAGCGTCACATTATAAGCGTGCTTCGAAAAATCGAGCAGGCCCTGTTTCGCGGTTACGGGCACGAAATTGGCATTATTATAGATGCCGTTGATCGCGTTGAAGATATCGGTACCGCGCTCTGCCGATTCATTTACAGCTTCGCCGCCACCAAAATCCTGATAGGTATAGTTGGCGAGGACACCAAAGCCCGAAGCAAAGCCGAGCGTATCTTCAAATTGCGACAGGTCGTATTGAACGGCAACTTCGATGCCCGTCTGCGTGGTATTGCCCGTATCGTTGATTGTCGACAAAATCGGAACGCACATGCCCGATCCGCCAATGGGCGACAGCTGGTTGCGGAACGCGATGGGGTTATAGATCCCCCCGCCTTCACACGGCGGCGTGATGTCGCGATGGCCATTGGCATCGAGCGGAGCATCCTCCAGCTGCGTCACGAACAGATCGGTGCGCTTTTTGTGGAAGACGCCAACGCTGATCACCGAAGCCGGGGCGAAATACCAGTCGACCGACGCGTCATAGGAAGTGACGGTTTCGGGGCGCAAATTGGGATTGCCAAGCGAGACAGCGGCATTTTCGCTCGTCACGAATGATACCGAAGTGGAGAGAAGGTCGAAGTCCGGACGATTGATGTCACGGCCCCAGCTTGCTCGCAGCGCCAGATTGTCGCTGAGATCGGCGACCATATTCACGCGCGGCAATAATTTGCTGTAGCCGCCGCGATTGTTCGTCGGGACGACATTAGCGCCAGAGACCGAATAGCCCATGGAATTGAGCCTCGTGTCGAGCCAGCGCAAACCGACATTTCCTCGGATCGGGCCGGTTTCGAAATTGGCCTGACCATAGACGGCGTGCGTTTCCTCCTTGATCGTGTAAAAGCCTGCCCAATTGGGCTCGGCATCCTTGAGTATGCGATTGCCAGGAGCAGCGGCCAGCGCTTCCCGCAATTTTGCGATGGTTCCGGCGCGGTCGCTGAAAGCGCGATTGGGGTCGATGACCAGAAAATCCTTGAAAAACAGGTCGCGTCCGTCGCCGTCCCCGAAATTATTCGGACCCGGAACGAGCAGGTCAGCGAAATGGGTGCCCCGCGGGCTGTCGTTCAGACTGCTCAGGGTCAGCGTGGTCCCGACATCGTTAAAGCTGTTCACAGCCTTGTTGTAGCGATAGCCGATATCGAAGGAGGTGAAGAAGGGCGTAAGATCTTCTACATCGAGCGACATGTCGACGCGGAAGGCGTCTTCCTTGTTGCGGCTGCTGTCATCTCCGATCACCACCTGCTGCAACACGACATT
This sequence comes from Sphingopyxis sp. MWB1, assembly GCF_000763945.1. Classification (NCBI taxonomy): domain Bacteria; kingdom Pseudomonadati; phylum Pseudomonadota; class Alphaproteobacteria; order Sphingomonadales; family Sphingopyxidaceae; genus Sphingopyxis; species Sphingopyxis sp. MWB1. Next base: position 1,512,933 of record NZ_JQFJ01000002.1, read on the forward strand.
ATTGGGGTCGAGCAATTGATCGACGGTTGGCGCCAGCGGGGAATCGAAATTGATCCCGAAACGCAGTGACCCGCCCGACAGATCGTAACGGAAGGGCACCGCATTATCATTGCCCGTAAAGATCGGCGCATTGGGATTGAGGAAGTTTACCGTCGTGCTGAGGTCGGGGCTGGACGTATTGGCAATCGAGCGCGACGCCTCGACCCGGCCCCAGAAACGACCCGAATTAAATTCAGTGCCCAGCCGGTAAATCTCGCTTGTTGTCAGGCGCGCGCCGACATCGCTGGAAAAACGCATATTGGGATCGTCGCGATCAAAGGCGAGATCGGGTTCGAGAACGCCGGTCTCGGCCACCTGAATGCTGCCGAGCTTCACGCCATCGAGCGTCCCGAAATCAACCGTACGGAAGGAGGTGGGGACGCTGCGATTGACGAGCACGCTAACCCCGGAGCCCTGCACGCGCGAGCTGTCCTGCCGCCGTTCCTGGTCGTTATAGACGGTATCGAAATAGAATTTCAGATTGTCGCTGGGCGCCCATTCGATGGTGCCGGCGAAATTCTTGGTTTCATATTCGAAATTTTCCAGTTCCTGATTGAGAAACTGGATGCCGACAAAGTCAAAAGACTGTGCGGCAGGGCGATCAGCGGGACTTTCCGTTTTTCCGTCCCTGACAACAACCGCGTTTACATTTTCTACCAGGCCGCCGTCGAGGTCGACGCGCGGGCGGAAGGAGGTCGCCTCCTGCTTGGCATAGCTGCCGCTCAGCACGATACCGATTTCACCCATGCCGGTGGACCAGCGATTGCCCAGCGTCGCCGAAAAACGCGGCATCACGCTTTTTGACAATTCGCTATATTCGCCCTGGATGCGCCCGGCGATCAGCGGTTCCTTGAGGTCAAGCGGACGAATGGTGCGAAGGTTGATCGTACCACCCACCGATCCTTCGATTGTCTTGGCTTCGGGCGCCTTGATCACTTCGACCGAAGAAATGATCGAGGCGCTGACATCTTCAAAGCTGATGCCGCCGCGGCCCGACCCCGACCCGACGGTCGAGACGCCATTGATCTCGACGCGATTGTCATTGGTGCCGCGAATCTGGACGCCGGTGCCAACGCCGGCCTCACGCGTGATCTGAACCCCGGTGACATTTTCCAGGACCTCGGCGAGATTCTGGTCCGGAAGCTTGCCGATGTCCTCGGCCTGAATGACTTCGATCAGACTGTCGGCATTGCGCTTTTCGGAAAGCGCATTTTGAAGCGAACCCCGGATGCCCGTCACGACAATGGCGTCGTCCGCAACGGCCTCGGCAGGCCGCTCCTGCGCCAGCCCCGCACCGGGAACCAGCAGGGTCCCCAGGGCGGTGCCCATCAGCAGTTTCGGCAATAGACGAAAATTGGGCGCACCCGAACGGGCGCCGCCGACGCATATCGACATTCTCACTCTCCCTTGGTTGATTATTTTTGTCAGGCATAGTGGTATGACGATGATCGTCAAATGAAAATTTCACAAAAGCAAAATTGGTATAGATAATTTGGTATAGGCAAATGGTACGCATCCTTGGATTTGCGGATACAAGGCAGCTGGGCCTCCTGTCTGCAAGCCCTTTAAAATCCTGGATTTTTTTGACTATTGGGCATGGCCTAGCGCTCGCGATCCCCCGCTTGTGCTTCTCAGACGACGCGGCATATCGTTATGGAAAGCCACCCGCCTCGCCATTCGGCTCAAGGATCATCCACGGCTCGGCCTGATCGAAAATTACGAATCGCCGCTACCAACCATCAAAAAAATGCGACAGACAGGAATGGACTGGAAGATTCATATCACCCGTCTTAAACAGCCGCGCATGCGGATCGCTATTATCGACACCAGTGCAACGCGCGCGGCGATCATCTGCGAAGGCTTGCGTGAGGCTGGAATCGACGATCTGATCTTGATCGATACGGCGGAACCTCTGCTACGGCAGATTGAAGAGTCGCGGCCCGAAGTCGTCCTGGTCAATCTGGAAAACCCCAGCCGCGACATGCTCGAAGATTTCTTCGCCATGTCGCGCGCGCTTGCCCGGCCCATTGCCATGTTCGTTGATCAAAGCGATGCCGAAACAACAAGCGCGGCCATCGACGCCGGGGTTTCAGCCTATGTCATCGACGGCCTTTCAAAACAGCGGATCAAGCCGGTCATCGACCTTGCCATCCGTCGTTTTCAGGCCTTTTCGCGGCTGCAGCGCGAATTGGAGGAAGCGAAAAGCGCCCTTGCCGACCGCGCCGCGATCGACCGAGCCAAAGCGATTGTAATGAAGCGCCGCCAGATCGACGAGCCAGCGGCCTATGCCCTGCTGCGCGGGCAGGCGATGCGAACCAACCGCCGGATCGCCGATATTGCCGAAGCGATCATCACGAGCGAAGAATTGATGGGGGACCAGCCGTGAGCCGCGAAACTTTCCGTATCGGCTTTCTCCCTCTCGTCGACGCCGCGCTGCCCATCCTCGCGCGCGAACTCGGCTATGCGGCGGACGAAAACGTCGACATCCAGCTTGTACGGGACATGACGTGGGCGACGGTGCGCGACCGGCTTCTCTATGGGCACACCGATGCTGCGCATTTGATTGCCCCCCTCGCCATCGCCACCGCATTGGGCCGCGACCGCCCGCCGGTCGATCTGGCCGTCCCCTTCGTTCTCGGCCTCAATGGCAATGCCGTCACTTTTTCGACCGCGCTAGCAAAGGAAGTCGGCCTGGAGACCACTTTGGGCGACCCGGCGGCGATCGGCGAAGCGCTACGCACGGTTGCCCTCGCGCGAAAAACGTCGAGGCTGCTCCGCTTCGGCGTCGTTCACCGCTATTCGAGCCATAATTATATGCTTCGCTATTGGCTCGCGGGCGTGGGGATCCGGCCCGACGAAGATGTCGAGATCATCGTCACCAGCCCGCCCTTCGCCGCCGACGCGCTCGCAGCGGGTGAGGTCGACGGAATTTGCGTGGGCGAACCGTGGAACTCGGTCGCTGTTGACCGCGGCGTCGGCCATATCGCGCTTGCCACGGCGCAAATCTGGCGGCGCGGGGTCGAAAAGGTGCTTGCCATGCGGACCGCGGTCGCCGACGAACGCCGCGATGCCGTACTCGCGCTGATCCGCGCACTCCATAAGGCAGCGGCGCATTTCGTCGATCCCGATGCTGCCGAAGACTGCGCCGCGATCCTCGCGCGAAGCGAATATCTCGACGCGCCGAAGGATGCGGTGCTGCGCGCGATCACCGACCATATTCGCATCGTCCCGGGCGGCGAACCCGTTCATTACCCCGATTTCATGTTCCAGTATCGCGAGGCGGCTAATTTCCCGTGGCGCAGCCAGGCGGCGTGGCTCTATTCGCAGATGACGCGGTGGGACGGGCTTTCCTATTCGCCGGGCGATGCCAAGGCGGCGGCGGGCGTGTTCCGGCCGGACCTCTATCGCGCCGCGCTTGCCGGGTCGGGCGCGCCGCTACCGGGCGCAAGTTCAAAGCTTGAAGGGGGGCTTGAAGGCCCCACGGGTGCGGGGTCGACACAGGGGCGCCTGATGCTCGGCAGCGACCGCTTTTTCGACGGACGCGCCTTTGATCCTGACGATATTGAAGGCTATCTTGCGGAATTACCGTGACTAAATGCCCGTCTGAAATTTATGCTGCACCTGCGAAATAACCGCTTGCGACAAATCCGCGAATCAGGCAGGTTAAGCCCACTCGGCAAGGCTGCCGGGGCAGGATAAGGCGGAAGGGGCTCCAGCGTCGGGGCCGGTCCGCAGGCGGACGGGGAGCCTTTTCCCCGATTTCCCACAGGCAATGAAGCCGTCAGGATGCGCCCGCGTGGCCGCCGTCCTGGCGGCTTTTTTATTGCCCGTCGCAAAGGGGACGGACGATGGCAGACACGGGTGACAGTGCAACGGGTGGAAAGTCGAGCTTTTGGTCGAGTGGGCATTTGCCGACGCTGATTGCCGCCTTTCTCTATTTTGATCTCGCCTTCATGGTGTGGGTTGTGCTCGGCCCGCTCGCGCCGCAGATTTCGGAAAGCCTGGGGCTGACCCCCGCGCAAAAGGGGCTGATGGTGGCGGTTCCCACATTGGCGGGCGCCTTGCTGCGGGTCGTCAACGGCTTGCTCGTCGACCGCATCGGGCCGAAACGGTCGGGCGCGATCAGCCAGGCGATTGTTATAGCGGGCCTGTTCACCGCCTGGGTCATGGGGGTCAACAGCTTTGAAGGCACGCTGGCACTGGGCGTCATCCTCGGCTTTGCCGGGGCGAGCTTTGCCATCGCTCTGCCGCTCGCGAGCCGCTGGTATCCGCCCGAACATCAGGGCAAGGCGATGGGCCTCGCCGGTATGGGCAATTCGGGGACCGTGCTCGCCGCGCTTTTCGCGCCGGGTCTTGCGAAGATTTTCGGCTGGAATGCGGTGCTTGGCCTTGCCTGCATCCCGCTTTCCATCGTCTTTCTCCTCTATCTCTTCATGGCGAAAGACGCGCCGAACGCGCCCGCGCCCAAGAAGCTGGTCGATTATTTCCAGCCGCTCAAAAGCGCCGACGCCTGGTGGTTGATGGCCTTTTACGCGGTGACATTCGGGGGCTTTGTCGGCCTTGCCGCGTCGCTGACGATCTATTTCACCGACGAGTTCGGACTGACGCCGGTGCTGGCGGGCTATTGCACCGCAGGCTGCGTCTTTGCCGGATCGCTGGTACGTCCCTTGGGCGGCGCGCTCGCCGACCGGATCGGCGGGGTGAAGGCGCTGATGATGGTCTTTGTCGTCGCCGCGCTCGCGCTCGCCGGGGTGCCGCAGGCGGGTAGCCTGCCCGCAGCGCTCGGCCTGTTCGTGATTGCGATGCTCGCGCTCGGCACCGGAAACGGGTCGGTGTTCCAGCTCGTCCCGCAGCGTTTTTCGGCGGAAATCGGTGTGATGACGGGCCTTGTCGGCATGGCCGGCGGCGTCGGCGGTTTCTACCTCGCTTCCTCGCTCGGCTTTGCCAAACAGTGGAGCGGCAGCTTCGCGCCGGGCTTCTACATTTTTGCGGGGCTCGCGGTCGCGGCGCTTGTCGCGCTGATATTCGTCAAGGGCCAGTGGCGCGCGACCTGGGGCGCCGCCGAAGGCGTGCGGATCTGATCCATGAACCGCACGCTCATCCTGCTGCTGGCGCTCGCGCCGGCCGGGGCGGCTCACGCCCAGACTATCGGCCTCACACCGCTCGGCGAAGCGCGGCTGCGCTATGAAAATGTCGATCAGGTCGGCATCGCCGCCGACGCCGACGCGCTGACCCTGCGCCTTCGCGCCGGGGTCGAGGCGAAGGCCGGGCGCTGGTCGGCGCTGGTCGAGGGCCAGGGGAATATCGCGGTCGTTGACGATTATTTCGATGGCCTGCACGGCCCGGCGACCGAGCCGCTGGTCGCCGATCCCCAGAATATCGCCCTCACCCGCGCGCAGCTTCGCTATGCTTCGCCTGGCTTTGCGGTCACCGCCGGGCGGCAAAGGCTGGGCTTTGACGATGAACGCTTCGTCGGCGGCGTCGGCTTTCGACAAAATGGCCAAAGCTATGACGCGCTGCGCGCCGAGATCATGCCGGTAAAGGGCGTGAAGGCCGATATCGCCTATGCGTGGAGCGTCCGCACCATCTGGGGCATCGACGGCGCGGGGGCCCGGCAGCAAGCGGTGTCGGGCGACAATGTCTTCGCCAATCTGAGCGCGCAGACGCCCGCCGGGAAGGTCACGGGCTTCGCCTACCTCGTCGATCAGGACGAGGCGGCGGTTCAGGGCTTTCGCCTGTCGAGCCAAAGCTACGGCGTCCGGCTCGACGGCAGCCAGCCCATCGGCAAGGCGAAGATCGCCTATCAATTCAGCCATGCGCGCCAGTCCGACTGGCAGCGCAACCCCAATGATTATTCCGCCGACTATTGGCTCGCCGACGTTGCGCTCGACCTTGGCGGACCGCGCCTGGGCGTCGGCTATGAAATACTCGGCGCCGATGACGGCGCAGCGCTGACCAGCTTCCAGACCCCGCTTGCGACCGGGTTCAAATTTCAGGGCTGGGCCGACAAATTCCTCGTCACCCCGCCCGACGGGGTGCGCGACCTCTATGCGACCGCAGGCTGGAGCTGGAAGGCGGTCGGGCCTTTGAAAGCGGTGACGCTGCAGGCCGCCTATCACGACTATCGCAGCGACCGCGCACACAGCGCCTATGGCGACGAGATCGACCTGCTCGCGAGCGCGAAGCTGGGCAAGCTGACGGGTTCGGCGCGCTACGCCCGCTACCGCGCCGATGGCTTCGCCACCGACACCGACAAATATTGGCTGCAACTGGACTGGACACTCTGATGGAACATCGCCCGATCAAGGCGGATAGCGACACGCGCGAGCATCTCGTCGTGATCGGCAACGGCATGGCCGGCTGCCGCGCGGTCGAGGAATTGCTGGCGCGCGACCCGGCGCGTTACCGCGTCAAGATCTTCGGCGCCGAGCCGCGCGTCAATTATAACCGCATCATGCTCTCCCCCGTGCTCGCGGGGGAGAAAAGCTTCGACGATATCGTGATCAACGACGCCGACTGGTATGCGAAGAACGGCATAGCGCTGATCGCGGGCGACCCGGTGGTCGCCATCGACCGCGCGGCCAAGACGGTGACGACGCGCGGCGGGGTCAGCGAAAGCTATGACAAGCTGCTCATCGCGACCGGCTCCGACCCGTTCATCATCCCCGTGCCGGGCAAGGATTTGCCCGGCGTCATCGCTTTTCGCGACATGGACGATGTCGCCGCGATGCTGGACGCCGCCGAAAAGGGCGGCAGCGCGGTGGTGATCGGCGGGGGCCTGCTGGGCCTCGAAGCCGCGCACGGCCTGTCCTTGCGCGGGATGAAGGTCACCGTGCTGCACCTGATGCCGACGCTGATGGAACGCCAGCTCGACGAGGCGGCGGGCTGGCTGCTCAAGCAGGCGCTTGAAGCACGCGGCCAGACGATCCTGACCGGCGCCGACACCGCCGAAATCGTTGGCGACGGCAGGGTTGAGGGCGTCATTCTGAAGGACGGAACGCTGATCCCCGCCGACCTTGTCGTCATGGCGGTCGGCATCCGCCCCTCGACTGCGCTCGCGCGCGAGGCGGGGCTCGCGGTCGGGCGCGGCATTCAGGTCGACGACCATATGGTGACGAGCGATCCCGATGTGCTCGCCGTCGGCGAATGCGTCGAGCATGACGGGCAGGTATACGGCCTCGTCGCGCCGCTGTGGGACATGTGCCGCAGCCTCGCCGACGGGCTCGTCGAAAAACCGACCGGCTATCGCGGTTCGGTGACCTCGACCAAGCTCAAGGTGTCGGGCATCGACGTCTTTTCGGCGGGCGATTTTTCGGGCGGCGACGGGTGCGAGGATATCGTCCTGCGCGACGCGAGCCGCGGCGTCTACAAGCGCGTCATCGTCAAGGACGACCGCATCGTCGGCGCGGTGCTCTATGGCGATACCGCCGACGGCAATTGGTATTTCGACCTTTTGAAGAAGCAGGAGGATGTGTCCGACCTGCGCGACGTGCTGATCTTTGGCCAGGCCTTCGCCTCCGGGGGTGGGCAGGCGGACCCTAAGGCGGCCGTTGCGGCGCTTTCCGACGATGCGGAAATATGCGGCTGCAACGGCGTCACCAAGGGCCAGGTCGTCTCGTGCATCGCCAAGGGCGCGCACAGCCTCGACGCCGTGCGCGGAACTTGCAAGGCATCGGCGAGCTGCGGAAGCTGCACCGGGCTTGTCGAAAATCTGCTCGCACTCACACTGGGCGACGATGTGCAATCGGGCCCCAAGACGATGTGCAAATGCACAAGCTTCGGCCACGACGATGTGCGCCGCGAAATCGTCGCGCAAGAGATGCGCTCAATCCCCGAGGTGATGCAGAAGCTGCACTGGGCGACTCCCGACGGCTGTTCCTCGTGCCGCCCTGCGCTCAACTATTACCTCCTGTGCGCGCTGCCCGGCGACTATGTCGACGACCAGCAAAGCCGCTTCGTCAACGAGCGGCTCCACGCCAATATCCAGAAGGACGGCACCTATTCGGTGGTCCCGCGCATGTGGGGCGGGCTTACCAACCCCACCGAGCTGCGCGCGATTGCCGATGTAGTCGAGAAATACAATGCGCCGATGGTCAAGGTGACCGGCGGCCAGCGGCTCGACATTTTCGGGATCAGGAAGGAGGATCTGCCCGCGGTGTGGGCCGACCTCAATGCCGCGGGCATGGTGTCGGGCCACGCCTATGGCAAGGCGCTGCGCACGGTAAAGACCTGTGTCGGGTCCGAATGGTGCCGCTTTGGCACGCAGGATTCGACCGGGCTCGGCGTCAAGCTCGAGCGGATGAGCTGGGGCAGCTGGATGCCGCACAAGTTCAAGATCGCCGTATCGGGCTGCCCGCGCAACTGCGCCGAAGCGACGATCAAGGATTTCGGCGTCGTGTGTGTCGACAGCGGTTATGAACTGCACGTCGGCGGCAATGGCGGCATTCACGTCCGCGCGACCGACCTGCTGTGCAAGGTCGCGACCGAGCAGGAGGCGATGGATTACTGCGCCGCCTTCATCCAGCTTTACCGCGAGGAAGCGCGCTATCTGGAACGCACCGCGCCGTGGATCGAGCGCGTCGGGCTCGACCATATCAAGGCGCGCATCGTCGACGACGAGGCGGGCCGCGAGGCGCTCCGCGCGCGCTTCCTTTATTCGCAAAGCTTCAGCCAGGACGATCCCTGGGCACAGCGCGCCGAGGGCGCCGAGGCCGAACATCATGCGCCGATGGCGCGCTTTACCCCGCAAAAGGAAATCGCATGACCAGCACCGCCGAATGGCTCGACATCGGCTGGGTCGACCAGATCCCCGTGCGCGGCAGCCGCACCGTGCAGGTCGAGGGCGGCGATGATATCGCAGTCTTTCGCACCGCCGAGGGCAAGGTGTTCGCCCTCCTCGACCGCTGCCCGCACAAGCATGGCCGCTTGTCGCAGGGCATTGTCCACGGCGGCGCGGTCGCCTGCCCCTTGCACAATTGGCGGATCAGCCTGTCGACGGGCGAAGCGCTGGGCGATGACAAGGGCTGTACGCCGACCGTGCCGGTCAAGATCGACGGCGGGCGCGTGCTGATTTGCCGCGCGAGCACCTTGAAGGCCGCCGCCTGATGCCCGATGCGGTCCGCACCACCTGCGCCTATTGCGGCGTCGGCTGCGGCATCCGCGCGACGGTGACGGGCGAGCGGCGCGTCGACATCGCGGGCGACCCCGATCATCCCGCGAACCACGGCCGCCTCTGTTCCAAAGGCACGCATCTCGGCGAGACGGTCGGCCTCGAAGGCCGCCTGCTCCATCCGATGATCGGCAAGAAGCGCGCGAGCTGGGACAAGGCGCTCGACCTCGTTGCGAAAAAATTTCGCGACACGATCGCGCGTCACGGCCCGAACAGCGTCGCCTTTTACGTGTCGGGGCAGTTGCTGACGGAGGATTATTATGTCGCCAACAAGCTGATGAAGGGCTTCATCGGTTCGGCGAACATCGACACCAATTCGCGGCTGTGCATGTCGAGCGCGGTCGCCGCGCACACGCGCGCGTTCGGCGAGGATATCGTCCCCGCCACCTATGACGACCTCGACGCCGCCGACCTGATCGTCCTTGTCGGCAGCAACACCGCCTGGTGTCATCCGATCGTCTATCAGCGCATCCGCGCCCGCTGCGACGCGGGGGCGAAGCTTGTCGTCATCGACCCGCGCCGCACCGAGACCGCCGACGAGGCCGACCTGCATCTGGCGATCCGCCCCGGCAGCGACGTCGCGCTGATGAACGGGCTGCTCCGGCATTGCCGCGAGGCGGGCGCAGTCGACGAGGCCTATCTGGCGGCGCATGTCGCGGTGCCGGAGGATTTCTGGGATCAGCTTGGAGAGGGGAATGACCTGTGGTCGGTCGCACGCACCTGCGACGTGCCCGCCGCCGACCTCAGGCATTTCTATGACCTGTTCGCCGCGACGCCGCGCACCGTTACCCTGTTCAGCCAGGGAGTGAACCAGTCGACGAGCGGCACCGATCAAGGCAATGCGATCCTCAACCTGCACCTTGCGACGGGGCGCATCGGCAAGCCCGGTGCCGCGCCCTTCTCAATCACCGGCCAGCCCAATGCGATGGGCGGACGCGAGGTTGGCGGGCTCGCCTCGACGCTTGCCGCGCATATGGACTTCGCGCCCAAAAACCGCGCGCGCGTCGAACGCTTCTGGGCGGCACCTGCCGTCGCGGAAAAGCCGGGGTTGAAGGCGGTCGACCTGTTTCGCAGCATCGGCGAGGGGCGCGTCAAGGCGCTGTGGGTGATGGCGACCAATCCCGCCGTATCGATGCCCGATGCGGGCCGCGTGCGCGAGGCGCTCGCCGCCTGCCCCTTCGTCGTCGTCAGCGACGTGATGGAGGAAACCGATACCGGTTCTTTCGCCCACGTCCGGCTGCCCGCCGCCGCTTGGGGCGAAAAGGACGGCACGGTAACGAACAGCGACCGCACGGTGAGCCGCCAGCGCGCACTCTTTCCCTTGCCCGGCGAGGCGATGCCCGACTGGTGGATCGTCAAGGAGGTCGCGCGGCGGATGGGGTGGAAAAACGCCTTTGCCTATGATCGGCCCGCCGACATCTGGCGCGAACATTGCCGCCTTTCGACCTATGAGAATGAGGGCGCACGTTTTTTCGCTCTTCCCGGCGCGGCGCAGGGCGGCAACGCTGCCTATGACGCGATGACACCCTTTCGCTGGGGCGGCGAACGGATGTTTGCCGACGGGCGCTATCCGACCGAGGACGGGCGCGCGCGGTTGGTGCCCGTTGCGCAGAAGCCGCTACCCGAACCGCTGGAAAAATGGCCGCTCACGCTCAACACCGGGCGCTACCGCGACCAATGGCACAGTATGACGCGCACCGGCCTTGCCCCCAAGCTCGCGCGCCACCGCGAGGAGCCGCTGGTCGAGGTGCATCCGGGCGATGCTGAGCGGCTCGGTCTTACAGACGGCGGTCTGGCGCGCGTTTCGACGCCGCAGGGCGACAGCATCTTTCGCGTCGCGCTCCACGATGGACAGCGCCCCGGCGAACTCTTCGTGCCGATCCACTGGACCGACCGCACGTCGAGCGGCGGGCGCACCGGCCTCCTCCCCCGCCCGCTCGTCGATCCGATATCGGGCCAGCCGGGGTTCAAGCGCACTCCGGCCGCAATCGAGCCGGTCGCGGTGCGCTGGCGCGGTTTCATCCTCTCGACGGGCGAGCTCGCCGAACGCCCCCCGTGCCTGTGGGCAACGCGTGTCGCCGTGCCGTCGGGGGTGATGTGGGAGGTCGCTGGCAACGACGATCCCAAACGGATCGAGGCGCTTCTTCCCCCCGGACAGCGCGTCGAAGCGGTCGATGCGGGACGCGGGACGCGCCGCGTTGCAGTGATCGCCAAGGACCGGCTCGCCGCCGCGCTGTTCCTGACCGAAAGCGGCGAACTGCCGCCGCGTGACTGGCTGATCGCGCAGCTTTCGGCGCCCCAGGTCGCGCCGACTTTGCTCGCAGGCCGCGCGCCGGGCGTGCAGGCCGACCGCGGGCCGATTATCTGCGTCTGCTTCGACGTCGGGCTGAAAAGCATCGTCGCGGCGATCCGCGATCAAGGCCTTGCCGATGTCGCGGCGATCGGCGGAGCAATCGGCGCGGGCACCAACTGCGGATCGTGCCGCCCCGCGCTCGCGCGCATCCTGACCGAGGAGACGAGCAATGCAGCCTGATGAATTCGCCCCCGGCACCGTCTGGCTCGTCGGCGCAGGTCCGGGCGATCCCGACCTGCTGACGATGAAGGCGGTGCGGCTGATCGAGGCCGCCGATATCGTCTTTTACGACGCGCTGGTCGGCCCCGCCATCCTTGACCTCATCCCCGCATCCACGCGCCGGGTGAATGTGGGCAAAAGATCGGGTCGCCATTCGAAGGATCAGAAAAGCATCGACGCGCTGCTGGTCGAGGCCGCTGCGGCGGGATGCCGCGTCTTGCGGCTGAAAGGCGGAGACCCATCGCTTTTCGGACGCTCGGCAGAGGAGATGGCCGCGCTGAACAAGGCCGGACACCCCGTTTTCATCTGCCCCGGCATCACCGCCGCCAGCGCCGCCGCAGCCTCGGCAGGTGTCTCGCTCAGCTTGCGCGGCGCCGCGCGCGAGGTGCGCTTCATCACCGCGCACAGCCGGCGCGGCGCGGCGCTCGACCTTGACTGGGACGATCTCGCGCGCAGCGGAACGACGCTCGCCTTTTACATGGGCCGCGCGGCTGCGCCGCTTATCGCGAGCAAGCTGATCGCCGCTGGATTGGCGGGCGCAACACCGGTCCTGATCGCTTGCAACATCAGCCTGCCCGGCGAGACGATGCTGGCGACCCGGCTCGACCTCCTCGGCCTTGCGGTCAAGTCGGTGGCCGCCGACGCGCCCACTCTTATTCTGGTCGGCGAAGCTGTGCGGCAGGGGGCCAGCGCCGCCGCCGCGCGGTTCGGCGTTGCGGCGCGCGGCTGAGATGCACAGCGCCTCCATCCTCGGCGCGCTGCTGGCGGGCGGGCAATCGCGGCGCTTTGGCCGCGACAAGGCGCAGGCGCTGCTGAACGGCCAATATCTGATCGACCATATCATCCATGGCCTTTCCAAAGAGGTGGACGATCTGGTCATTTGTGGCCGGTCGTGGCGGACCATATACACCATCAACGACCGCATCGGGCCGCAGCAGGGACCGCTGGCGGGGCTGGAAGCCGCGCTTTACCACGCCCGGCAGCGCGGCTATTCGCACCTTGCCACCGCACCGGTCGATGTCATGCCTTTTCCGGCAGGCATAATTCGCCATCTGGTCGGGCCGCAGCCAGCCGTACTGGCGGATCAATTTTTGATCGCTGTATGGCCGACCTCACTCGCCGACAGGCTGAGGCGCCATATGGATGCAGGCGAGCGATCCTTTCACTCCTGGATCACCCATTGCGGCGCCCGGCGCCTGACCTATCCCGGCCAGCGGATCAATATCAACCGCCCCGATGATTGGCAGCATCTGATGCAAATCGCCTGACCGGTCCGAAAACCATGTTCGACATTTTTTCGCTGGGTAAAGCTGGATGCCCCGCGAGGATTCGAACCTCGATAGACGGAATCAGAATCCGTAGTCTTACCATTAGACGACGGGGCAATGCGGGGGGCGCAATATGATTGCGGCGCTGGCCTGTCAAGACCAAGGGGTCGCGCCGCCGCCTCAGATGATCGCTTGCCCTTGCGCCATTCGGCGTTAGCATTGCTCCTCAAGCACAAGGCGCCGCGCATGGACGCGAGCGACGGGCAAGGAGAGACGGATGCGTCATGTGGCGATCGTGGGGTCGGGTCCGGCAGGCTATTATACCGCAGAGGCGCTGCAAAAGGTTCCGGATGTCGCGGTTGATGTTATCGACCGCCTGCCCGTTCCCTACGGCCTGATCCGCACCGGGGTCGCCCCCGATCACCAGTCGATCAAGGCGGTGTCGCGCCGTTATGAAGGGGTGGCGCTGACCGATAATGTCCGTTTTGTCGGCCATGTGTCGATAGGAACCGACGTCAGCATCGAGGAGCTTACCCGGCTGTATGATGCGGTGGTGCTCGCCACCGGTGCGCCGCATGATCGCGCGCTGGGGATCGAGGGCGCCGATCGCCCGGGGGTGATCGGCAGCGCCGCCTTTGTCGGATGGTATAATGGCCATCCCGATTTTGCCGATCTCGCCCCGCCGCTGGATGCGCCGGGGGTGGTAGTGATCGGCAATGGCAATGTCGCGCTTGATGTCGCGCGCATCCTTGCCAAGACGCCTGAGGAATTTGCCGGAAGCGATATCGTCGCCCATGCCCGCGAGGCGCTGGCGCAAAGCGGTGTGCGCCACATCCATATATTGGGACGGCGCGGTCCGCACCAGATTGCGATGACCCCCAAGGAACTGGGCGAGCTGGGCCATCTGGAGCGCGCCAGCCCGCGCGTCGACCCCGCCGACCTGCCCCCCGAAAGCGATGATGCGATGCTGGAGCCGGGGATGCGCAAATCGGTCACCCATTTACGCGGCTTTGCCGCCAATCCTGTCGCCAAGCCGCTGACCATTGATTTCGATTTCTTCGCCATGCCGGTGGCGATCGAGGGCGATGGCAAGGACGGCGCGGTGACACGGGTCATTGTCGAGAAAACCACGCTCGACGCCGATCTACGCAGCCGGGGGACGGGCGAGACCTATGCGATTGATGCGGGGCTGGTGATCAGCTGCATCGGCTATCAAACCCCGCCCATCGCCGGGGTCCCCTATGAACATGGCCGCGGGCGCTTTGCCAATGACGAGGGGCGGATATTGCCCGGCCTTTACTGCGTCGGCTGGGCGCGGCGCGGGCCGACCGGAACCATCGGCACCAACAAGCCCGATGGCGTGCGCATCGCCGAGTTGATTTTGGAGGATATACCCCACAGCCGCGGGCGCGTCGGGCGCGCCGGACTCGACCGTTTGCTCGCCAGCCGGGGGATCGCCCCCGTCACTTTCCGGGACTGGCGCCGGATCGAAGCCGCAGAGGCACGCGCCGCCATCAATGGCGCCCCGCGCGAGAAATTTGTCCGTATCGAGGAAATGCTGGCGGCCATCGGCCGGTGAGCGGCGCGGCCTTCCGCTTGCGTGGAAGGGGGAGCGGGCCGGTGCCGCCCTGTTTCCGTTCTAGGGAAACAGGCCTTGGATAGAACGCCGCTTATAAAACCGCAGGGCTTTCCAGCGGCGGCTGCCCCTTTTGGCTCGCGGCATAGGCTTCGACCGCTTTCAGCACGCGGATCATGTTACGGCTGGAGATTTTCTCCATTTCGGCCTGACTATAGCCGCGCCGCGCCAGTTCGGTGAACAGCGCGGGATAGCCCGACACATCTTCCATGCCGACCGGCGCCGAACCCATGCCGTCATAATCGCCGCCCAGCCCGATATGATCGACGCCGATGGTCTTTTTCAGATGGTCGATATGATCGGCCACCTTGGCGACATGGGTGGAGGGCGTGGGGTTTGCCTGATCCCAGGCCTTCAGCGCCGCCGCTGCGCCTTCGGGATTGCCGAGATATTGCGCGTCGATCCGCGCCTTTTCCGCCGTGCGTTTCAGCCCATGTTCGCGAACCTCTGGATCGAGGAAGGCGGGCAGGAACACCACCATGACAATGCCCCCATTGGCCTTGACCGCGGGCAGCACGCTGTCGGGCACATTGCGCGGATGATCGTTAACCGCGCGCACGCCCGAATGGCTGAACATCACCGGTGCGCGCGATACCGCCAGCGCATCCTTCATCGTCGCTTCGCTGACATGGCTCAAATCGACGATCATGCCGATGCGGTTCATTTCGCGCACCACCTGTTCGCCAAAGGGGGTCAGCCCGTCATGCTGGGGCGCATCAGTCGCGCTGTCGGCCCAGGGCACATTCTTGCCATGGGTCAGCGTCATGTAACGCACGCCCATGCCATGCATTTCGCGCAGCACCGCGAGCGAGGAGCCGATCGAATGCCCCCCCTCGATCCCCAGCATTCCGGCGATCTTGCCCGCCTTCATCTGCCGTTCGAGTTCGGCGGCGTTTTCGGCCAGCGCAAGATCCTGCGGGTAGCGGGCGACCAGCCGCTTCATCACGTCAATCTGTTCGAT
This sequence comes from Sphingopyxis sp. MWB1, assembly GCF_000763945.1. Taxonomy (NCBI): domain Bacteria; kingdom Pseudomonadati; phylum Pseudomonadota; class Alphaproteobacteria; order Sphingomonadales; family Sphingopyxidaceae; genus Sphingopyxis; species Sphingopyxis sp. MWB1. The sequence continues at coordinate 1,528,578 of NZ_JQFJ01000002.1, forward strand.
CGTCTGCTGAACCGCCACTTGTTCATTGCTGTTCGAGGGGACATAGACCGACCAGAATTGCGCCCCCACATGACCCTTGCGAAGCCGCTGAAGATCGGTGTGCATCGCAATTTCATCGGCGGTCGCGGTGCCGGTGGTGTCGTGAAAATCGAACTTGTTGATCATATTGTCCATGCGCCCGCGCAGCGCCCAGGGCACATCATTATGCCCGTCAAACACCGGCGCGCGGCTGAGCGCAGCCTCGGCGGCCTTTTCAGGCGACGTCTGGGCAGCCGCAGGAGCGGACAAAAGGGCGAAAGCGGCAAGGCCGGCGAGCAAGGTCGATCTGGTCATGGCGCGCGACCCTAAAGGCTTGATCGCGGGGCGCAAGTGCGCGTTGATCTGGATAATCGGCAGGTCGTGCCAAATTTTTCACACAAAGACACAAAGGCACGAAGACGACCATATTCGCTTACCCCTTTGCGCCGCGCCTGACCTCGCATCTCGCTTGTTGGTCGGAGACGGTGAACGTCCATTTGTTGACGGACGCCACAGATTGTAGAAACGTTGCGCAATGAGTGTAGCTCCAGAAATACCGCTAGATATACGAGAATTGCTGCATGACTGCATTCTGAGAATTTTCTGGCCGAAGCTAAAGATAGTCGAGTTTCTCAGGAGCGCGGGATGCCCAGAACGGCATATCCAAGGCTTCGACTTAGCGCAGACCGCCACGACTCGTCACCATATCGTTATGGAAACCTTTTCTCGACTGTCCGCACAACCAGATCGCGGCTTCATCGTTTTTCAAACGATGATTGACCGGCTCTCGAACTGGTCTCATTTTGATCCCTATTGGTTCGACGATAAGCAGAAGCTCGACCGCCAAGAGGCTGAAGCGTCCATCGCCAAGCTGAAGGGTGCGATCAAGACGCGTAACGCAGAAACAGAGAGGCGACGCGACAGTTCTAAAACTGCGCAATCGCGTCGCGCCAAGCAAAGCGACCTCTCCGCCCTCACCTCCGCATTCCAAAAAATGTTTGGGTCAGGAATGACCCCTCAAGCGCGCGGGAAGCTTTTCGAATTGTTTCTGAAAGAATTATTCACTCGGCAATCGATCAGAATGGGCGACCCCTTTAACATCAAAGGCGAGCAGATAGACGGAACCTTCAAATTTGAAGGGGAAAACTACATCGTCGAAGCAAAATGGCAGGATCCATCCACGAGTACCGGCGACCTCTACAAATTTGCATACAAGGTGGACGGCAAGATGCATGGCAGAGGTGTGTTTATATCCGTCAATGGGTTTTCGAACGACTCCTTGGAAGCCGTGGTCCACGGGAAACATATTCAGACGATTTTGATCGATGGTGAAGACATTTCGAACGTTCTCGATGGACGTATTTCGCTAGAAAAAATGCTAGATTTTAAAGTTCGCGCTGCGCAAACGCGCGGCGAGATCTATGTTTGCGCAATTAGACAGGCAGCTAAAATATGACGTCGCTTGAACATCTTTCAGCTTGGCCCGCCGAGGCGGAGGCTCTTCTTGGTGATCTGGTCGATCTGCGGCGCGCGATCCACCGCGAGCCCGAACTCGGCCTGCAAAATCCCAAGACGCTCGCGAAGATCAAGGAGGCGCTCGCGGGGCTGCCGCTCGAATATCGCGAGGGGCCATCGACGACCGGGCTGGTCGCGATCCTGCGCGGGGGAATGGCCGCAGAGGGGACCAATGGGCGCACCGTGCTGCTGCGCGGCGATATGGATGCGCTGCCTTTGCTTGAGGATACCGGGCTCGACTTTGCGTCTGAAACGACGGGCGCCATGCATGCCTGCGGCCATGACACGCATGTCGCGATGCTCGTCGGCGCGGCAAAGCTGCTGTGCGCTGCGCGCGACCGGCTCGCGGGGACGGTGATGTTCATGTTCCAGCCGGGCGAAGAAGGCCATCATGGCGCGCGTTTCATGCTGGAGGACGGGCTGATCGACCCGCTGCCCGACGCGGCCTTTGCGCTGCATATCATGCCCAATGCGCCGCATGGCATTTTTGCGGGGCGCGCGGGGCCGCTGCTCGCCTCGTCCGACGTGCTGTCGATCAGCGTCAAGGGCGCGGGCGGCCATGCCTCCATGCCGCAGGATGCGATCGATCCCATTCCGGTCGCCTGCGAAATCGTCTCGGCCATTCAGACGATGGTGACGCGCAAAATCTCGGTCTTTGATCCCGCCGTCATCACCATCGCTAAGATCGTCGCCGGGACGACCAACAATATCATCCCCGAAACAGCAGAGATGCAGGGGACGATCCGTACCCTGTCGCCCGAACGCCGCGCCATGGTCGCGCGCGAGCTTGGGCGCCTCGTCCCCGCCATTGCGGAAGCGCATGGCTGCTCAGCTCAAGTGACCATCGAAGAGGGCTTCCCCGTCACCGTCTGCGACACGCGGGCGGTTCAGTTCGGCCAGGGAGTGGTCGAGGATGTTTTCGGCGAGCAGGCCTGGCTGACGATGGACAATCCGGTGATGGGCGCCGAAGATTTCGCCTATGTGCTGGAAAAAGTGCCCGGCGCGATGTTCTGGCTAGGCGCCAGCGAAGAAGGCAGCGACTGGCGCAGCTGCTGCGGTCTCCATTCGAACCGCATGGTCCTCGACGAAAAGGTCATGGCCCGCGGCGCGGCGCTGCACGCCGCGCTGGCGGAGCGCTTTTTGAAGGAAGGATTTGAAGCATGATCAACATCATCGGCGCCATCATCTCGGGCCTGATCATTGGAGCGCTTGCCCGCTTTTTCTATCCGGGCGCCGTCCACATGGGCCTGTTCGCGACGATCTTTCTCGGCATCTGCGGCTCGCTGCTCGCGGGGATGGTGACGACGCGCGGCGTGCGCGGCGAATTTCACCGCGCAGGCTGTCTGGCGTCGGTGATCGGCGCGATAGTGCTGATTTTGGTTGGGCGGTTGCTGGGGGTTGGCGGCTGACGCCTGTGCGCACCCTTCCTGCACCGCCCCTATTCGATCATCGCCTCGACCATGATGTGGGGATAGGAAATAAATTCGCGATACAGGCGGTAATGCGCCGTTTCCTCCAGCGTTGTTGGCGCGATCATATGGGGGGTGATCTGCCACAGGTCGGCATCGGGCAGCGCCATCAGGATTGGCGAATGGGTCGCCATGATGACCTGGCTGTTGTTCGTGCGCTGAATGCGGCGCAGCAATTTTAGATATTCAAACTGCCGCGATGGCGACAGCGCCGATTCGGGTTCGTCGAAAATATAAATGCCCTGCCGATCCGCGCGCTCCTCAAAAAAGCCGAGGAAGCCTTCGCCATGCGACCATGACAGATAGTCGGGCGGGGCAAAGCCCGCATCAACCGCCGACTGATCGACATAGCGGGCAAGGGTGAAAAAGGTTTCGGCGCGAAAGAAGAAGCCATAGCCAATCTTTGGCAACCAGGCGGCGCGCAGTGCATCCGCCAATATGCCGCCGTCGGTCCCCGAAACATTCGACCGGTCGACGGCGCGATGGCCATAGCCGCCGCCGCCTTCGCTGAACCCCGCCAGCACCGCGATCGCTTCGAGCAGGGTCGATTTTCCCGACCCATTTTCGCCGACCAATATCGTGACCGGCTTGTCGAACCGAAGATCAAATTCCGAGTCGCCAAACAGCGGGATGTTAAACGGATAGGTTTCGCGGTCGATTGCGGATTTGCCACTGTCAACGGCGGTTTCGGGCATCCAGAGTCGCCGCAAATAAGGCGGCGGCAACTTGGTCCGCGACCCGTTCCGCGCCACCGATCAGGGCACCAGCACGGTATCGACCGCTTCCGCCGCCATGTCGGGATAATCGAGCGTATAGTGTAGCCCCCGGCTTTCCTTGCGGTGCAGCGCGCTTTTGACGATCAGTTCGGCGCATTGGAGGAGGTTGCGTAGCTCGATCAAATCGGTTGTCACGCGGAAGTGGCCATAATAATCCTCCACCTCATGCGTCATCATCTGGATGCGGTGCTGCGCGCGTTCCAGCCGCTTGGTGGTGCGGACGATACCGACATAATTCCACATGAAGCGGCGGATTTCGGTCCAATTCTGCTTGATCACCACTTCCTCGTCGGAGTCGGTGACGCGGCTTTCGTCCCAGGGGCGCACCGGCGGCGGAGTGTCGAGATCGTCCCAGCGGGCGATGATATCGCGCGCCGCCGCTTCGCCGAACACGAAACATTCGAGCAGGCTGTTCGACGCCAGCCGGTTCGCGCCATGCAGCCCGCTTTCGGTGACTTCGCCCGCGGCATAGAGGCCCGGCAGGTCGGTGCGTCCGGCGAGGTCGATCAGCACCCCGCCGCAGGTATAATGCTGCGCGGGCACCACCGGGATCGGCTGTTTCGTCATGTCGATGCCCAGCCCCATCAGCTTTTCATAGATGTTGGGGAAATGGCCCGCGACGAAATCGGGGTCCTTGTCGCTGATGTCGAGATGGACATAATCAAGGCCAAAGCGCTTGATCTGGTCGTCATTGGCGCGCGCGACGATATCGCGCGGCGCCAGCTCTGCCCGTTCGTCATAATCGGGCATATAGCGATGCCCGGTTTCGGGATGACGCAAAATGCCGCCTTCGCCGCGTACCGCCTCGGTAATCAGGAAATTTTTGACTTCCAGATTATAAAGACAGGTCGGGTGGAACTGCATCATTTCCATATTGGAAACGCGCGCGCCCGCGCGCCACGCCATGGCGATGCCATCGCCGGTTGCTCCTCTGGGAGCGGTAGAAAATTGATAGACGCGGCCCGCGCCGCCGCTCGCGAGGATCGTCGCGCGGGCGACATGGGCATGGACCTTGCCGCTCGCCTGATCGAGCGCATAGACGCCCCACACACGCCCTGATCCTGAATAGCGTTCCTCATGCCGTCCGGTGATCAGATCGATGCACGCTTGCCCTGGAAGCAGGGTGATATTCGGGTGCGCCTCTGCGGTTTTCAGCAGCGCGGCCTGCACCGCCCAGCCGGTCGCATCATCGACATGGACGATGCGGCGGTGCGAATGGCCGCCCTCGCGCGTCAGATGCAGCGCGCCTTCGTCCATGTTGAAGGGCACGCCCATCTCGACGAGCCGCTCGATCGCCTGGGGCGCATTTTCGATGACAAATTCGACCGTCTCACGCCGGTTAAGCCCTGCGCCTGCGACCATTGTGTCGTTGATATGATTGTCGAACGTGTCGCCTGCGTCGAGCACGGCGGCAATCCCGCCCTGTGCCCAGGCGGTCGATCCTCCGGTCAGTTCGCCCTTGGCCAGCACCAGCACGCGGCAATGATCGGCGAGCGCGATGGCCGCGGTAAGACCAGCGGCGCCGGAGCCGATGATGATGATATCGCTCTCGTTCATCGTCCCTCTCTTGCATAGAGCGGCGCGACAGGACAGGGGGATTCATGCGTCCCGAAGCAAGGAAATAAACCATGTCGCCCCAATCCGAATTTGAACGGCGTGGCCTGCTGGGCGGGCTCATCACCCTCTCTCTCGCCGCCTGCACGGGACAATTGGCGCCCCGGGCCACCGCCCCGCGCGAAGGCTTGACGCTCGCAACCTTCAATATCTGGCACGATGCCGGCGGGCAGTGGCCCGCGCGGCTGGATCTGATCGTCACCGCGCTGCGCGCCGCCGATCCCGACGTCATCGCCTTGCAGGAAGTTTTGCAGGACGCCAGCAAGGGCCTGCCCAATCAGGCCGAAACCATCGCGGAGCGGCTGGGCTATCCGCATGTCTTTTTCGTGGGAGCCGAACCCGAAACCGCGTCCAAACGCTATGGCAACGCCATTATCAGCCGCTTGCCGGTGGTGGATGTGGCGCGGCGCAAGCTGGAACCGCTTGACGATTATCGTACCGCCATCCGCGTTCGCGTGCAGAAAGAGGGCAAGCCGATCGACGTCGTCGCCACGCATCTGGCCTGGCAGCCGGAGGCGGCGGCGGTGCGCGCGGCGCAGATCGCCGACCTTCTCCACTGGATTCCGGACGACGGGGTTCCGGCGCTTCTTCTCGGCGACTTCAACGCGCCGCTCGATGATCGCGGGCTTGACGCCCTGAGCCCGCGCTTCGTCTCCGCGCTGCCTCCCAAAGCGGTCGCCACGACACTCAACCCGGCGCATGGCCATGAAGCGCGGGTCATTGATCATATTTTCGTCGAATCGACCGCCTTTGGCATCCGCAAAGCCCATATCATCGGCGACAGGCCGGTGAACGGCCTCTACCCCTCGGATCATTTCGGCGTGGTGGCGCAGATCAGCCTGCGCTGACCCCACAAAAACCTATCCCGCAGCCGCCCGCGTCAGGTTCAAAAACACATCTTCGAGATCCGCCTCGCGCGTCGACACATCGACAATGCCGTGGCCCATGGCATTGACCGCGGCGAGCACCTCGCCCGCATTCACCCGGTCCTTGTTATAATGGATCGCCAGCGCGCGCTCACCGTCGCGCTCCACCTTGTCAAAGGCGGGATGTGAGGGAAGCTCGGCGACATCGGCGTCGAGGGTCACAACGACCACCTTCTCGCGCGCCATATCGACGAGTTCGCGCGTCGGCTTGTTCGCGATCAGCCTGCCATGATTGATGATGGCGATGCGGTCGCAAAGTTCTTCGGCCTCTTCGAGATAGTGCGTCGTCAGCACCACGGTCACGCCGCGATCGTTGAGGCTTTGCACATAGTCCCAAAGCTGCTGGCGAAGTTCGATATCGACCCCGGCGGTCGGCTCATCAAGGACGATGATCGGCGGCGAATGTACCATCGCCTTGGCAACCAGCAGACGGCGCTTCATCCCGCCCGAAAGCGTCCGCGCATAGGCGTCGCGCTTGTCGCTCAAATGCACAGCGGCGAGCAGTTCGTCCGAAATCCGCTGCCCCTTGGGCACGCCATAAAGGCCCGCCTGATTCTCCAGCGTTTCAAAGGGCGTGAAAAAAGGGTCGAAGACTATTTCCTGCGGCACAATGCCAATCGAATATTTGGCGTTGCGCGGATTGGCGTCGATGTCGAAGCCCCAGATGCTGGCATGGCCGCTCGTCTTGTTCACCAGACCGGCGAGAATATTGATCAGCGTCGACTTTCCCGCGCCATTGGGGCCGAGCAGCCCGAAAATCTGGCCGCGGGGGACGTCGAAACTCACATTGTCGAGCGCTTGCTTGCCGCCAGCATAGATTTTGGAGACGGCGTCGATGCGGATGGCGGCTTCAGTCATCGCGCTTCCATAGCCGCCCGCCCCCCCAGGGGAAAGGGGGACGAACGCATAGTTTGCCTGCAATGCGCAGAGCCGATTGCCGAGGCGCGAGACGCTTGCTATGGGCGCCCCTTATGAACCAGCCTGCGCCCGCCCCCGAAACGATCCGCACGTCAAAGCTCCGCGTTGCCTGCGATGGCACCGGCGATGGGCTTGTCAATGCCGCGCTCGGCCATCCGCGCGTGTGGCTGGAAATCGACCCCGATGACGGCTTTGTCGATTGCGGCTATTGCGACCGCCGCTTCATCGCAATCGGCGGCGTCGCCGACAAAGGCTGAGCGGCCCGCTCGCGCCCCCTCATCCTAAAGAATTGGCGAAACGCTCTGCCGCGCCTATATCGGCAGGGATGACAAGCCCTACAGACCCCCGCCGCTTTCTCTATCGCGCCGATGCGCTCGACCCCGATCTTGCGCAGCAACTCGCGCGCGAGGCGCTGGCCAAGGCCGACGATGGCGAGCTTTACCTACAATATAGTGCGACCGAGAGCTTCGGCTTCGACGATGGCCGTCTGAAAACCGCCGATTATTCGACCGATGCGGGGTTTGGCCTGCGCGCTGTTTCGGGCGAGATGACGGGCTTTGCCCATGCCAGCGACATCAGCGCCGGCGCGATTCGCCGCGCGGCGGAGACGCTGGCGCTGCTCGATCCCGCAAAGGCGCCGCACAGCCCGCCGCCGCCGCGCACCAACCGCCATCTCTATGACGAAGCCAATCCGCTCGACCTCGTCCCTTTCAAGAAAAAGGTTGCGCTGTGCGAACAGATTGACGCCGCCGCCCGCGCGCGCGACCCGCGCATTGTGCAGGTGTCGGTCAGCCTTGCGGGAAGCTGGTCGGTCGTTGAAATCGTCCGCGCCGACGGTTTTCTGGCCACCGATATCCGTCCGCTTGTGCGGCTGAATGTCAGTATCGTGGTCGAAGAAAATGGCCGCCGCGAATCGGGCTATTTCGGGCTTGGCGGCCGTTATATGTATGACCATCTGTTCGAAGAGACACAGTGGAACCGCGCCATCGACGAAGCGCTGGCACAGGCGCTGGTCAATCTGCGCGCGGTCGATGCCCCGGCGGGTGAAATGACCGTGTTGCTCGGCCCCGGCTGGCCCGGCGTTCTGCTCCACGAAGCCGTCGGCCACGGCCTCGAAGGCGATTTCAACCGCAAGGGCACCAGCGCCTTTTCGGGCCGTATCGGCGAGCGTGTGGCCGCCCCCGGCGTCACCGTTGTCGATGATGGCGCGATGGCCAGCCCCGTGGGCGGCGGACGGCGCGGGTCGCTGTCGATCGACGATGAAGGCACGCCGACGCGCGAGACGGTGCTGATCGAGGATGGCATATTGAAAGCCTATATGCAGGACCGGCTCAACGCGCGATTGATGGGGGTCGAGCCCACGGGCAATGGCCGCCGCGAAAGCTTTGCCCATGCCCCCATGCCGCGGATGACCAACACCTTCATGCGCGGCGGAAACGACGATCCCGCCGAACTGCTGGGCCGCGTCAAGAACGGTATTTTCGCCAAAAGCTTTGGCGGCGGACAGGTCGATATCGTGTCGGGCAAGTTCGTCTTTTCCTGCACCGAGGCGTATCGGATCGAAAATGGCAAGCTGGGCGACCCGATCAAGGGCGCGACGCTGATCGGCGACGGGCCGAGTGTGCTGACCAAGGTTGCCGGCATCGGCAATGACATGGCGATCGACGAAGGCATCGGCATCTGCGGCAAGGGCGGACAAAGCGTCCCTGCCGGGGTTGGCCAGCCGACGCTGTTGGTGAGCGGGCTGACGGTGGGCGGCACGGCATAGCCGACCGCCCCGCTTTACCGCTTGCTCCCCCGCACGCCCTTCTTGGTCGCAAGGATGGCGGGATCGGTCGCAACCCCCTCCCCTAAAGGCTGCAAGTCTCTCTTTGGCGCTGCGCGCGGCGGGCCGATGTCCTGCCGCCGCCACCGCGATTCGCGGCAGACCGCGCAGTGCGGTCCTGCAAAGGGAGAATGAAGATGCGCCAGTCCTTGCATTATGCCGCCGCAACCGCCGCGATTGCGGCGATGCTCGCCACCGTTCCTGTCTTCGCACAGCGCACCAGCGGTCCCAAGCAGCGTTACGAGATGGATGTTGCGACGATGTCGGGGATGGGCGCGCCGGGCAGTGGCGGGGCGGCCATGGGCAGTATGGTGGGGATGATGCTGGGCGGACGGGAAAATCCGGTCACGCACATGATGCAGCTTCGCCTTGGTTCCGGGCAAACCCCCGCAACGCCGCCCGTGAAGGCCGATCATTTTTTCGAACCCCAGGCGAAGCTGGGCGCCTCGCTTCCCCTCTGGTCGCCCGAACGCAGCCAGCCGGGGACCAGCGACATGCCGTTTGATCCGCCCAAGGGGCGCCTGCTCCTCTATTGGGGATGCGGCGCGAAAGCGGGGCCGGGGCAACCGGTCGTGATCGACTTTTCCAAGCTGGCGGCGGGACAGACGCCCCCCAATTTGTTCAGCACGGCCGCCCCCCTTATCCGGACCGTGTCAGAGGCGAACAGCGCCGCCTATGCCGACTGGCCCAATCGCAAATCGGGCAAGGCGATTCCGCGCGGCAGCTCGCTGCTCGGCACGCACCGCATTGCCAGCAATGTGGGCACCGATATCCGCTTCACCCTCGACCAGGATTATATGCCGGGCCTGCGCGTCTCGACACAGGAACAAGGCGATGGGTCGGTCCTGCTCCGCTGGGATCCCGTTGCCGCCGCCACCGGCTATGTCGCCTGGACATTCGGCAGCACCGACCGCGGCCAGGGCGACATGATATGGTGGACCAGCAGCAACAGCCGCGAATTTGGCGGCGGGCTGTGGGACTGGTTGCCGCCCGCCACGGTTGCCAAGCTTGTGGCGCAGAAAATCGTGATGCCGCCTGCACAGACAAGCTGCCAGATTCCCGCCGAAGTCAAAAAGGCATCGGGCGAGATGATGTTCGGCAATCTCAACGCCTTTGGCCCCGAAGCGCAATTTTCCTATCCGCCCAAGCCCGCGGGCAATGCACCCTGGATCATCGACTGGACGGCCAAAGTGCGTTTTCGTTCGGCAGCCACGCTGATGATCGGTGCCGATTTCGGCGGTCTGTCCGGCGGCGGCGATACCGGCGGCAGCGATAACGCTGACCGCGAGGACGAAAACAGCGCGCCGCGAAAGAAGAAGAAGAAGTGCAAGGGACCGCTGGGCATCCCCCTGCCCGATGCGGCCTGCTGACGCGAGTCAGCAACGGTTCATCCCGGTTGCCTTATGAAACCCATCAGGGAGGCCATGTTTTATAAGGAGACCTGTCATGCGTCTGCTGATTGCATCCGCCCTGACCGCACTGGCTCTTGTTGCCGTTCCGGGCGCCGCCAAGGAAAAATTATCGCCCGAAGCACAGCTCGACAAGATGCTCGAAGGCCGTGTGGCGGGGGAACCGCAAAGTTGCATTCCCCTGTCGGCCACCAACTCGACAATCATCGACGGCACGGCCCTTGTCTATCGCGTGGGCAACACTTTGTGGGTCAATCGTCCGCGCAGCGGCGCCGAAACCCTCGACGAAGATGATATTTTGGTAACCCGCACCAGCGGCAGCCAACTTTGCAGCCTCGATTCGGTGCAGCTTTATGACCGTAGCGGCCATATGTGGCGCGGCTTTGTGTCACTCGACCAATTTGTTCCCTATCGCAAGGCGAAGTCGGCTCAGCTAGACTGAGCCTTATGACCGATCCGAACAGCGACCCCGCCGCCCCGCCTGTCGACTGGCCCGCGCAGCTTTTGCGCTTCTGGTTTCAGGATCATGGGCGCGAACATTGGTATGGCGGCGGGGCCGCCTTCGACGATGCGGTCCGCGATCTCGCGGGCGATTGGCACGCCGCGCTGCGATCGCAGCCTGCCGAGGCCTTTCTGACCGACAGCGACAGGGCGCTTGCCGCTATCATCCTCTTCGACCAGGTGCCGCGTAACATTTTCCGCGGCCATGCCGATGCCTTTGCCACCGACAGTCTCGCCCGCGCCATCGCGCGCGGCCTTGTGGCGAAAGGATGGGACGAGGGCTGGGACGATAAGCGGCGCATGTTCGCCTATATCCCCTTTGAGCATAGCGAAGATATTGCCGATCAACGCGAATCGCTGCGCCTGATGAGCCAGCTTTCGGACCCCGAGGCGTTGGATTATGCGCAAAAGCATTTCGACATTATCGACCGTTTCGGCCGCTTCCCCCATCGCAACGCCGCCCTCGGCCGCACGAGCCGCCCCGACGAAGCCGCCGCGATAGAAGAGGGCAGCAAATGGTGATAGCAGACAAGGACCACCCCGGGCGGAGCGCGACATGGCCGAATTCACCGACACGCTGACCGACAAACATATCGCCTTTATCGAGAAACAGCCGATCTTCTTCACCGCCACCGCGGCCGAGCAGGGGCGCATCAACCTGTCGCCCAAGGGCTATGGCGACAGTTTCCGGGTGCTGGGGCATGACCGGGTCGCCTATCTCGACCTTGGCGGATCGGGCAATGAAACCCATGCCCATCTTGCCGCCGATGGCCGCATCACGCTGATGTTCTGCGCCTTTGACCGCAGCGCGCTGATCCTGCGCATCTATGGCCGGGGTCGCCCCGTCTTGCCGCAGGATGCCGATTGGGAGGATCTCGCGGCCCAATTCACCCTGCTCCCCGGCACGCGCCAGATTTTCCTGATCGACGTGGAAAGCGTGCAGACCAGTTGCGGCTGGGGCGTGCCGCTGATGCAGCTGAAGCGCGAGCGCGACACGCTGCAAAAATATCATCGCCAAGCCGACCCCGCCCTGTGGGTGGAAAAATTCAGCCAACGCGACCGCAGCATCGATGGCCTGCCCACCCGCCCCACCGACCGCTTCATTGCAGGCGAGGCTGGCTGATGGCGCTGGTTGAACTGGTGCGCCTGCCCAATGGCGCGGAGGCCGAGTTGCTGCGCGGACGCCTCGAAAGCGCGGGCGTCCGTGCGGTGTGCTTCGATGCGGGCATGAATATCGCCGAAAGCGTGGGACTGATGATCCCGGTGCGGATCATGGTGCTCGACGAGGATCTGGACGAAGCCCGGCAATTGCTCGCCGAATTTGACGCGCCCGCCAGCGGCGCCCGTCCCGGCTGATCCTTGTCGTTCCGATGATCAAGGTGGTTTCCTATAATATGCGCAAGGGCATCGGCCTCGACCGTCGCCGCGACCCGGCGCGCGTTCTGTCGGTGTTGGGCGAGCTCGACGCCGATATCGTCGCGCTGCAGGAAGCAGACCGTCGTTTTGGTAACCGCGCCAGCGCCATCCCGCCGCATATGTTCGACGATTATAGCGACTATGTGCCCGTCCCCCTCACCGACCGGCCGCACAGCATCGGCTGGCACGGCAATGCCTTGCTCGTGCGCCAGGGCGTCGAGGTGGAGGAAAGCCACGCGCTCCATCTGCCGACGCTCGAGCCGCGTGGCGCGGTCGCGGCGACCTTGCGCGTGGGCGGTACGCGGCTGCGCGTCGTTGGCATGCATCTGGACATTTCGGGGCTGCGCCGCCGCCATCAGGCCCGCGCGATCCTCGAACATATCGCCGATGGCGAGGATCTGCCGACCATTTTGATGGGCGATTGCAATGAATGGCGCGCGGCGGGCGGATGTCTGGCCGATTTCGGCGAGCGTCTTTGTCCGATAGAAACCGGCAACAGTTTTCACAGCCGCCGCCCCATTGCGCGGCTCGATCGCATTTTTGCCTCCCCCGAATTGCAACTGGTCGACGCCGGCGTCCACCACAGCCTGCTCGCCGCGCGCGCATCGGACCACCTGCCGATCTGGGCACGCTTTACGCAGGACGGAGGAGACAGCCCGGATGACGCTGCCTAAAATATAGGCACGAACGACGCGCGCCTGCCCAAGAATGCGACCGAAACTGTCGCACGGCGCCATCAAATCTTCATAAACTGTTAAATTTGCGCCCCCGCGCGAAATGGCACGGCTGTTGCACCGCAGCATGAAGCCATAAGCGAAAAGGGGGCAATATGAAGCTGATCCTGGCTATCATCAAACCGTTCAAGCTCGACGAAGTGCGCGAAGCGCTGACCGGGCTGGGCATTGCCGGCATGACCGTGACCGAGGTCAAGGGGTTCGGACGGCAAAAAGGGCAGACCGAAATTTATCGCGGCGCCGAATATGCCACCAACATGGTGCCCAAGGTGAAAATCGAACTTGTCTGCGACGACGCCCTCGCGGCGCGCGTCGTCGAGACGCTCCAGCAAAGCGCCGGCACCGGATCGATCGGCGACGGCAAGATCTTCGTTCTCGACGTCGGCCAGGCCGTGCGCATCCGCACGGGCGAAACCGGCGAAGCGGCGCTGTAAAAAGATGAAGGGGGACAATATGACATTCGCAAACAAGATTGCGGCAAGCGCGGGGGCTGCCGGCCTGTCGCTGTTCGCCGCGCTGCCCGCCTGGGCGCAAGAAGCGGCGGCGCCGGTCGCCGAAGCGGCGGAAACCGCCGCCGCGGCCGTTCCCAATCCCGGCAACAACGCCTGGATGATGACCGCCACCTTGCTGGTGCTGATGATGATTCTGCCGGGCCTTGCGCTCTTCTATGGCGGTCTCACGCGCACCAAGAATATGCTCTCGACAATGACGCAGGTCGGGGCGGCGGCCTGTCTCGCGATGCTGATCTGGGTCACCTATGGCTATGGCCTCGCTTTCGGTCCCGAAGGCAATGCCTTCATCAGCTGGGGCAAATTCTTCCTCGCCGGGGTCAGCGCCGATTCGACCGCCGCGACCTTCACCGATGAAGTGATCAGCGAATATGTGTTCATCTCTTTCCAGATGACCTTTGCCGCCATCACGCTTGCGCTGGTCGTCGGCGCGGTCGTCGAACGCATGAAATTTGCCGCCCTGATGATCTTTGGCATCATCTGGCTGACCATCGTCTATTTCCCCATCGCCCATATGGTGTGGGCAGGCGGCGGCCTCTTCTTTGAAATGGGCGCGCTCGATTTCGCCGGGGGCACGGTGGTTCACATCAATGCAGGCGTCTCCGCACTGATCGCCGCGCTGATCCTTGGCAAGCGCATCGGCTATCAAAAGGAAGTGATGGCGCCGCATTCGATGACGCTCACCATGGTCGGCACCGGCCTGCTCTGGGTGGGCTGGTTCGGGTTCAACGCCGGATCGGCGCTCGAAGCCGATGGCTCGGCGGGCCTCGCCATGATCAACACCTTTGTCGCCACCGCCTCTGCCGGTCTCTTCTGGATGGTCGCCGAACGGGTGAGCGGGCACAAGCCTTCGGCGCTCGGCTTTTGCTCGGGCATCATCGCCGGGCTGGTCGCGGTCACCCCCGCAGCGGGCAATTCGGGGCCCTTTGGCGCCATCCTGCTCGGCGCGATCTCCTCGGTCGTCTGTTTCTATGCGGTGACCAAGATCAAGACCAAGCTTGGCTATGACGATGCGCTCGACGCATTCGGCATTCACGGCGTTGGCGGCATCGTCGGCGCGGTCGGCACCGCCTTCACCATGATTCCCGCGCTCGGCGGTCCCGGCGACGCCGACTATGCGCTGGGTGGCCAGCTCACCACGCAGGTCATCGCGGTGGTCACCACCATCGTCTGGGCGACGGTCGGCACCGCCATCGCGGTCTTCATCGCCAAGCTCTTCACCGGGCTGCGCGTCAGCGAAGAGGTGGAGCGCGAAGGCCTCGACCTCGGCGAGCATGGCGAGCGCGCCTACAACTACTGATTATACGAGACAGGATACCCGCCGCCGCACTCTTCCTCTTTCAACGGGGCGGCGGGGTCCTACCGAGGTTCCTCCTGCGAACCACTGGCCGGGGTGTCATGCCCCGGCCATTTTTTGGTGCAGCGCAGCACGAAAATACCCCTTTTCATCATGGCATTAATATGGCATTCAGCCTGTCAACAGTTTCAGGAGGGGAGAGCCTGAAAGGCTGGGCCGGGACGCAAGTTCCGGCCCTCTTTTTTTGCCCCCCTCTTCAAGGGCGGAAATTTACCCTTATCTTTCAATATATTGCTGCGGATCGACAGCCGCCACGCGCCGCCGACGGCTGCGCAGGGCGCCCGGCTCGAATCATCGCAAAGTCGCCGGTCAATTCGACATTTCCGATTCTGAGAACATGAAGCAATTACCATCGGGATCATAAAAGCTGAGTAAGCGAACCATTCCCGGAACATGTTGAATATCGCCATCCTGCCGGACCCCATGGGAATCCAGATGCGCCTTGGCCGCAGCAATATCCGCCACCTCGAAAACATTGGTCGCGCCGCCGCCCTGCGGCACCGCTTCGACCTCGCTCAGCCCGATATTCACCCCCGGCATCGGCGTCGCCAGCTCGCACCATCCCATATCGTCCATCCGATAGAGCGGCTTGCAGCCCATCACCTTTTCATACCAGCCAATGGACGCATCCATATCGGTGACTCCCAGCGAACAGGTCATTTCCGCCTTCATCTCCAACGCCATTTCCATTCCCTTCCCTATCAGCGGAATCGCCGCTGCCCACATCAAGACATTTGCCTTGACGGTCTGGTTTGTATATTTAGTTGAATATGTCGTCAATCGTCGCCGACCCACTTCTGCTTCAACTCAGCAGTCACCGCTGGTTGATACCCTTGCTCGCCGATCTGGCGGCGCGTCGCGGCGCGCGCTTCGTCGAGTTGATCCATCGGCTGGGCATATCGCGCGACAGCCTGACCCGCACCCTGGCCGCCGCCGCCAATCTGGGGTGGGTGACCCGCAATCCGGGCCATGGCCACCCGCTCCGCCCCGAATATCTGCTGACGGCCGCCGGACAGGCCGCCGCCCTGCGC
The DNA here is from genome assembly GCF_000763945.1 of Sphingopyxis sp. MWB1. NCBI lineage: Bacteria > Pseudomonadati > Pseudomonadota > Alphaproteobacteria > Sphingomonadales > Sphingopyxidaceae > Sphingopyxis > Sphingopyxis sp. MWB1. The sequence goes on from NZ_JQFJ01000002.1 coordinate 1,544,596, forward strand.
GCAGCGAGAATCGCGCATGCCCAAGGAAACATCGGCCTTTCGCTGGGCACCGGCACACGCTGGGGCCTGCCCATCGTCGCGGGCATCGAAAGCGGGGCCGACCGCTTCAACGCTCTGTCACGCTTGCTCGTGCCGGCGACGCCCCGCGCGCTGTCGCAAGGGCTGGTCGCGCTTGATCGTCAGGGGCTGGTGACGCGCGCGATCCTCGACCACAGACCGCCGGTCAGCCGCTATGCCTTGACCGACAGCGGCCACGCCCTCGCCGCCGCCTGCACCTTATAGGCCGGGGGGCAGCTGCGCCCCGGAGAGCAGCCTCAGGCGATGGCTGCCGCCACAAAATCCGCCGCACGCTCGCCGATCATGATGCTGGGCGCATTGGTATTGCCGCTGACCAGCCGGGGCATAATGCTCGCATCGGCGACCCACAGCCCGTCGATGCCACGCAGCTTCAGCGTCGGATCCACCACGGCGTCCGTATCGCTGCCCATGCGGCAGGTACCGACGGGGTGATAGACGGTGTCCGCCCGGCTGCGGATCAGCGCGTCGAGCGCCGCATCATCGTCCATATCGACCGGATAGCGGTTGCGCCCCGCATAGTCGGACAGCGGCGGGGTTTCGACGATCCGGTGCATCATCCGCACGCCTGCGCGCAGGCTGTCCATGTCGCGATCATCGGTCAGAAAGCCGGGGTCAATCGCCGGGGCCGCCGCGGCATCGGGCGCGGCGAGCCGCACCGTCCCGCGGCTTTCGGGGCGCAGCACACAGGCATGACAGGAAAAGCCATGCCCCTTCACCTTGGTGCGGCCATGATCTTCCAGCATCGCGGGAACGAAATGATATTGAATATCGGGCACGGGCAGATCGGGCCGCGATTTCCAGAAGCCGCCCGCTTCGGCGAAACAGGTGGTCATGATTCCGGTGCGCCGCATGCGATGTTCGAAAATCGCCTTCACCATGCGCCATGTCCCGCCCAGACTGTTGCCAATAGGATCGGTCGAGCGCGTTTCCCAGCTCGAAACATAGTCGATATGGTCTTGCAGATCTTCGCCGACGCGGGCGCGGTCCGCCACAACATCGACCCCCATGTTGCGCAGATGCACGGCGGGCCCGATGCCGGAGAGCATTAATATCTGCGGGCTGCCAAAGGCCCCCGCTGACAGGATGACACCCGCCCGCGCGTGCAGCCTCTCGTGCCCCGCGCCGCGCCGGATAATGACGCCGGTCGCGCGCCCTTCTTCTACGACGATTTTTTCCACCAGCGCGCCGGTGCGAATATCCAGATTGGGCTTCCCACGCAGCGGCTCGACATAGGCGCGCGCCGCCGACCAGCGCTCGCCGCCCTTTTGCGTGACCTGATAGAGGCCAAAGCCTTCATTATCGCGGCGATTGAAATCATCGGTGCGTGGCAGTTGCAGCGCGGCCGCGCTTTCGACAAAGCGCCGGCTCGTCACATTGGGCCAGCGCTGGTCGACGACACTGAGCGGGCCGTCGCCGCCATGAAATTCATCACCGCCGCGCTCATTGCCCTCGCTACGCTTGAAATAGGGGAGGACGTCGGCATAGCTCCACCCCGCCGCCCCCAGCGCCGCCCACTGATCATAGTCAAAGGCCGTGCCGCGAATATACAGCATGGCGTTGATCGCGCTCGATCCGCCCAGCCCGCGCCCGCGCGGCTGATACCCCCGCCGTCCGTTCAACCCCTTTTGCGGCACGGTTTCATATTGCCAGTTCGACGCCTTGGGGATGAAGGGCATCAACCCCGGCGTCTTGACGGCCAGAATATCATTATGCCCCCCCGCCTCGATCAGGCAGACGCGCCGCCGCCCGTCCGCCGCAAGCCGTCCCGCCGCCGCGCTGCCCGCGCTGCCGCCACCGATGATGATGATATCAAACTGGTCCAATGCCGCTCTCCCACTGCCCCTTCGGGGGTCTGCTTGTCGCTTACATGAATGTCATCAGCGCGCGAAGCAAGGAGAAGATGGCCGCATGACAGCCCTCGCGCGCCAAGGCGCGACAGGCGGAACGTCGGGAAAAGCGAGAAGAGATGGAGCCGAGCCGGAATCGAACAACTTAAATTTTCTGATTTGATTACAATCGGTTGTTCTGTTACACGTGGCATGGGTGCCCCCAATTAGGCCCCGAGAATTCCTTCCTTCAAAGGTAATCGAACCGGCTCCGGGCACGGCGCAGTAATGGATGCGCGATCCTACTCCCGATGCGCGAGCGCGACTCTACGACACCGTGCGAGTGCGCGTCCGATATGCTTCTCGACGGCCTTGTTGCTCATGCCAAGTTCGTCGGCGATATTCCGATATGTCATGCCACGCAGGCGGTGCATTAGGAATATGCGCCGGGTCTTTCGTGACAGCGGGCGAAGCGCTCGCCGGAAGGCCCTCCGCAATTCCATCGCCTCGACGTGCCGTTCCTGCTCGGGCGCCACGGGTGCATCGCAGGTTTCGTCGAACTGACAAGCGGCGCCTCCCTCGCGCATAATCTTACGCGCTCGCTCAATCAGCAGATTGTGCGCTATCCGCGCCAAATAGGGGCGCGGATATTCCACCCGATCAAACGCGCCGCTGCGAAGCAGACGCGTGAAAGCTTCCTGCACAAGATCGGACGCGGCATCAGGCCCGATCCTCCTCCGGAAATAATGAAACAACCACACTCGCTCGGCGCGATAGAAGGTCGCGAAATCATTTCCCGAACCGGGCGAGGCAAGAGTTTCCTCCCGTATTCGAACGCCGGAAACGTGTTCGCGTACGACAAATGCGCCCGTCACCATTGCGCGGCGACTACAGCGCGGCAGCGCGCGAGAGCCCGCACCATATGGTAATCGACGGTCGCGATGCTGATGCCCAGGCCCGCCGCGATCTCCTTATAGCTCATGCGCTTCACCCGGCGCATCATGAATACGCGCCGGGTCTTCGGCGGCATGGCGCGAATGGTCTGCCGGTAGAGTCGAAACAGGTCGATCGCTTCGATTCGCCGTGTCTGGTCGGCCCGCGACGCCGCGTCACGCTCGTCGTCGAAGGGAAAGAAAATCGGCATGTCGTGCCGTTTCCTGCGCGCGCGATCGATCAGTAGGTTGCGGGTAACCCGCGATAGATAGGCGGCCGGGTTATCGACGCGACCCAGCGCCTCGCGGCGCAGAAAGCGCGCGAACACCTCTTGCACCAGATCGGGTGCCTCGTCGGAGCCGACCCTGCGCCGCAGCTTACGCAACAGGCGCCGATACTCGGTGCGATATAGGTCCTCGAAGGCGGCGGTCGAAGCGGGGGCGGTCATAGCCGCGCTCCCTTGCGTTCGCGCTCGTTGAGCGGCGCATCGCGCGAGGCCCGGTAAAGGGTGATGCCTGCTTCGATCCGGTCGAGGATGAAAGTGTCACCCTCGGCCTTGGCAATGCGAATGTCGGCGCGGGAATAGAGTTCGAGGCTGACCGCGCAGCGATCGCCAAGCTCGCTGCCGATGATTTCGCGGGCGCGCCTCCAGCAACATTCCTCTTTGAAGAGCGGGTGATTGACGACGATCCACAGTTCGTAATCGGAAAAGTTGATCGTCTTTTCGTCTTCGTACCAAGATCGTCGCGCATAGGGGCCGATCAGGATGATCCGCCTGATCTGCCCCGGTTCGGGGGCCTGCACCTGATCGGGATCGAAGAAAGCGCGCAGGATGCGCGTGATCCGCTCGATCTCACCCTGCTTGCGGCGGATGAGATGGTCGACGCGCGTCATCACGACTTCGCGCGCGTAGAAGTCCTTCGGTTTGGGGAGTGTCATTTGCAGCTCGCACAGCGGCGGTCCGCGCCATCGTGCGCGGGTGTGCAAGCGGTGTCCGCTGCGCGCCGCCAATGCGGTCTACAGCAACTGCCCGACCCTCGGCCGGACCTGCATGATGCTGGCAGGATAATCCTCGGGATGGCCGCCAGTCATTCCATCCCGTGCGCGAGATCATGCCATTTTCTGAACGTTCCGGCAAGCGAGGCGTAAACGATGATGCCCCTCCACGGTCCGGATGGCGAATATTCACGCTTGCAGGGCAAAACACTTTAAGATAAACACAAAAATGTGCAGTGCAGGAAAAACGTTGAAGGGCTGGAATCGCATGGACGCTTACGAGCTATTGAAAGCAACGGCCAGCGGGATGATCGTGCGCGACATACCGATGGCATTCTGGTCAGACCTGCGCGCTTTGACGGTCATCGCCTATGCAGATGCATTCGCTGAAGTTGACGCAGACAAGACCGTTCTGCCCGACCAAAAGATCGATGACCTTCTGCAGCGTCGGCATTTCAAGATGGAGAAGCTGATTGTCGATCTCGCAGTTAGGCATGGTCTTTCGCATTCGATGAGCCTCATCGTTCAGAACAACCGCCGCCATGCCTATGTGTTCAAGGGTGACGTAGCGATGACGCAGTCTTACGTTCAGGCTATCGGCATGATGCCGCAGCCAGCGAAATTTCGCGAGCGGCTTGCCAACTCGATGGACTTGCCTCGTCTCGATCTTGGCGACGAGCCGGACGGCGCGTTTCTGATGCCGACGCTGTATGGGCTAATCGCCCACAATCCGGTAGGACGTCGCTTCCGCGCCGATGAACAAAAGTTGGGCATGATCCAGTTTTGCCTTCCTGCTGCGGACTGCCGCGCGTGGGCTGTAGAATTTGCGATAGCCGAAATTTTGGATGCTTACCCTGCAACGCCGAAAAAGGACGCTCCGAAGCGGTCCATGCCCTGGAAGACGCCGAAGCGTGATGGCGATACTGGGACGGACGGCAAAAAGTGAGTGTAATTGCACAAGGTTTTGTTGGGGAACGTCTGACCGAAGCGCGAATGGCGCTTGGCATCAGCGCGACGGTGTTTGCCGATTTAGTTGACCTGAGCGTCCAATCCGTATCGAAGTATGAAAATGGCCGGCAAACGCCAAAGCTAGATGGCGTTCACAAGTTCGCTGCAATTCTCAAGGTTCCTTACGATTACTTCTTTCGCCCAATGGTTACAAAGGATGAAAAGCCGATTTTTTGGCGCGCGCGCCTGTCAGCGCCGCCGTCCGCACGTGATCGAGCGGAAGTTCGTCTCGAATGGATGAAAGAGGTTGTCGATTATCTTGCGTCGTATTTCGACCTTCCCGCGCTCCACGTCCCTCGTTTCGATTTCTCCGAAGAGAGTTTCGGTAACTCCGATTTTATAGAGCGCGTGGCTCGCGAGATTAGGGAGTACTGGGACATTCGGCCTGGCCCAATGCCGGACACCATCGAACAACTCGAAACCAATGGCATACTGGTATCCCGTATCCATGTTCGCGCCGACAAGCTGGATGCGTTTTCACAATGGTCGGATCGTTTCAATGTGCCATTTGTGATGCTGTCGCGCGACAAGGCCAGCGCCTGCCGCCAGCGGTTCGACGTGCTGCACGAATTAGTCCACATCGCCTGCCACGCCAATGTCTCGCATAAGCGGTTGAATGATCGAGCCTTCTACAAGGCGATTGAGAAGCAGGCCGATCAAATCGCATCGGCCATGTTGCTGCCAGAAGCAGAGTTCGTCGGCGAACTCTACGCTCCTTCGCTGGACGGGTTTTTGACCCTGAAGGAACGCTGGGGGGCGTCTGTTGCCGCCATGATTATGCGCAGCAAGCAGCTCGATCTTATAGATGACGATGATGCGCGGCGCCTCTGGATAAACTACAATCGCCGCGGCTGGCGCAACGGCGAGCCACTGGATGGAAAACTCGAAAAGGAAGAACCTCACCTAATTCGACGCAGCTTCGAGCTTCTCATGGAAGAAGGTGTGCAATCGGCTTCTCAAATCGTGAAAGCTCTCCCGTTCCCGACAGCTGACTTGGAAGAGTTGGCGGACCTAGAGCCGGGAGCCCTTTCGGGAGAAACTCAATCTCGCGCTGCACCAATCTTGAAGGACGAGTTTCGTCAAGATTCCAATGTGGTGAGTATTTTCGGGAGAAAGGGCTAGACCTACCTTCATCGCTTTTCAGCCAGCTTGTGTGAGATCTCTGCCCACCGCTCTGCCGTTATGTTCTGAGCACGCTTCTTGCCGTGTTTGCTGCCAAGCCGAGCGGCGGTGCTTTTCAGCTCGTTGCGGTCGTCCTCGTCGATCTCGCCTGTCGCAATCTTCCGACCATGACAGCAAGGCCGATGGCGTCGCTCGGGTGCTTCTGTCCTTGTGGGCCTTTAGGCATCGCTCTCGCTGTTGTCATGTTTCGCCGACTCAAGGGAAGCCAGATAATCATCGCGCCACGGCAAATCATCGAAAGACGGCTCATAGCCTCTTTCACGATATTCCGATTCCGAAAGCGGCATGTCTGACCCGCCATGAACATCTTGGACTTGCGCGTCCGCTTCCAACGGCGCGGGATTCTTGTATCGATAAATGCCGCGTCGAAGCGTCCTAGGGTCAACAGTCATACGGCCTCCCATGCTTTCCGCTAAGTATCTAGCTGATGCACGGCCGGATTGAAACCGCAAGCCCTTATAATACTCAAGCATGCGCATTATCGGCGCAACGTGATTATGTGCGGGCGGCCCTTTCCAGTTCCACGATCTTGTCGGAGCAGACCCGATGCACAACGCGGCTGAGTTCTTCGATGCGCTCCCCGAGCCAGATCAGTTCCTCTTCGCTGATCCGGTAATGTTTTGAATATCGTGCCTTCGTGTATGCTTCTTTCAGTTTTTGAAACATCGCGCGCTCAGCACGATTGGTCTCGGGCCAAACACCGTGCAGCCGACGGTCGAGTCCTTCGGCAAGCGAACGCAGGAAGGCGATATTGTGGTTGTATGGGGTGTAGTAGGTCAGTGTGAGAAGGAGGCCTGAATATAAGCGTTCGGCTGCCTGGTGCAGTAAGAAGGCGGCTTCCTTGGGACGTTTCTGCTTCGTTAAATCCCGCGACGTATTCAACCACACGACCGCTCCGGGGTAGTAATCCTCGAAGTATTCCTTCGCTGCCGCGAGAGCCTGCTTTGGCGTTTTGGGTTTGGGCGTTGCCAGTTCCCGATCATCCGCTTCGTAAAGAGCAATCCCGTCTTTCGCGACCTCCATGAAGAAGACGCGGCCATGCGCGAGTCCGTCATTCACCTCATGCAGCGAATGGACGATGAAGTTGACGGGCGTTGGAAGCGTTTTCTCGATCGTATAGGCCCGGATCAACCGCTCCTCGGCCTTCGCCCAGTAGGCGGCACGATCGGTCAACTCTTTCTGGCTGACGATGACGAGGATGTCATAGTCGGATTTATACTGGTTCGCCGATGCGGGCGCATCGACCCAATCGCCGCGCGCATAGCTACCGAACAGGATGATTTTGAGGATGCGGGCGCCCTTTCGCGGGCCGGTCGCATTTTCCGTAGCCGCACCGAATTCGTCGAAGATGATCGCGACGATGCGCTCAAGCTCGCGCTGCTTCGCGGCAGGAAGGTGATCGAGGTCAGTGCGCATGACTATGAATCTTTGGGCATTCCCTGTCCCTTGGCAAGGGCAATCGCTACGACGCACCGTGATATAGCGTCATCGAATGGTGAGATTCGCCAAGCCACGCTTCGTAGAATCATCATATGGCATGCAGGGGCTTGAACTGGGCTGGCAGTTGGTCGAACACATCCTTAGCGAACGAGCCTTGCCGTTCAAAGGGAAGGTTTAACGATAGGGGCGATGACACAGTCGGTTATGAAATCTGGAATTCGTGACAATCGCGGTCGAGGTTCGGCTGCCAGCTTCCTTATAGAAAAGGCCAGAGCCGGAAGTGAGCTTTCGGTGGTCTCCGCCTATTTCACTAGCTTTGCGTATGCACGACTTGCCGAAACTTTGGACGGAATTGGCAAACTCCGATTTTTGTTCGGGGAGCCGCGCTTCATCGACAGCGTTGAAAGTGAAGATCTTTGCCCCCCAGCCTTTTCGTTGGAGGAGGACCGCCTAACTCTAACGGATGGCCTGCGGAAGCCAGGTGCCGCAATTCAATGCGCCGATTGGATCAGAGAGAAGGCAGAAATTCGTTCGATCAAGCGAGCGGGCTTGATGCATGGCAAGCTTTATCACGTTCACGACGGTAAGCGCGATCATGCGCTTGTCGGCAGCTCGAACTTTACGATCAAAGGTCTCGGCCTGACTGATGAACCAAACATCGAGTTAAACCTGATCGTCGATTCTGACCGTGATCGCGATGATCTGCTAGCATGGTTTAACGAACTCTGGTCGGACGATGAGCTGACCGAAGACGTTCGCGACGAAGTGCTAGAGCGACTTGAACGGCTCTATCGCCACAACAGTCCTGAATTCGTTTACTTCAAAACGCTGTATCACATCTTCACTCAATTCCTTGCCGACCAAACGGTCGAGGATGCCAAGCTCGACGATGCCCGGTTTAGCGAAACTGCGATCTGGAAGACATTGTTTGAGTTTCAGCGTGACGGCGTCAAAGCCGTGCGCTCCAAATTGGATCGGTATGGCGGATGCATCCTGGCTGACAGCGTTGGCTTGGGAAAAACCTTCATTGCGCTGGCTGTCATAAAATGGTTTGAACTGCGCAATCAGCGGGTGCTCGTCCTGTGCCCGAAGAAACTCCGCGACAACTGGACAGAATTTCTTGCCCAGAACAACCATGAAACTAACCCACTTCTCGCCGACCGGTTTTCTTATACGGTCCTTTCCCACACGGATTTGACCCGGTCGTCTGGCAAGGTTGGGGACATCAATCTAGCCTCGTTCAACTGGGGCAACTACGATCTCGTCGTCATCGACGAATCTCATAACTTCCGCACAGCGTCGCGCGGAAAATCAAACGGTGGATCGGATTATCGGCCAAGCCGTTATGAAAAACTGATCGATGAGGTTATAGGATCGGGCTTAAAGACCAAGGTCTTGATGTTGTCGGCAACGCCGGTCAACAACGATCTATCCGACTTGAAAGGTCAACTCGATCTGGTGCTGGCCAGCAAACCTGACGCATTTCTCGACCTTGGAATTTCAAACCTATCGGGCGTGATCGGCGACGCGCGCCGTAAATTCAAAGACTGGCTCAAGGCAGGCGGGAAAGATCGCAATTCTTTGATCGGGCGGCTGCCGCCTGCGCTTTTCGGCCTGCTCGATGGGGTGACCATTGCAAGATCGCGACGCCATGTCGAACGACATTACGCATCGGCAATGGCGGCAATCGGTCATTTCCCTGAACGAGAGCGCCCAGAATCTGTATTCGCGCAAATCGACACCGAAAGCGAATTTCCAGCCTTTGCCCATGTCCACGATGAGATCAACTCTCTGCGGCTGGCCCTCTATAATCCGCTCATGTTCGTCCATGATGAACACAAGCACCGCTATGATCTCGGCGGTAATTTCGATCAGGCTAACCGCGAACGGTTCTTGATTGGGATCATCAAGACCGGCCTGCTGAAGCGGCTGGAAAGCTCGGTAAATTCGTTCGGGACTTCTATGGCACGGCTTTGTGACCGCATAGACGCCCGCCTCGCGGACATTGAGACGTTTAAGACCGGCCAAGCGAAAACGCTGTCTGCAACCGACCTGCCTGACGAGGCAGAGGGCGACGAGGAATTGGAAGTAGCCTTCGAAGTCGGTGGCGCGCTCAAATACAATCTAGCGCACATGGATGTTGAAGGCTGGGCCAACGCGTTGCGGGGCGATAGGGAGCGCCTAGAGAAGTTGAAGGACGCGTCATTCGACGTGTCCCCGGTCCGAGATGCCAAGCTGGCCGAACTCAAGAAAATTCTAGCCAAAAAATTCAGCGATCCAACGATCAACCGTTCGGGCGAGACCATCCGCAAGGTTATCGTGTTCACGGCATTTTCCGATACAGCGCAATATCTATACCAGGAGCTCATGCCGTTTGCACACGCGCATGGGGTGCACAGCGGTCTCGTGACTGGTGGCGGTGATACGATGGCGACAATCGGCAAGGCCCGATATCAGGACATACTCACTAACTTCGCACCGCGTGCGAAGAATCGCGCCGCGATGAAAGGACTACCCCAGAACGAAGAAATCGACCTGCTCATTGCGACCGATTGTATCTCAGAAGGGCAGAATCTTCAGGATGCGGACCTCCTTATCAACTTCGACATCCACTGGAACCCGGTCCGGCTGATTCAGCGGTTTGGTCGCATCGATCGGATCGGCAGCCTCCACGACAGCATCAGGATGATCAACTTCTGGCCGACGCCCGATCTCAACCACTACATCAATCTCAAGGGCCGGGTGGAAGCACGCATGGCGCTGGTCGATCTCTCCGCAACCGGCGAAGACAACATTCTTGCCGATGCCAAGAATGCGGCGGAAGCCGATCTCAAGTGGCGCGACAAACAGTTGCTGCGCTTGAAGGATGAAGTTTTTGATCTGGAGGATGAGCAGGAAGGCGTTACCCTCACCGAATTCTCGCTCGAAGATTTTCGCGCCGATCTCCTCCATTTCTCGCGCCAGAATCAGGCCCAGCTTGAGGGTGCCCCCCTCGGCATCAGCGCGATTGTGCCGCCGAATGGTGACGGCACGCCCTTCGATCCCGGCGTGATCTTCTGCCTCAAACGCAACGGCAAGCAGCTTGCCGAGGACCAGAAGCCGGTCGGCGGTCTCGATCCTTTCTTCCTAATCTATGTTCGCGATGACGGCTCGATCAGGTATGGCTTTGCCGCTCCCAAGACCATCCTCGATGCCATGCGCGCACTTTGTGTTGGGCGGACCGAACCAATTGCGACGCTTTGCGAGGCCTTTGACCGGGAGACCGACAAAGGTCAGAACATGGAGGGCTACGATAGCCTGGCATTGTCAGCCGTCGAAGCCATCAAATCCAGCTATGCCGGTCGGGCGCTCAGCGCGCTAGCTGCAAACAAGGGCGGCAAGTTGGCCGATGCAACGGCGCAGCCGCGCAGTGAAGGGGACTTTGAGCTGATTACCTGGCTGATCATCAAGCCGGACGGGGATGCGGCATGAACGCCCAACGCTCGGCTATCGATGATGCCATCCGCGCCTTTGCGGACGCGCCGTTGCAGGAAGCGGGCCTCGGTTTACTCGATACGCTCGGATATCGCAGCGCCAAGACTATCGCGCTCGACGGCAGTCCGGCAACCTTTGCCCGCGAAGTCGATCACGAAGGAAAGCTCTCTGCCAAGCCCGCCTGCTTTGACCGATGGCAGGAAGTCCAGTTCCTGTTCCAGCTCACCAATGACGAAATTCCGATGTTGGCTCACGGCCAATCGGCCTTTGACCTCCAAGAGAAATATGGTCGCAGCATCGTCGACAGCTTCGTCTTCCTCGCGATCGCGCTCGAAGGCGATGACTGGAAGCGCGGTGCCCTGGCGGGGATCACTCGCGCGGTAAACGCCATGTTCGCCATGCCGGTGATCATCCTGTTCAAGCATGGCGCACGCTTTTCGCTGGCAGCGAGCGAGCGCCGTCCCAATCGTCGTGACGCGAGCCGCGACGTGCAGACGGGCCGTATCTCAATTATCCTCGGCGTCTCGACCGAGCGCCCCCATCGCGGCCATCTCAGCATCTTGGCCAAGCTCGATTGGCGCGCGATGCGCTCGCGGCCTTCAAATTTCGAGGAACTCTACGCGTGTTGGCGTGCCGCGCTGTCGACCAAGACGCTCAACGAGGCCTTCTACAAGGAACTCAGCCACTGGTTCTTCTGGGCGCGCGACTGCGTCACCTTCCCCGAAGGGGCGGGTGAAAAGGCTGAAGTTCCCCTTATCCGCCTGCTCACCCGCGTCATTTTCTGCTGGTTCATCAAGGAGCGCGGCCTGATCCCAGACAGCCTGTTCCGAATCGAAGGCGTGCGCCCGCTGCTAAGGTCCGATCCCGCGAAGGCGGGTGACGAAGGCAACTACTACCGCGCCATTCTGCAAAACCTGTTCTTCGCCACGCTCAACACCGAAATGGGCGAGGGTCGCAAATGGCGCTCGAAGAGCAGCGGGAGCGGACAGGATGGGCACCACATGGTGCACAGCCTCTACCGCTACCAGGAGCTGTTCGCCGACCCCGATGCGGCGCTGGCGCTGTTCCGCACCGTGCCCTTCCTCAACGGCGGCCTCTTCGAATGCCTCGACCGCGAAGTCACGGCAAAGGAGCTGGAACGCGACCCCGACCTGGCTAAGCGGGCGCCGGACGGCAAGCGCCTGCGCGTCGATGGCTTCTCGGATCACCCCAAGAACCCGCTGCATATCCCCAACCGGGTATTCTTCGGCGACGAAATCAAGGTCGATCTCAATGCCATCTACGAGACCAAAGGCAAGGATTATAGGGCGAGAGGCCTGTTCACCCTGTTCGACGATTACGTCTTCACGGTTGAGGAGAACACCTCGGTCGAGGAAGAGGTTGCGCTCGATCCCGAGCTGCTGGGCAAGGTCTTCGAAAACCTGCTCGCGTCCTACAACGAGGAAACCAGTACTACCGCGCGCAAGAAATCCGGCGCGTTCTACACCCCGCGCTATGTCGTCGATTACATGGTACGCGAGACGCTGGCGCACCAGTTCACCCGCTCACTGATGGCTGCGCGCCCGGCCGACAACGGCGGTATCAGGCCCAATGCGCAGACCTTCGATCTTGGGCCTGCTCCGGGTGAGCTGGCGATGGAACCGGGCAAGCTGCGCGGAAAGGTGGACGATGCGGGGTCGGAATTTGCCGACCGGGTTGCCGCCCTGCTCGATCCTACCCAGCCCGTGCCAAACTTCACCGACAAGGAGGCGGAAACGCTGATTGCCACCATCGAGGATTTGAAAGTGCTCGATCCGGCATGCGGATCGGGTGCCTTTCCGATGGGCATGTTGCAGGCGTTGATGGAAGTACTGCGCCGCCTCGATCCCGACAATGCTCGGTGGAAGGCGACCTTGCGAGCACCATTGCAGCGCCGCGTGTCCGACGCGCGCAATTACGATATCACTCGGCGCGAAACCGAGCTGGAAGAGGCCGAAGCTGCGCTCGCCGCCTTCGATGAAGAATTCGCCGACAACGACCTCGCAGATTATGTCCGCAAGCTGCACCTGATCGAAAAGTGCCTCTACGGCTCGGATATTCAGCCGATCGCCATCCTGATTGCCAAACTGCGCTTCTTCATCAGTCTTGCGGTCGAACAGAAGCCGCATAAGGAAAGGCCCAATCTCGGCATCAAGCCGCTGCCCAACCTGGAAACCAAGCTGGTCGCCGCCAACAGCCTGATTCCGCTTGAGCGCCCAAAGCAGGACGACCTGTTCGCCAATCCGCGCATTCGCGAGCTGGAGCGCCTGACCGAGGACGCAACCCAGCGCCACTTCGGCGCGCGGACGATGAAGACCAAGCGCAAATACCGCGACTTGATCCAGTCCTACCGCGACGAACTGTCAGAAATCCTTGAACACGAGCATTCACTCAAACACGAGGATGCTCTGAAGGCCGCCGCCTGGAATCCGTTCGATCAGAACGCCAGCGCGCCTTTCTTCGATCCGCTGTGGATGTTCCAGATGCACGACGGGTTCGATATCGTGATCGGCAACCCGCCCTATGTCCGACACGAGAAGATCAAGGATCAGAAGCCTGCGCTGGAAAAGGTCTACGGCCAGAAGGACAGCAAGGGCATCCCGCTCGGCAGCTATGCCGGAACTGCGGATTATCTGGTCTATTTCATCGAACGCGGCCTGCGCCTGCTCAAGCCCGGTGGAGCCTTCAGCTACATCACTTCGAACAAGTGGTATCGCGTCAAATATGGCGAGAACCTGCGTTTCTGGGTCACACGCAACACCAGACTGATCAGCATCATCGATTTCGGTGATGCCGACGTGTTTGAGGCCGTCGCCTATCCCACCATCCTAGTCGCAGAGCGGCGCGATGGTGCAGGCCCATTGCCTGATGATCGATTCCGCGCGCTAAATTGGCAGGACCTTGGTGAGGATGCCGATAAGGAACACTTTTGGACATATCTCGAACGTGCCGGCTTCGAGATGCCGCAAGTCGCTCTGGAAAAGGACGGTTGGCAAATCGAGCCGACCGTCAAGCGCGATCTCCTTGCCCGCATCCGGACGCGGGGGCGGCGGTTGCTCGACTACACCGGCAGTACAGTTTTTCGAGGTATCACTACGGGGCTGAACCAAGCCTTCCTGCTGAGCCAAGAGGAAATTGCAGAACTTGACGACAATTCGGTAAAGCTCCTTCGACCCTATCTAGGCGGAAAGGATCTTCGCCGCTGGGCGGCCAATCCATCCCGTCAATGGATGCTCAAAATACCCTCCTCAGCCAATGAACAGCACCCGTGGACGGGGAAGCTGTCCGTTGAGGCGGAGAGGATATTTGCGGAGACTTATCCCGCCGTTCATCGGCGATTTGCGACGAAGGAAATGCGGAAGGCTCTCATTGATCGTGATGATCAAGGCCATTTCTTCTGGGAATTGCGGTCCTGTGATTACTGGGCCGATTTCAATCTACCGAAAGTCTGCTCGAACAAGGTCACTAGCAAGCCCACGTTTTGCGTCGATCTCAATGCAAGCGTGCTCGGCAACACCGCTTACTTTTTCGCGCATCACGACAGCGCCTATCTCTGTGCCGTACTAAATTCCAGCGTAGCGGACTTCTTGTATCGTTCGACATTTTCGAGCAAGCAGAATGGCTTCTATGAAATTCAGCCTGGCCCGCTGGGCGATTTTCCAGTGGCCGTCGCCGGGGAGCAGGATCATCAAATAGTGGTTGTCCTTGCCAATGCACTGCAGGCCCTTGAAGGAAACCCCGCCCTCGAACAGCTACTCAACGGCCTAGTGTACGAACTCTATTTCCCCGACGATCTTCACGCGCACGGACTGCGCCTGTTCGACGCAGCGCGCGAGGCCGGGCTTGACCGCCTCTCTGGCCTCGAAGGCGAAGAACTCGCCACCGCCTCCGCCGACTTCACCAAACAAAAACTCGCCCCCGGCCAACCCCTCCGCGTAATGCTCTCCGATCTGCAAACGCTGGACGTGGTGCGGATCATAGAGGGGAAGGCGTGATGGTAGACGGTGCCGAAGCGACCGAAGGACAGGCAGAAGAGATTCCGCTCGCTGATCCGCCGCCTCCTCCCCGCATCAAGGAATTGCGACTTTCGAATTTCCGAGCCTTTCCTGGCCCCGCTACGGTCACGATTCCGACAGGCGGCAAGAACGCCGTAATCTTCGGTGAGAATGGCTCCGGCAAATCCACCATCTTTCACGCCCTTGATGGCTTCTTTTCCGTCGCTGAACGCAACCGCGGCCAGCGGCGCCGACGGCTTGAGGACAATGTAAACCTCTTCAGCCCGGATTTCGCCGACAAGACGTGGGTGGAAGTGGAGTTCACCGACGATGTGGTGGAACGGTGGGATCAAACCCGCCATCCTTGCGACCCGGGAGAGCAGAGGAGCCAACGTGTCTACGCGGCCGGATATCGGAAAGCATTCTTGGATTACCGCGCCCTGTTGGAGACGAACTTTCGGCACAGCAGCGGCGCGATAAACCTGTTCGATGTTTGCGTCCACGGCGCACTCCGGGATTTTCGAGCGACGCATGAAGGCTCGGAAACATCGCTGCGCGAACTTTGGCGGGTGCTGGAAAAGCACATCAATCCGCCTTGGGGGAATATGGCGGTCGGACGCGATGAAACGGAGCGCAATCTATACCGCACGAGTTTTAACACGGGGCTTGCAGAGGCACTTGATGCGATGCTGCCGTTGATAAACGAGATGCTCGCAGCGCTACACTGGGATGATATTCTCGTAGAAAGTTTTGATTTCCCTCGACTTACCTACAACAACGAATGGACGCTTCGTCACCGAGATTTTGACGGCAAGCGAATTACGCCTCGAATCAAATTCAGTGGAGAAGAGTTGGATACTCCGCACCTTTCGCTCAACGAAGCCCGCCAATCCGCATTGGCACTCGCCATCTATTTCGCAGGCCGCAAACTATGTGGCGAAACCACCTTGGCGGATGTACCGAAGCTCATGGTTCTCGACGATGTGATCGTGGGTCTCGATCAATCCAACCGTTTGCCAGTTCTCGATCTTCTCGCCGAAAAATTCAAGGACTGGCAAATTATCATTCTGACGCACGATCGCGTCTGGTTCGATATGACTCGCAGCTATCATCGTCGTCACCAGGCGGATCGATTCTGGGCTTATTCGGTACTCAACGCAGCGCCCAACCTCCTGACCTGCCCGACGCCGCTATCCGTCAGCTCCAGTGCGCCAAAAGAGGCCATTGGGCTCGCACGAACATTCCTCGCTGAAGGGCACATTAGTGCTGCAGGCAATGCGACCCGCATCGCAGCCGAACGGGCTATTCGGGAGTTTTGCGAGGAGAAGAAGATTCCCGTTAAGTACCAAGTCGACCACGAAAAAATCGCCTTCTCGGATTTCTACAAGGCAGCTCGGGAATGGAGCAACAAGAGTAGTCAAGGCATCTACCGCGATGTGCTCGATAACCTGCAGATGTATGTCGAGATTTTGCTGAACCGTCTATCGCACGGCGGCACGCCTCAGCTTGAGCGGTACGACGTAGAAGGGGCGATCACGGCAACCGATGCGCTAATTCTCGCCCTAAAAGTGGTCTCGAAGTATGAGCAGAATTAGCTGATGCCCATTCGCAACGCCCTCTGGACCGTCGGCAATTCGCCCGAGGCATTGCCGGAAGCGCGCCTGCCCAGTGAGCGCGTGCTGGAAGAGATGATTGTCGCCGCGCCGCGCATACTGTCCGACGAATGGATGCTGATCGGGCGGCAAGAACGCACCGGGATGGGCGGCATCGTTGACCTGCTCGCCATCGCGCCCGATGGCGCGCTGGTGCTGATCGAGCTGAAGCGCGACCGCACCCCGCGCGAAGTCGTGGCACAAGCCATCGACTATGCCTGCTGGGTCGAAAGCTTGGGAGCAGATGACATCGCGGCGATTTACGGCCGTTTCGCCCCCTCGCGCGACCTCGCCGCCGATTTTCAGGCGCGTTTCGGTCAGCCACTTGACGAAGACACGCTCAACGACAGCCACCAGATCGTTATAGTCGCCACTCATCTCGACGACAGCAGCGAACGGATCGTAGGCTATCTCAACCAGCGCGACATTGCGATCAACGTGCTCTGTTTCCAGATTTTCGAGCTAGGCGGGCAACAACTCCTCAGCCGATCCTGGCTGCTCGATCCGGTACAAACCCAAGTCAGCGCCGCAACGCCCGTTACAAGGGGACCGCGAGAGCGTGAGCCGTGGAATGGCGAATTCTACGCCTGCTTCGGCCATGGTGAGAGCCGCGACTGGGAAGAAGGGCGGCGCTATGGCTTCATCTGTGCAGGCGGCGGGAGCTGGTACAGCAACACGCTCAATTTACTAAATGTTGGCGACAAGGTTTGGGTCAAGGCTCCTGGCTTTGGCTTCGTCGGCGTTGGCGAAGTCATCGGGCCGCGCGAACCAATTACTGAATTCAAGGTGCTGACCGACGCCGGGGAGGTTGCCGCCATCGAAGCGCTAACCAATGCGTCCTATCATCGCGAATTTGCGGACGATCCGGACCAGATGGAATATTTTGTACCCGTGCGATGGCTGCACACCGTGCCGCTGGCGGAAGCAATCAACGAAATTGGCTTGTTCGGAAATCAGAATACAGTCTGCAAACCGACTACGCCCAAGTGGCGGACGACGGTCGAGCGGCTCAAGGAGCGGTGGGGCCTTTGAAGATTTTTCGCCGCAGAAAATGCGGTGAATAGGTCGGTTAATCCCCGCCTTGGTCGCAAACGGCGCTAGAAGGGGCGCAGTCATCCCAAAGCCGCGGCGAGAGATTTGCCAGCAGTAGGCGTTACCATCGCGGTGCCGCTAATAGCTGTTTGCGCCAAGCCCGTTCGATCGCTGATCGCAGACACCAGCTTCGCCCGATCGTTGGTGTAGATCGCGATCGATTCCTTGGCTCGGGAAATCCCCACATAGAAGCTCTTTTGATCGACGAGATTGGTCGCCTTGCTGTCAGCATGAATGATGACATGATCGGCAGTGCGCCCTTGGGCGGCAAACGCGGTGTCGACATAGGCATGGGCGATATGGCGGTCGCGGGCCGCGTCGAGATTCAATGTCTCGATCTTCCCGTCCCGTGTTTGGATGAGAGCGGTGCGGGCCTGCTCGTCTACCGCGACGACCTCGCCGCGCCCGCCATTAACGCGGCCTGCTTCACGATCGTTGCGGGCAAACCGGATGCTGTCCCCAGATTTCAAATCCAGCGCCTTCGGCGCAAACGCTTGGCTTTTGCCCGCTCCCCATTGTTTGAGCCGCCAATCCACCTCGCGTCCATCCTCCGATCTGAGCGCGATGGCACTCTTGGCCGGATCGATCGAATCGACGCGATAGGCTTCCCCGCGCGCCACCCCCTTGTCGGCATAGTCGCGAGTGAACCGCACCACATCTCCTTTTTCATAGCTCGTCGGGTCGCGTGCCTCAGCGCGAGTCAGCCCCTTGTTGGCGAGGCTCTGTATCGCGACGGCGGGGCCGGTCAGCGCGCCCGATCTGGCGAGCGCAGCACGAATGTTGGCTGTCAGCGCATCGCGCCCCTCGCGCGACGGCTCGATAACAAGGGTGCGAGCGCGGGCCTCCTTGTCCAGTCCGGCATATCGCTCCGCGATGGCAGCGAACCGATCGGCGCGATCGGCATTCTCGATGATTTGCCCGCCGCCTCGATCCAGCGCGGCAAGCGCCTTGCGGGCATCGCCCTCGATCGACGCCAGCACGGCCTCCTTGGTCGCCGTGTTCGTCTGCCGGACGATCTCGCCGAGCTTGGCGGTTTCCATGCCCGCGTTCTGCAACTGCGCGAATGCAGCGCCCGCCTCGACCGATCCAAGCTGTTTCACATCGCCGACAAGGATTATGCGGGCATCATGCTTGTCGGCCAGGTCGAACAGCCGCGCGGTATCGCGGGCCGACAGAAGCGATGCTTCGTCCACGATCCACGCGGCGGGCTGGCCCGGATGCGGGCGCGCGGGGACAAGCAGATGTCGCGCCACGGTATCGCTGCGCGCGCCAAGCGCTTCGCCCAGCACCAACGCCGCCGACGCTGTGGGAGCAAGCGCCACGACAGGCACGCCCCGCACTTCAGCCTCGCGGGCAAAGGTCGCGAGGACCGTCGTAGTCTTGGCGGTGCCCGCATAGCCCTGAACGGCGGTGATGCGGTTGCGGCTGGTCAGAAGCTGCTCGGTCGCAGCGCGCTGATCGGCGTTCCAGCTATGGCCCGCGCGCTCGGCCTGCGTTGCCGCGCTGGCAACGGCCTTGGCGGCGGCAAGCGGCGAAGCGATGGGCGCAAGCGCACCGCGCCCCTCCGCCTCGATCCGCAGCACCTTGGCTTCGGTTTCGAAATTCTGGCGGGTGGTGAACCCGGCAAACTCCGCCCCGCGCCGGTCAAGAAAGGTCCGGTCAATCAATTCGCCCTGTTTCGTGGCGGTGTCTATGGCAGCGCCGATCTCGGCGTAACCGATCTGGCCTAGCCCGATCCGTCCAGCTTCCTCCTGCAAAGCGGCGGCAGAAAAGACCGATTGCCGCTCGCCGAGCTTGTCGGCAGCGTAAGCGACGGCGCGATCCGCCATTATCGCCTGCTCCGCCATGTCGGCGCGATGCGTGGGGCTGGCGGCATGGGCTTCGGCCTGCCTGACCATCGCCAGCCGCGCGTCCGGCCCGAACCCGGCTGCGCTCGCCGTCTCCCGCCAATCGGCAACAAGGGCGGCATGGTCCGTCGCGACCTTCGCTTGCCGGGTGTCGAGTGCCGCCATCTGCTTTTCGGCGGCGCTGGCGGCGTCGCGGGTTGTGCCGCGCTCTTCAAGCGCCACCTCGATCTCGGCGCTGCGGGTGCTGAATGCCCCGATGACCTCGCCGGACACGCCCTTGATCTCGAACAGCGAGTCCTTGCCCACCTCGATCTCATAGCCGAGTTCCCGGACCTTCAACGCCAGCTCCTGCCGATAGATCGCGCCGATCTGCTTCTGAAGCTGGTAGATGGCGCGCGGTTCAAGGCTGCGCCATGCGCCGTCCTTTCCGCGCGTCGCATTCAGAATGACATTGTGGGTATGAAGCTGAGGGTCTTGCGCGCGGCTGGTGCCGTGCTGGAAACTCGCGACGACGAGATTGCCGGTCGCCTCGCGGGTTACAGCGCCGCCATCACGGAGACGGGTCGCAGCCATATGCGTCTCGACATGCGCCATCGCGGTTTCGACGGCTTGCCCGTGCGCCGCGATCAAGCGCCGGTCGCCCGCGACCTCGGCCACGATCGAGACCGACTTGGGCGCGCTCAAGGTCACGTCCCAGCCGGGACGATGCTCCAACTGACCGTCGCGATAGGTGCCAAGCTGCTGGTCGCCGATCCTGCCGTCCAGCAATTCGCGGAAGTGGTCGCGATCCACCTCGCCCGAGAGGCCCAGCGTTTCCGCGCCAGCGCCCTGCCATTCGGACGGCGACAAGCCGCCCTCGGCATAATAGTCATCGGCCTCATAGTAGCTGCTGGCCTGCGCCGAGCTGGTCAGCGCCGATACCGACGCCACCATCAGACCGGCCCCCGGTTCTTGGGTGGCGGCGACGACCGCGCCGATGGGGGCCGAGACGGAGACGACGGCGCGGCCTGCACCGCCTGCCGCCAAAGCGTGGTTTTCGGATCGCCCGCGACAAACCCCGGCTGGCGCGCTTTCCCGCGCCGCGCGATATGATCGGCGGTGAGCTTGATCCGCGCGACCGGCAAGCCATCGGGGAACAGTAAATAGCCCTCAAACTTCGGCAGGCGAAGTTCGCTTTCGAGAACAGCGGGCCGCATCTTCCGCATCCGGCCCAAGGTCGTGCGCGCCGCATCGTCGCCCTCGGCGAGCGCGTCGGTCATCGTCTGGATCTCGACTTCGCATCCGCCGATCGTCTGGCTCGCCCAGACGCGGGTCTCGCTGTCGATGGTCTGGAGGAACAGCTTGGTATTGCAGCAGCCCAGCATCGACTCCGCGATCTGCGGTCCATAGCGATGACGCATCTGCCCGATAGCCTGGAAGGTCAGCACGACCGCCGCGCCGAACTTGCGCCCCTCGGGCAAGAGCCGTGCAAGGTTATCGACGCGCGGCAGGTCGGCCAGCTCGTCGAGCACGAACCAGATGCGCCGGTCGGGCGATGGGGGAAGCCCCAGCACGGCGCTTGCCGCGCATTCGAGCCAGCAGGCGAGAAGCGGCTTCGACGCCTCGAAATAATCCTCCTTGCGCGGCACGAATACCCACGGGCGGGCGCCGGTGCGCTTGTCGAAGCCCGCGATGAAATCGCGGAAAGCGAAGGGATTCTCACCATCCTTCGGCATTCGCAGGAACTGGATGAGATTCGCCGCTTTCGCGAGCATGAAGAGCACGCTGCCGGTGGCCCGGTCGGCATCGTCGGAGAATGTCCGGGCCGACGACGTGTCTTTCAGCCAGCTCTTAAGCTTGTCCTTGTCCCATTTCTGAAGCGCTTCGAGCAGGTCCGGCAGCGTGCATTTCTCCTCCTTCCACAATTCCCGGATCATGTTGGCGACGAGGATGCGGCTGGTTTCCAACCAGACATCGCGATCATGCTGGCCGGTTTCGGTGATAAGCTGCTGCGCGATGCGGTCGGCGTCTGCGGGGTGCGCGATCTCGGCGAAGGGCGACCAGAAGGCGCAGCGGGCGTCGAACGGGTTCAAGATGAGATCGCCGCGCTCGGGGTCGTAGTAGTGGGCGATGAAATCGCCGCTGGTATCATAGACCAACGCCGCCTCGCCGCGCGCTTCGATCCCATCAAGCATTTGGCGCAGCGCCGTGGTCTTGCCGCTGCCGGTCGTGCCGATCATCGCCATATGGCGCGTCTCGAGCCGCGACGGGATCGGCACCGCGCCGATGGCGAGCGCACGGGGTCCGGCTTCGGCGGCGGTTAGTGCCGCAAGCTGCTTCTCGGTGGTAACGAGGGTTCCGGCGATGACACGATCGCGCAAGGCGCGCTCGCAACGCCGCGCCCTGACGCCGCGCAAGAGAAGTAGGCCGGACAGCCAACCGACGAAGCCGAGCAGACCGCCTTTGACCGACAGCGACAAGAGGCGTGATACCGATCCGCGATAATATGGGTGCGCGACCACATCACCGGCGGGGACGCGATATTGCCTTCCATCATATGTGACGGTGATTGCCGGATCGGGACTGAAGGCGATCCAAAGCGCTCCGCGCGCATAGGCATAGACGCCGATCGCCCATTGCTCGTCCTTGTCGAGCATCGCGTAGGGCGCGCCGACCACACCCAAGGCGACCGATGCGAGCATGACGCCCACCTGTCGCTTGAACCGCTGCCAATGGCTCAGCCGATGATGCCGACGCAAGGCGTCGGCATGGACGCGGCGATCGTTGGATACGGTCATGGACGCTTCCCCTGCGAGAGCCGCCGCTGGCGATCATAGGCCTCGTTGATCTCGGCGACGGCGATCTCATCGGTGGTGCGCTCACCCAACCCCGCGCTGCGGGCGTAGCAATAGGCGGCGCAGGCGGTGAACAGCGCCCGGTCCAGCATATGTTCGACATCGATAATGCGGTTGCTGATCGACGCCAGTTCGGAGACCAGTTCCCCCGATATGGCATCGCGCGCGGCGGGGTCGGCGAGCGTCGCAACGCCCGCCTTCACGCTGCGCTGGAGCATCGCATAGACGCTGATGCCTCGGCGCTCGGCGAGCGCGCGAAGCGCTTTGTCGAGCGATACCGGCACGCGGATAGTGTGGCGGACGAGTTTCATTGGCCGCCTCCCATGCGACAGCGATCCGCTGTCTCTTCCAAAGGCGGAAATCCGCGCTTTCCAAGATTGCGGTAAAAGCCGCCGTCGGATCGCCGCCTCAAAAAGTGGTGGAAAAGCTGGATGCACCCGTGCGTGAGGTGTGTATCCAATTTACGGGTCCGATGCGTAGCATCGTGGCCCTGCGGCCTCGCCATAAGGGCGGCCGGATCAGGCATGGTCCGAACCTTTCCGGCAAGCGTCGCACAAGGAGCCGCCGGGTTCGCCGGAGCAGCAATCGCCGGGTCGATCGCTCGCGTTCGGCATGGCGCCAGTTGCCCGTTTGGCGGAATGCTCGTCCACCCATCGGGCGATTACCGCACGGGCTTCTCTGTCGGTCTTGGGGCGGTCGATCTCGCGGCGCTGGCGCGGCTGATCGTAAAGACCATGTTCGACTATCCAGTCGCGTATTGCTCGCTCGACCGCTTCCTGCACTCGCCCGTCGAGCCGATGGGCTTCAATCGGATCGAGATGCGTGGTCACCCCGGGAGACTCGATCAACCCGCCCAGCGGAAGATAGCTCACGCCCGCCTTCTGCAACGGCCCGTCGATCCGCAAACTTGAAACCTCGCCCTGGTGGATATGGAGCGACGGGCGCTCATTGAGCGTCCAATGCGCGATGGAACTGCGATAGGTTTCGCCGTCCTCGTCGTCCGCGAGCAGCCGCTCGATGAGCGGTAGGGTGAATCGGGCGATACGATAGTCGGCGGTGAAGTGGAGCGTGACCTCGCGGCCACCCCACAAGTGATGGGCCCGCCGATCCATGACGCGGTGAAAAATGGACATAGGGAATCCTTTCGTGAAATCACGATGCAAAGCTCTCGGGTGCTTCGGGGAGCAGGCGCGGAGTGGCCCGCCAGTTCAAAAGGCTGGGGCCGTGGAGCGCCTGCGGGTCAGATGGTTGTGCGGGACTGCGCCAATCGCCGGATGGATTCGGTGGTCAGCAGGGTTCGTCTGCCGATCTTGATGGCGTCGAGGCCACCGGATTTAATCAGGGCGTAAACCGACGACCGCCCGACGCCGAGCGCCTTGGCGGTGTCATTAATCGATATGGCAATGGGTTCCATGTGCGTGCCTCCTTGCTGCCGATTCGCGGCGAGAGACATGCCAAGTTGCACATGGTTGCCGGTGTGTCGTCCAGCAATGGGAAAGCCCTAGAAGTCTGCCGATGGCGCGCTTTACAGGAATGCAGGGACAGGTCCGAAAATCCGTTCGCGGCGATCGAAAAACGAAAACGCTGGTCAGCGGGCTTTGACGGACGCATTCACCTCCAAATGCGTGCAGATTTTTTCAGCATACCGCGTCAACTGATCGCGGCGCGGCACGTCCCCGGACTCATCGGCATTGTTTTCGAGCCATTTGTACAGCCAATCTTTGACGGTGCTGATGGCCGCCGTTCGATCGCTCATATCCAATGTTGCTAGCCGGGGATCGCCGATCAGGGCGATAATCGCATCGTCATACCGGTATTTTCTGTTTCGGCCGGGTCCGCCTCGGCGCTTCGGTCTGCTCGTCGCGAGCATCAACTCGACATCATCGCGATGAAGATAAAGGTCGGCGGGTAGCGCCATAGCGGTCGGGTAACGCATGACCATCCCCCGATCCTTGCTGTGTTCGGAGAACAGGAAATAGCGCAGCCTGCCGAAAAACTGCCTGCGCTTGAGAGGAACCCGCTGCTTGCGGAAGCGGGAAAGATAATAGGCTTTCGGGCCGTCCACCTTCTGCAAATAGCCCAGCACCTCATCAAAGAGCCTGTCCGGCGCGTGGGGTAGTTTCAACGGCGCGTCGGGAATTTTGAGGCCGTATTGATAAGCCTGCCGCCAAAGGTGCGGCGCTATCGTGGCGGCCAGCGTGCCCAATGCGAGGTAGAAGAAAAGGTCCGTCGCTGTCGAATGGCCTGAGACCAGGAGGCCGATCAAAAGGAGGACAGACAGGAATCCGAAGGCAAAGCTGATGACGAAGGCTAGGTTATAATATCGAACCGGCGACGGCTTGGCCTGATTGATGATCGCCGCGTTCAAGCTCAAGCCTTCGTCCAGATCGTCCGACCTGAATTGGGCCAACACTTTCCAGAGCGGCACGTCGTCGGCTTCATCCCCATCTGCAAAGATTTTCCAACCTTCTCCGGGGCGACCTGTCATCTGTTCCCTCCTTTGCGCAGTTCGTCCAGATAGTCGCTCCACCACTGCGCCATTTCAACACGCTCAGTCCAATAGGCAGACTGGTTGTATATGCGCCGGACGCTGCCCGCGACCATGTGCGCCAGCGCCCGCTCGATCGCGTCGGGGTTCCATTTACCGGATTCGTTCAAAAGCGATGATGCAGATGTGCGAAAGCCGTGGGCCGTCATCTGGTCCTTGGGATAACCCATCCGGCGGAGCGCCGCATTGATCGTATTCTCACTGATCGGCCGAGCCCGCGATCTGATCGACGGGAACACGTAGCGGCCAGAACCGGACAGGGATCGCATATTGGTAAGGATCGCGAGAGACTGCCGAGACAAGGGTACTGAATGAGGCTGGCGCATCTTCATCTTCCCTTCCGGAATGATCCAGACCGCCTTGCCAAAATCTACCTCCGTCCATTCCATATGACGGATTTCGCCGGGGCGCTGGAACACATGGGGCGTCAACTTCAGCGCGTGCATCACGGCTGGGTCGCCTTGATAATCTTCGATCGCGCGAAGCAACGCCCCGAATGTGACTGCATCGGTGATTGCCGGGAAATGCTTGACCCTCGGGGTTGTCAGCGCGCCGATCAGCAACTGAGCCGGATCGCGTTCCGCGCGCGCCGTCGCAACTGCATAGCGAAACACTCGACTGGCGAAGGCACGCAAAAGATTTGCCGTCTCCAGTCGGCCCCGGCGCTCGTGCTTTCGCAATTCGTGCAACAATTCCTGCGGTGTGATCTCGGCCACCGGGCGTTTGCCGTAATCGTTCCCGAGCAGTTTCACGAACCAGCGCATCTTTGCCAGCGTGGGCTCCGCCATCCCCTCCCGCGCCTTCTTCTCGATCAGCTCCTGCGCTACACTGGAAAAGCTGTTGCTGGCGCGAATGCCCGCCTCGATGCGCTCTTGACGCTTAACAAAATTGGGATCGATCGAATGAGCCAGTTGCCTTCGTGCTGCATCGCGGGCGCTACGCGCTTCGGCCAAGGTTATTTCAGGGTAGGAGCCTAACGCCAATTTCCGCTCCACGCCGTTCATCCGATATTTGACGCGCCACAGCTTGCTACCCCTTGGATTGATCAGCAGGTATAAGCCCTGCGAATCCGAGACCTTGTAAGGCTTTTCCTTGGGCTTCGCCTTTCGAATTGCGGTGTCGGTTAGCACGATGGGGGCCTCGCTTTCATGGAGGCTCAGCGAAGCCCCCTGATTAGGCCCCCAACGTCTGCAACTACAGGCAAACAGAGGCCATCACTGGCAATCAGCGAATGGCCCTAAACTATCGGAAATCAGGGTTTTTTTCAACCATCAGCACACCTCGGCTGACAGGATTATGGAGGCCCGAGCCGGAATCGAACCGGCGTATACGGATTTGCAGTCCGCTGCGTCACCACTCCGCCATCGGGCCTCATGCGGTGGGTTCCGCCCACTAGCCGCCTGTGTTTCGCATTGCAATCGGCTTATTGCTTCCGCCTCCGTCCCATATGCGGGGTTGGCGCATTCCTGCCGGGCGGCTATGCGCGACAGGACGCGGCCCGAGACTGTATTATTATTGCAATACAGCACAACCTGGGCTAAGGCCGCGTTGAAACAGGATGATGCCCGAGGGAATCGGAACAAGGCTGATGGCAACGAAATATAGCGAAATCACTGGAGCGGAGATGCGGGCTGCGATGATCGACAGCCAGCTGCGGCCCAATGATGTGATCGATCCCACCGTTCTGGCCGCGATGGCGAGCGTTGCGCGCGAAAAACATGTGCCGGAGGCGCTGGCGAGCGTCGCTTATATGGATCGCCCCCTTTCGCTGGGCGCGGGCCGCGCGCTCAATCCGCCGCTGGTGACGGGGCGTATGCTGGTTGCGGCCGAAATCCGCCCCGGGCTGCGTGTACTGCTGATCGGCGGCGCCAGCGGCTATATGGCCGCGCTGCTCGCCCATATGGGAGCAGAGGTGCATGCGGTGGAAGAGGAAGAGGCGCTTACGACCCTCGCGCACGGTGCGCTTGCGGATTCGCGCATTCAGTGGGTGAAAGGCCCCCTGGCGGCTGGCGCCCCCGACGCAGCGCCCTTTGACCGGATCATCATTGATGGTGCGGTCGAAGTGGTTCCCGATGCGCTTGTGGCCCAGCTTGCGGACGGTGGCCGTCTCGTCGCCGCGCGCCGTGAATCCAGCGTGACCCGCCTCGTATTCGGCGTGAAGGCTGGCGGCACAATATCGCTGCGCAGCTTTGCCGACATGGGCGCGAGCCCGCTTCCCGGCTTTGCCGCACCGGCGGGCTTTCGTTTCTGACCCCTCCCTTTCTTTCCAGGCTGACAGCGATGACCCACAGACAGAAGAGCAAGACGACCCTCCGCAGCCGCTGGCTGGGCGGGCTGGCGCTTGGCGCCCTCTTGCTGCCGGGAATCGCACAGGCGGAAACATTGCGGGGCGCACTGGCCAAAGCGTACGAAAATAACCCGACCCTGACAGCAGCACGCGCTGGCCAGCGCGCCAATGACGAAAATGTCCCCATTCAGAAGAGCTATGGATTGCCCGATGTCGGCGCGCGCGCCAATTATGAGGAAAATCTGATCATCCCGGGCAATGCCTTTAACTCGCCCGTCCGGTCTTTCAGCAGCAACGCGCAATTGTCGGTGCCCATTTATCAGGGCGGGGCGGTACGCAATGCCGTGCGCGCCGCCAAATATCGCGTCGAAGCGGGGCAAGCCGATCTGCGCGCGACCGAGGCGAGCATCTTTTCGCAAGTGGTCGCCGCCTATATGGACGTCATCCGCGATCAGGCCATTGTCCGCCTCAACCGGAACAATGTGTCGGTTCTGCGCACCAATTTGCAGGCGACAAGCGATCGATTTGAAATCGGCGACTTGACCCGCACCGACGTTGCCCAGTCAGAGGCGCGCCTCGCGCTGGCCGAAAGCGAATTGCGCCGCGCCGAAGCCAATCTGATTGCCAGCCGGGAGGCTTATATTCAGCTCGTCGGCGAAGCGCCCGTCGATCTGGAGCCGCCGCCGGCACTCCCCAATCTGCCCGCCACCGCCGATCAAGCCGTGGCCGTGGCGCTGGAAAACAACCCCGATATCGAGGCCGCCAATCTTGCGGTCGAAGCCTCGCGCTCTGATATCGGCGTCGCCAAATCGGCACGCTCGCCCAAGGTTTCAGCGACATTGGGCGGCGGCTATAATAATTTCCTCGGCTCGCTCGACAGCGGCGTTCCGGGGGTCGACGTCCGGCAGGAAACCTCAAGTGCCGCCGCCGGGATCAGCGTCACCCTGCCCATTTTCAGCGGCGGGCGCAGTTCGGCCCAGGTGCGGCAAGCCCAATCGCGCAGCAGCCAGGCGATCGAAAATTATGTCGCGACCGAACGCAATGTCATCGCGCAGACGCGCGGCGCCTATGCCGCGTGGCGCGCCAATGAGCAGGTGATTTCGGCAACCCAGCAGGCGGTCGGCGCCAACGCTCTCTCGCTTGAAGGGGTGCGCGCCGAAAACAGCGTCGGCACGCGCACCATCCTCGACATTCTGAATGCCGAGCAGGAATATCTGAACACGCAAGTCCAGCTGGTTTCGGCGCAGCGCAATTCCTATGTCGCCGCCTTTTCGGTACTCGCCGCCATGGGCCGGGCCGAGGCGCGCGATCTCGGCATAGAGGGCGGCCCGCTTTACGATCCCGCCGTCAATTATGAGCGCGTGAAAAATGAAATCTGGGATTGGGCCGACGATCCGACCCCGCGCCAGCAGGCCACCGACACGCGCGACATTCCCGCGGCCGATGCCAGCCTGCCTGCCGACACGCCCTCGGCCCGCCGATAAGGGGCCCTGCGAATAGGGCTTGGCAAATCCGCCCCCCAGCCGGTAAGAGATGGTTAACCGTCCTTCGCGGGCGCAATTCAGGGGGCCTTTAATGGGCGATATGTCGCGGGAACCGTCGATGGAAGATATTTTGTCGTCGATTCGGCGCGTCATTGCCCGCGACGAAGCCCCCGGCACCGTCAAGGCGCCCCGACCCGACCCTGCGGTCGGCGCGAACCCCGGCGATATACTCGATCTTCGCAAGGAAGCCTTGGCGCCAGAGGCGGAGACCGAGGGCGAGGAAGAGCTGATCTCGAACGAAAGCGCCGCCGCAACGCGCCAGTCGCTCGAAGCGTTGAGCGCCGCTATGGCGGCCCCCGCGCCCGCGGGCGGCAATAGCAGCGGCGCCCGCTCCATCGAAGACGTCGTGGTCGATGCGCTGCGTCCCATGCTCAAGGAATGGCTCGACGCCAATCTGCCGCAGATGGTCGAAACGATGGTGGCCAGGGAAATCGCCCGCATCACGGGTCGGCAGGATTAGCCAGCGGCGGCTCTGGTGCCGCTCTCCCATGATGTAATCGCCAACGCGCGGGGATCAGCCCCCGCTTTCACCTGCCCATATTTCCAGCAAATGCCGCGCGATCGCCAGCGGCGGCGGCACGACAAAGGGGGCGTTCATATCGCCCGCAAGCGCAGCACGCACCTCGGCGCGGTCGACCCAGATTGCCGCCTCAATCTCCGTTTCGTCGAGCGTCAGCGCGGGGTCGAGCGCGCGCGCACGGCACCCGATCATCAGCGACGATGGGAAAGGCCAAGGCTGGCTCGCAACATAGCGGACATCCTCGACACGAATCCCCGCTTCCTCGAACAACTCCCGCGCCACCGCTTCTTCGAGTGATTCGCCGGGCTCGACAAATCCGGCAAGTGCGGAAAAGACTGCGGGGGGAAAAGCCGCTTGGCGGCCGACAAGGACCCGGCCTCCATATTCAGCGAGCATGATCACCACCGGATCGACCCGCGGGAAATGTTCGGCCCGGCACGCGTCGCAGCGGCGACCCCAACCAGCGCGAAACAAGGCGGTCGGTGCGCCGCAGGCCGCGCAGAAACGGTGGCGCGCATGCCAATCGACCAGGCTGCGCGCCCCGCCATAAAGCGCGAGACCCTGCCCGCTCAGCAGCGACAGCCGCCGCATCACCGTCCGCGAACGCCCATCGATCCGTTCGGCGGGATGCGGTTCGCGCACGAAATAGGCGGCGCCCTGCGCATCGCGGCCCAGTAGCATAGGGCTGCGCTGGTCGGCGGGGTCCAGCGGCTCCCAACACAGGCCCCCGCCCTCCCCCGGCACGAAATCAATGCCGTCGAGCACCAGACAGCGCGACCGGGGATCGGCCACCGCTTCGGCAAAAGCCGCCGCATCGCTTCGCAAGGGATCGGCGCGGTCTAGCCACGCCCCGGTAAAGCCAAGCGGTCCCGGCATCAGCGCAGCACATCCTTGTAAAAGGCCTTGGGGAAATCGCGCTGAAAGGGCAGCGCTTCGGCTGGCATATATTGGGTATAGCCGCCCACGCGATAACCGCGTGTGCGATCGACGAAACCGATGGTTCCCGCCGCGCCGCCCCAGCCGAACACGCCTTCGCCAGTCGGCGATCCGGGCAGCGACACGCGCCCGCCCGCGCCAAAGCCTTCGCCCTCGACAAAGGTACCGCGCCGGTCAATCTTGTCGTCGAGCAGGTTCGACATGGCGAGCCGCGCGGTCTCCCGCTTCATGATCCTTACCCGGCCGGTTTCGCCTTCGCCCAGCAGCATGGCGAGGAAGCGATCATAATCGCGCGCGCTCGACACCAGCCCGCCGCCGCCATAGGGCATGGGCGGCGGGTCGAGATAGATGGAGGCCGCAGCCGGATCGATCGGCACGAGCGCGGGGCCAAGCGGGAAATAGTTGGTCGAAAGCCGCCCCACATCCTTTTGCGCCACTTGAAAACCGGTGCTCTTCATACCCAGCGGATCAAAAATGCGCGTTTTCAAAAAGGCATCGAAAGCCTGCCCCGATGCGACCTCGATCACCCGGCCGAGCAGATCAAGGCTCAGCGAATAGCTCCAGCGGGAGCCGGGTTCATAAACCAGCGGCAACGTTGCGAGTCGGTCGGCAAAGACTTTGAGGCTGGGCGCCGGGGTGATCGGCGGCATCCCCGGCACGGGCAGGCGGCTGACCTGTCCGCCCACCAGCCCATTACGATTATAGGCCTCGCGGATCGGCCCTTTCTGGATGATATTATAGCCAAAGCCCGCCGTATGCGTAAGCAACTGCCGCACCGTAATCTGCGTTTGCGCGGGCCGCACGTCGGTCAGCGAGCCATCGGGCGTCACCTGCACCTTCATCTTCGCAAAGTCAGGCAGGAAATCGGCAATCGGCTGATCGAGCCGCATCTTGCCCTCTTCGATCAGCAGCATGGCGGCAATGCCTGTCACTGGCTTGGTCATCGAATATAAGCGCCACAACGTATCGGGGCCGACCGGCGTGGAAGAATTCATCGCCAGCGTTCCGGCGCCGAAAAAATTGGCCGCCGCCTGCCCTTTGCCGATGGCGGCGAGCGTCCCGGCAAGCTGGCGCTTGTCGACAAAGGCTTTGATGAACGCATGGGTCGCGGGGTAAAGCACCGCGCCATCGGCTTTCCACGCCAGCGCCGCGCGCGGCATCAAGCCCGCTGCGCCTCCCATGGCAAGGCCGCCCAGCAAGGCCCGGCGCGAGATCATCTGGTTCATGCCTTTTCCTTCCGCATCCTGTCGGTCAGCTTGCGATAGAGCGTCGGCAGACCCGCATCGTCAAGCGCCGAAAGCGGCCACCATTCGCCTTCCGCTGCGGAATGCTGGGGCTCGCGCCGCACCAGTGTCAGCGTCAGGTCAAAATGGGTAAAGCTGTGATCAACAACGGCTACCCCCGATTCGCCCGGCGGCGCATCGTCCCACGGACCGCCGGGAAGCGCGCGCATCCCGCCCAGCATTCCCCGCTCGGGCCGCCGCACCAGCCAAAGCTGCCCATCCTTCTCGATCCAATGAGCAAGGCCATAACGGCGCGGCTTCGCCTTTTTGGGCGGCTTGACCGGCAAGGCTTCAACATCCGCCCGCCCCTTGGCGCGGCAGTCGGCGGACAGCGGACAGCGCGCACAGGCTGGCGCGCGCGGGGAGCAAATGGTCGCGCCCAGATCCATCATCGCCTGCGCGAAATCGCCCGGCCTCTCCTGCGGCACCAGCGGCGCCAGCGCGCGGCGAATCTCCTTCTTGGCGGCGGGAAGCGGGGTTGCAATCAGCCGGTGGCGCGCCATCACCCGCTCGATATTGGCATCGACGACCACCGCGGGCCGTCCAAAGGCAATCGCCGCGACCGCCGCCGCGGTATAATCGCCAATGCCGGGAAGCGCGCGCAGGGCCGCCTCGCTATCCGGGAAGCGCCCGCCATGATCCGCCGTCACAACCCGCGCACAGGCCAGCAGATTGCGCGCCCGCGCATAGTAGCCCAGCCCCGCCCAAGCGGCCATGACATCGGCATCCTCTGCCCCGGCCAACGCCTCGACCGTCGGCCAGCGCCCGACAAAACGGCTGAAATAGCCCGCCACCGCCGCCACTGTCGTTTGCTGCAACATGATCTCGGCGAGCCAGACGCGATAGGGGTCGGGAACCGCGCCACTGCCCGGCGGAACGCGCCATGGCAGGACGCGCGCGGCCCGGTCATACCAGCCAAGCAGACGCGGCGCGAAATCGGAAAGGCATTCGGATGGCTGGACGCTCACCCCCCGCCTATGGCATGAGCAGCGCCATGACGAAAGCAGCGAGCGGCAAAGGTGCACCGTCAAAAGGCGGAGCAAAGCCCGGCGCCAAAAAGGGCGCAAAGGGAAAGGCGGCTGCGCGCCCCTATGAACGGCCGCGCGGCGGCGAGGCGCGCGCCATCGCCGATCTGGTCCCCGGAATCGGGCGCACCGCCTTTCGCAAATTCGGCTTTATCCAAAGCTCGGTCGTCAGTCGCTGGCGCGAAATCGTGGGGCCAAAGCTCGCCGATGTGACCCAGCCCGCAATGATTCGCTTTCCTGCCGGGGAGAAGGCAGGCGGCACGCTCCACCTGACGATCAGCGGCGCGCATGCCCCGATGCTCCAGCATATCGCCCCCGACATCATCGCGGCGGTCAACCGCTTCTTTGGCTATGCCGCGATCAAGGCGGTGCGGATGACCCATGGCCAGGTCACGCCCAGTGCGCCCCCGGCCCCGCCGCCAATGCTCAAGCCCGTGCCAGCCGAACTTGGCGACAGCCTGCGCGATATTGGCGATCCCGAACTTCGCACCGTGCTCGAACGCATGGCGGCCGGGCTCGCCGCCCCGTCCAAATTGCCCCGCATCAGCTAGGAAATTTTCCGATGAACCCTTTCCCCGCTCTTCCGCGCCGCGCCGCCATCATGGCCTTTTCGGGCGGCGCGTTGGCGCTGCTGGTCGCCGCCGCACCCTGGTCGGCCTCCACCCAGACCAATGACCTTGGCGCCCATGTCGTCGGCAATCCCGCCGCCAAGATAAAGCTGGTCGAATATTTCAGCTATACCTGCGGCGCCTGCGGCCATTTCGCCCAGGAATCGGCTGCCCCGCTCAAAAGCCAATATGTGGACAAGGGGTTGGTCCAGGTCGAATATCGCAACCTCGTCCGCGACCCCGTCGATGCGACCGCCGCCCTCCTTGCGCGCTGCGGCGGCAAGGCCAAATTCGTTGGCAATCACAACGCCATTTTCGCCAAGCAGGCTGATTGGCTGGGCCGGGTGCAGGGGGCGAGCGAGGCGCAGATGAAAAGCTGGAACGAAGGGCGGATTGAGGAACGCACACGCAAGATCGCCAAAGATGTCGGCTTGATCACGCTGATGCAGGCGCGGGGATATACGCCCGCGCAGTTGAACGTCTGCCTTGGCGACGCTGCCGCCTTGAGCAGCCTGGTGGAAATGACAAAAGCGGGCCAGAAGCAGGGAGTACGCGGCACCCCCAGCTTCTTCATCAACGGTAAACAGGCCGAAGGGCATCAGTGGCCCGCGATCAAAACCTCGCTCGACCTCGCGCTCAAGGGCGCCTAGAAACGCGCGCAACAGGAAACCTGCACGACTTTTATCTGGAGAGATGCCGACCATGAATGGAAAATTGCCCCTCATCATCCTGTCCTCGCTCAGCGCGCTGGCGCTCGCAAGCTGTGGCGGCGCGGGCGACGACGCCAAGGAACAGGCGGCGATTGAGAATATCGCTGCACCCGACGGGAAAAGCTGGTCACAAGTGGTCAGTTTCGACGCGGATGGCGGTGCGGTGATGGGCAATCCCGAAGCGCCGATCCAGCTTCACGAATTTGGCGCCTTCACCTGCGGACATTGCGCGCAGTTCACCAAGGATTCGCACGAAGAGCTGAAGCGCGATTTCGTCGATACGGGCCGCGTCTCCTATAAATTCACCACATTCATGCTTCACCCGCTCGATGCCGTGGCGGGCGCGATTGCGAAATGCGCAGGGCCCGACCGCTTCTTCCCTCTCGCCGACGCGACTTTCCTCGAACATGACGCCTTTCTGAAGGGCGCGCAGGAGGCCGATCAGGCGAGTATCGAACAGGCGATGAAACTGCCCCCCGCGCAGCGGTTCAACGCGCTGGCCAAGGGCTGGGGTCTCGATCAATTCTATCAACAGCGCGGGGTGCCCGCTGCGACCATTCAGCAGTGCCTGGCCGATGTCGACAATCTGACCGCGGTTGAAAAAGGCACCAACAAGGGCGTCGAGGACTATAATATCACCGGAACCCCCGCTTTTGTGATCAATGGCCAGGTCGCCGACGGCATTGCGAGCTGGGGCCCGCTGCGCGACCGCCTCCGCACGATGGGCGCCCGCTAGGGCCGGATTTGTCAGGGCCGTCTATCCCGGCCCGCCCCGGGATCCGCCTTCCTGCAGAGGGCGCAGGCCAAGGCGGCCCTCCTTCTTCGTCATTGCGAGGAACCCGGACTTGTCCGGGTGACGAAGCAATCTCCAGCCATCATCGGCCCACACAGGGCGCCGCTCCCCCTTGCGACTCCTCCCGCCGCGCGGCATGAATGGCCGATGGGGGAAATGTGACGTCCGCATGGCAGCCTTTGACTGATTCGCCTCCGGGAGCGCATCCGTGCAGATAAAGCGGCTGCGCCTCACCGGTTTTAAAAGTTTCGTTGAGCCGACTGAGCTGCGGATCGAGCCGGGGCTGACCGGCGTCGTCGGCCCCAACGGCTGCGGCAAATCCAATCTTCTCGAAGCCATTCGCTGGGTGATGGGCGAATCGAGTCCCAAGTCGATGCGCGGCGGCGGCATGGAGGATGTGATTTTCGCTGGCACCAGTTCGCGCCCCGCGCGCGACTTTGCCGAAGTCGCGATCCATTGCGACACCAAAGGCGCTCTCGTCGCCGGCCTTTCCGACGCAGCGGACGGCGATGAACTGGAAATCATCCGCCGGATCGAACGCGGCGCAGGCAGCGCCTATCGGGCCAATGGCCGCGACGTGCGCGCCAAGGATGTCGCGCTGATCTTCGCCGACGCCGCCACCGGCGCGCACAGCCCCGCGCTGGTCAGCCAGGGCAAGATCGCCAACATCATATCGGCCAAGCCGACCGAACGCCGCGCCATGCTGGAGGAAGCCGCCGGAATCGCTGGGCTGCACGTGCGCCGCAAGGATGCCGAACAGAAATTGCGCGCGACTGAGAATAATCTGACGCGCCTCTCCGAAATTGTGAACGACATGGAAGTGCGCGCCAATGCGCTCCGTCGCCAAGCCCGCGCCGCCGAAAAATATAAAAGCCTCAGTGAAAATATCCGCATCGCCGAAGCCCGCCTCATCTATGCGCGCTGGCGCGCCGCCGCCGCCGCCGCCGATGAAGCGAAACGCGAAGCTCAGGAGGCGGAGGCCGCGGTCAGAAACGCGCAGGCGGAACTGGAGGCGCTGTCGAACAATCAGGCAGAGGCGGCGAAGCAGTTAGCGACCGCGCGGGCAGAGGCACAGCTTCGCCGCGATGCGCTCGCCGACATCACCGCTACCCAAGCGCGGCTGCAAGGCGAAGAACGCGCGGCGCGTCAGCGGCTCGACGATGTGACAATCCAGCAGCAGCGGCTGGCGGACGACCGTGCCCGCGAAAGCGAACTGGCGCGCGACGCGCACAGCGCCCTCACCGCGCTCAAGGAAGAAGCAGAAGAATTGACGCGCAGCCTGTCGGCCCAGGCCGAGGGCCGGGGCGCGCTCGTGGAGGCCAGCCAGGCCGCCCAGGCCCGGCTACGCGATGCCGAAATCGCCTTGGCGCAAACCCATGCAAGGGTCGCGAGCGAAGCCGCCGATCGGCGTATCGCCCTGTCCGAACGCGACACAGCCGCCGCCGCGGTTGAGCGCGTCGCGCAAGAAAGCCGCAAGTTGGAAGCAGAGCTCGCCGCCCTTGGCAATGAAGCGGATCTGGCCGCAAAACAGGAAGAAGCCGCCCGCCTGGCTTCCGGCATCGAAGCCGACATCGCCGCGGCCGAAAAGGCGCTTGCCCTCGCCGAAGCCGAACGCACAGCCGCCGCCGGCGCGCTTTCCGCGATCGACGCGCGCCTTGCTGATGCCCGCGCGGCGCTGATCGCCGCCGACAGCGAAGCCGCCGCGCTGGAGCGCGATTTTACGGCAGCCCAAAGCGATGCTGCCCCGATCCTCGACGCACTGCGCGTCGAGCCGGGCTATGAGGCCGCGCTCGCCGCCGCGCTCGGCGACGATCTCAACGCGGGCAGCGATGCATCCGCCCCACGCAGCTGGACGAATGCGGACCCCCAGCCCGACGACCCACCCCTGCCCGATGGCATACGCGCGCTCGCCGATCTCGTGCAGGCGCCGGCAGCGCTCATGCGGCGGTTGCAGCAGATTGGCGTGGTTGAAGAGGACCGGGGCCAGCCCCTCACCGTGGGGCAAAGGCTTGTCACCCGGGACGGCAGGATGCGGCGCTGGGACGGCTTTGTCTCGCATGGCGACGGCGCGACGGCGAGCGAAAGACTAGTTCGCAAGAACCGGCTTGACGCGCTTACCGCAGAGCGCCCGCGCAAACAAAGCGTCGTCGATGCCCTCGCGGCCGATCATGCAGGGTTGAAGGACAGGATTGCCGAGCGCACCGACGCGGCAGCGCAAGCACGCAAGGCTCTCGCCGATGCCGATGAGGCACGCCGCGCCGCTTTGCGCGCGGCCGATCAGGCGCAGGCAGCGCTGGATCGGCATCGCGATGCCGTTGCGCTCTTTGCCCGGCGCCGCGAGGAAATAAGCAGCGCCGCTGCCGAAGCGCAGGAAATATTGAAACGCCAGGAGGCTGCGCTAGCCACCCTGCCCGATGAAAGCCTCGCGCGTCAGGCCCTCCAGCGCGAGGAGGCGGCAGCCAGCAGCGCGCGCGGTGAGGCGCAAAGCGCACGCGAAGCCTTGGCGGGCCATGATCGCGCGTTGGCATCGCTGAAGGAACGTCAGGCCGTCATCCAGGCTGAGACCAAAAGCTGGAAAGCGCGCGCTGGCGAAGCCGTGCGCCGCGTCTCCGATATGGATAAGCGCGCCGAGGCGCTTGGCGAAGAAGCGAAGAAACTGGCAGACCTTCCCGGCGCGTTGGCGAGGGAAAGAGAAGCCGCCGAAGCAAAGCAGGCCGAGCTGCGCGATGCGGTCGCCGCCGCTGAAACCGACGAAAGAGAAGCCGAAACCGCCGTTCGCGAGGTGGAAACCGCGCTTTCTGCCGTTCGGGAACGCGTGGCGACGGCGCGCGAGGGGCGGGCGGGTGCCGTCGCTCGGTCCGAAAATGCCGAACTGCGCCGCATCGAAATGGGGCGGCTGTCCGGCGAGCGCTTTGAATGTCCACCCCCGCTCCTCCCGCAAAAAGCGGGCTTTGAAAGCGACAGCATAGAGGATTCGGGAACCGAATCGGCGCAGCATGACCGGCTGCTTGGCGAGCGCGATCGTCTGGGGCCTGTCAATCTGGTCGCGGCCGATGAGCTTGCCGAACTGGAAGAAGAGCGAACCCGCAGCGCCAATGAAATTGAGGAATTGCAACAGGCGGTCAACCGGCTGCGCGGGTCCATCGGCAATTTGAACCGCGAAGGCCGCGTGCGCCTGCTCGCCGCTTTTGAAACAGTGAATGACAATTTTCAGCGCCTCTTCACCACCTTGTTCAACGGCGGGCAGGCGCATCTCGAACTGGTCGATTCCGACGACCCGCTCGAAGCGGGGCTGGAAATCATGGCCCAGCCCCCCGGAAAACGCCTCGGCTCGCTGACCCTCTTGTCGGGCGGGGAGCAGGCGCTGACGGCTGTGGCGCTGATATTCGCGCTCTTTCTAACCAATCCGGCGCCGATTTGCGTGCTCGACGAGGTCGATGCGCCGCTGGATGATGCCAATATCGAGCGGTTTTGCGACCTTTTGGACCGGATGACGCGGGAGACCGATACGCGCTATCTGATCGTCACCCATAATGCGGTGACGATGGCGCGGATGCACCGTTTGTTCGGTGTGACGATGATTGAACGCGGAATCAGCCGTCTTGTATCGGTCGATCTGGGCGGCGCGGAGGAGTTGCTCGCCGCCGAATGATCAGCCCGCGCTGCCCACCACGAGCATCGCAGCAAAGACGAGCAGCCCCGCGAAACGGTTGCTGCGAAATTTGGCAAGCGCATCACCGCCATTGCCGGGATCGAGCGTGACAATCTGCCCGGTCAGTTGCAGCGCCGCCGGAAGCAGCGCGAGCAGCACCAGCGGATCGGGCCGCACCGCCCACAAGGCCCCCGCCCACAACAGCAGCGCAAAGCCATAGCAGAGCGCGACCCCGGCGCGGACATGCGCCCCCATCGCCCGCGCCGCCGACTTCACGCCGACCAGCGCGTCATCCTCAATATCCTGCAGCGCATAGATGGTGTCATAGCCGATCACCCAGGCGATGCAGCCCGAATAGAGGAGCGGCAACGCCAGCCCCGGCGGCCCGCCCACCGCGGTCCAGGCGACGAGCGCGCCCCAGCTGAAGACAATGCCCAGCCACGCCTGCGGCCACCAGGTAATGCGCTTCATGAAAGGATAGGCGGCAACCGGAAGCAGGCTGGCGAGCGCGACAATCTGCGCGCGCCAGGGAAGCTGCACAAGGACGAACAGGCCGACGAGCGACAGCGCGACCATCCAGACCAGTGCCGCGCGCACCGACACCGCCCCGCTCGCCACCGGCCGCGACGCGGTGCGCGCGACACGCACGTCCAGATCGCGGTCGACAATGTCATTATAGACGCAGCCCGCGCTGCGCATCGCAATCACCCCCAGCATCAGCCACAGGAACAAGGGCCAGTGGCTGACCGCCCCGCCCGCCAGCGCCACGCCAAAGGCACAGGGCCAATATTGCAGCCAGATGCCAATGGGCCGGTCAAAACGGGCGAGCAGCGCATAGGGCCGCGCGGCACGCGGCAACAGCGCGACAAGGCCGCTATGCTGGCTGTCGGGCGGATGGGTTGCAGGCGGGTGCGTCGCAGTCATCGCCTGCGCGATAGCAGCAGTCGCCCCCGCGATAAATGGCGAATGGGAAACCCGGTGGCAGGAAAGGGGCAGGCAAAACGCCCCCGCCCCTTTGCCTATTTACATTCGGCGACCGGTGCCTTGGGCGCATCATTATAGATTTCGCGAAGGTCGCGGCCCTCGCGAATGTTGAAAGCGGCACTCGACCGGATGGTTTTCGGCCCCAGCCAGCTGCCATAGGCAATGGGCTGATATTGATAGACGACCTCGACGAACATCACCGCGCTGTCGGCGGGGGCCTTCAGTTCGCTTCCCGCCGGGCCCATGCCGGGGAAGGATTTGCCCTTTTTAC
Organism: Sphingopyxis sp. MWB1; assembly: GCF_000763945.1. Classification (NCBI taxonomy): domain Bacteria; kingdom Pseudomonadati; phylum Pseudomonadota; class Alphaproteobacteria; order Sphingomonadales; family Sphingopyxidaceae; genus Sphingopyxis; species Sphingopyxis sp. MWB1. Next base: position 1,584,132 of record NZ_JQFJ01000002.1, read on the forward strand.
CGTCGCCCTCTTTGCCGAAGGAGGATTGGACCTTCAGGTCGCCGAAGCAGCGTTGCCAGTGAATCCATTGCCCGCCATCGGAATTGGTTTCGAGGCTGGACAATATCAGTCGCCCATTCTTCTTGAAATCGAGACCCCCCGCCTGCTTGTCGATGCCAGCGAAAATCTCGTTGATATCAAGCTCGCGGATGCGCGGCAGCGTCATATTGCTGCCCACCGCAACGCGCGCAGCATTATCGGCCACGGTCAGCCCCATCTGGCTGATCCGCGTATTGGCGAGCGTCAGATTGGCGATTTCCAGCCCGCCGAACCCCAGCAGGATCAGGAAGGGAATGGCAAAGGCCATTTCGACCATCAAGGCGCCGCGCACGTCGCGGACAAGCGCGCGCACGGAAAAGCTGCGAGCACGCCGCGATAAGGGAGATATCAGCTTCCGCATATGATCTTGCTCGGTGAGCCCTGCGTTGCAAAGGGCTGGTTTCGCAAAACGGTGGAGGATTGCAGCACGGCTTCCTGCGACTGGCCCAGCATTTTCCAGACCGGCAGGACGCGGTTGAACCGCATCGTCACTTCATAAAGGACGACGTCATCGGCCCCGCCATTGCCCGCACGCCCGCGATCAGTATCCCATGACCCATTGCCGTTGACATCCTCGAAACATTCGCCGCTGTCATAGCGGCTGTTGCTATTGGCGTCGGTGAAGTTTTCGGGCTTTCCGACCTTGTCATAGCCTTCATAGGCCTTGCGGGAAAAAGTCAGATTGGCGCTCGCCATCACATCCTTGACCCGCTTTGCGACTTCGGCATCGAGCCCTTTCTGGTCGAGCGCATTGCGTTCCAGCGTCGAGGCGCGCGCCGCATCGGCAACCGCGCCCTGCAGCACCTGCTTGGCATACATTTGCCAGCTATAATCCATGATGCCGAGCAGCAGCAGCAGGAAGATCGGACCGGTCAGCGCAAATTCGACCGCCGACACCCCGTCCTGTGCGCGGCGAAAGCGCTGTAGCAGGATCCAAAAGTGCCTCATTTCGACAACCTCAGCTTGGAAATCTGATTGGCGATCTGCTGAAAGACTTTCTCCAGCTGTTCATTGGTACCCGCCTGATAGGCCCGCCCTTGCGACGCGCAATTGTTGAGCGGTTCGTCATCGCCGACATCGTCGCCAAAGCCGATCACCCAAACCACAATGCCCTTCGCCTTCGCGCTCTGGCAAAGCTGGACAAAGCGATTGGTGTGGCGCTTATTGGCTTCGCTGTTGCTCCACGCGCCGATGCGCTCGATCACCCGTTCCATCCCCTGATGCGAATAGTTGGCGATCGGCGTGTTCATCTCGCCGTCGGTCATGAAGATGATATGGCGACCGATGGGGCGGCCATTTTCAGCCGTCGCATTTTCGTTCGCGAACAGGCCATCGGGCGAAATCAACCGCGCGCCCCACACCATGCCCGCGTCATGATAAGTATATCCCTGCGCTTGCAGATCCTTGATCTTGTTCTTGAAAGCCGTTTGCCCGGACGAATCCATGACAGTCAGTTTCATCACCTCCGCCGTGGGACAGGCGCCATAGGAACTGCCGCTATCATTCTGTTCGCCGATACTGTTATTGTCGCTGCTGGTGCGCGTATCCCAGCTGCTGGTCCGCGAATAGACGAGGTGCGGCAGAAAGCGCTTCCACTTGGTGGCGTCGTCGCTCGTCGGCACCATGTCGATATTCATGTCATAGGCGGCGGACGGGGCTTGGCTGGTGGAGCCGAAAGCCGTCGTCTGGCGCTCGGTCACACAGCCGCGCCAATAGACACGGTCATTGCCACCCTTGCGCCCCGTATCGAACGTCTTCGAGCCGCCAACATCCATGGAACTGACGTCGAAGGTGCGATTGGTGTGCACATAATCCTTGTTGCTGCTGTCCCAATAACGCGACGGCAGCGTGACCTGGTCCGACAGCCACTTGCTATTCGCGCTGTAAAGAACCCGCCCGACATTGACCGCACCGCTATAGGGCACCACGCCGACGCGCAGTCGGCCATCACCCATTTCCGCCGAGGTCAGCGTCGACAGAAAGACGTTGGAAGCATTCTGCAACCCTTTGAGGGGCGAACCCGCCATCGAACCGGTGACGTCGAGCACCAGCATCACATCGGTATTGGAAATTTCGAGCTTGGCCGTGCAATCGACCTCCAGATCGAACCCCGAAAAGCCAAAAGGGAAAATATGCATGATCGCGGTGGGCAGACTGGCCTTTGCCTTACCGGTCACATCGGTTGTCGAGGGCGAGGTTGGAGTGAAGGAAACGCTGTGGCTTCCATAAAGATTGGCAGGGTAGTTGAAAGCGAACATCTTGTTCGCTTCCGCCTTGGCCGCGTCGGTCCATTGTCCGGCCGCCATCGCGCGGCGCCCGGCCAGCACGCCGGCGTCGCACGCCTGCTGCAAGCGCAGTTTCGCCATATAGCCGCGACCGATATCGACGCTGGAGCCGACAAAGCCGATAATCGGAATCAGCGCCGCAGCCGTCAGAATGAAGGCGTTGCCGCCCTGATCGCGGAGAAATTTTCGCGCAGCCAATCGAATATGGCTGCTGAAGGTCCCTCGCATGGTCACAAAACCCCCTTGCGCCCTGTCGCACGGATCGCGAAAAAGACGCGACCGGCGGCATGACCTAAGGCCGGTCTGCTTACCAAAATGCTAATTGCCTCCCGCTGCGCCCGCTTTGCAGCCGCTGAACTGCGTCATTTTGAAACAGCGCGGCGGGTGCGCTATGGCCGGTGCAAGCGCGCGTCGCTTCTGCTATCGCCGCGCCATGCCTGCCACTCCCGCCTGGCCGCCCGCCAGCACGCCCCGCCTGTTCATCGACCAGCCGCTCGCCCCCGATGCCGAGGCGGTGGTGGAGGGGGCGGCGGCCCATTACCTCATTAACGTCATGCGGCTGAAGCCCGGCGCGCCGCTGCTCCTCTTTGACAATCGCAGCGGCGAATGGCTGGCTTCGCTGGTGGAGGGGAGCCGGAAATCGGCCCGCCTGCACGTGGAACGGCAGATGCGCGCGCTGGAACAAGTGCCCGACCTTTGGCTCTGTTTCGCGCCGGTGAAAAAGGCGCGGCTCGACTGGATCATCGAAAAGGCGACCGAACTTGGCGTCAGCCGCCTGCAGCCCGTGATCACCGACCGCACCATCGTCGAGCGCGTGAAGCAGGAAAGGCTGGAGGCGCAGATTATCGAGGCGTGCGAACAATGCGGGCGCACCGCGCTGCCCGCCCTCGGCGAGCCGGTGAAACTCGCCGCGCTGCTGGAGGAATGGCCACAGACGCGCAAATTGCTGTTCGCCGATGAGGCGGGCGGCGCGCCGATGGCCAGCCTCGATGCCCTCCCGCCCGCGGCGATCCTGACCGGCCCCGAAGGCGGCTTTACCGACCGCGAGCGCGCGCTGCTGATCGAGCATCCTGCGGTGCGCCGCATGGCGCTCGGCCCCCGCATCCTGCGCGCCGAAACCGCCGCCATCGCCGCCATCGCGCAATGGATGGGACAGGCGGGCGATTGGGGGGACGGGGCCTAGCTACCTCGTCCTTGCGAGGAGCCCGGCCTTGCCGGGGGACGAAGCAATCTGTTGCTATCGGCCATGCAGGAACGCCCGCTGGAGATTGCTTCGCCAGCGCGCAATGACAAGGGGGATATTCGCGCCGTCCAGCCAAGATTGATGCGTTGCCAATTGCAATTTTCTCCCGGCCCCCTACTTCCCCTTCCATGAGCACGCGGACGGTCTCGGATCAGGACGATCCTTTCATCGAAAATCCGGGCCAATTGGCCGCCCCCATGATCAAGGGCGAAAAGCCGCGCGAGCGATGGCGCATCGGCACCGAGCATGAAAAATTCGTCTATCGGGTCAGCGATCATCGCGCGCCCAGCTATGACGAGCCGGGCGGTATCCATGATCTGCTGATGGCGCTGACGCGCTTTGGCTGGGAACCGGTGCTCGAAGGCGGGAAGGTCATCGCGCTGTCGGGAAGCGACGGGACGATCAGCCTCGAACCCGCAGGCCAGCTCGAACTGTCGGGCGCGCCGCTGGAGAATCTGCACCAGACCTGCGCCGAGACGGGGCGCCATTTGAAGCAGGTGAAGGAAGTTGGCGCCGAACTCGGCCTTGGCTTTCTGGGGCTGGGCATGTGGCCCGACAAGCGCCGGGACGAACTGCCGGTCATGCCCAAGGGACGCTATGGCATCATGCTCGACCATATGCCGCGCGTGGGCAATCTGGGCCTCGACATGATGCTGCGAACCTGCACCATCCAGACCAACCTCGACTATGGGTCAGAGGCGGATATGGTGCAGAAATTCCGCGTGAGCCTGGCTTTGCAGCCGCTGGCGACCGCATTGTTCGCTTCCTCGCCCTTTACCGAGGGCAAGCCCAATGGCTATTTTTCCTATCGCAGCCATATCTGGACCGACACCGATCCCGCGCGCACCGGTATGTTGCCTTTCGTCTTTGACGAAGGGTTCGGCTATGAACGCTATGTCGACTATATGCTCGATGTGCCGATGTATTTCGTGTTCCGCGACGGGCGCTATATCAATGCCGCGGGGCAGAGTTTCCGCGATTTCATGAAGGGCGAACTGCCTGCGCTGCCGGGCGAATTGCCGCGTCTGTCGGACTGGAACGATCATCTTTCGACCGCCTTTCCCGAAGTGCGGCTGAAAAGCTTTCTGGAAATGCGCGGCGCCGATGGCGGCCCGTGGAACCGCATTTGCGCGCTGCCCGCGCTGTGGGTCGGGCTGCTTTATGACCAAGGCGCGCTCGATGCCGCGTGGGATATCGTCAAGAACTGGACGATCGAGGAACAGCAGGCGCTGCGCGATGCGGTGCCGCGCGAGGGGCTGTGCGCGCCCGCGCCGGGCGGCGGCACGATCCGCGATCTGGCCGGGCCGGTGCTCGACATTGCGGCGGCGGGGCTCGCGGCGCGCGGCGAGGTCAATTCGATGGGCGACAATGAAGTCGGCTTCCTTGAGCCGCTGCGCCAGATCGTCAAAAGCGGCAAATCGCCCGCAGACGACCTGCTCGACCGCTATCATGGCGCGTGGAAGGGCGATTTCTGCCCGCTATATGAAGAATTGAGCTTTTAAAGATCATCTCACCGGCTCGCTCCCCCTTCCGGCCTCCCCGCGGGCAGTAAGCTATGGGAGGCCGGGAGGGGGAGCGGGCCGGTGCCGCAAAAAGAAAGGGCGCCGCCCTTTCAGGCAGCGCCCCTTTTTCAGCCGTCCGGCGCCTTAGCGCGCGGCGGCGACGTCGGATTGCGTCACCGGGGTGATGCGGATTTCGACGCGGCGGTTGCAGCGATAATCGGCTTCGGTGCGTTCCGGCGTACATTTCAGCTGCGATTCGCCATAGCCGAGCGTTGCCATGCGCGCGCGCTGCACCCCGCGACCCGCCAGATAATCGGCAACCGAAACCGCGCGGCGTTCGGACAGGCCCTGGTTATAGCTGTCGCTGCCGGTCGAATCGGTATGCCCATAAATGTCGATATAGGTGCTGGGATATTCGGCGAGCGTTGCGGCGACATTGTCGAGCACGCCGCGGAACTGCGAGCTGACCATCGCGCTATTGTGATCGAAGGTCACATCGCCCGGCATGTTCAGCACCAGCTCGTCGCCCTGACGGTCGACGTCAATGCCCGTGCCGGCGGTGCGTTCGCGCAGCTTCTTTTCCTGCTGATCCATATAATAGCCGGCGCCCGCGCCCGCGATGGCACCGATGCCCGCGCCGACGATTTCCTCGGTCCGGCTGTTCTTGCCGCCGATCAGGTCGCCGAGCAGATAGCCGCCCAGTGCGCCGCCGACACCCCCGATGGCGGCCTTGGAAATCTTGCGCTCGCCTGTCACCGGATCGGTAACGCAGCCCGTCAGTGTCACGGCGCCCACGGTGGCGAGGGCCACCAGCTTGATGCTGTTCATGTTCATTGGATCGCTCCCTTATTTCAGGCCACACGTCGCCTGTTGCGACGGTCGCCTCGCACAGCGATAACATATCCCGCGCCATCTGGTTCCAAAAACTGGCTAAAGCGCAAAATGATGAACATGGGCGGGGCCATTGTGAGCCCATGGCATTTCGCCTATAGGGACAGCATGAACGAAGCTGAGAGGGGCTGGGCGCCACCGCGCCGGACAAATATACGATGACCCCATTTCCCTGGGGCGATGTCGCCATCATCGCGATCCTCGTCCTTCTCAATGGCGTTTTTGCCATGTCCGAACTGGCCATTGTGTCGGCGCGCGACCCCCGGCTGCAAGCCGCGGAAAAGCGCGGTAGCCGCGGCGCCCGTATCGCCCGCCAGCTTGCCGCCGATCCGGGGCGATTCCTGTCAACCGTTCAGGTCGGCATCACCCTGATCGGCATTCTGGCCGGTGCCTATTCGGGCGCCAGCCTGGGCGGACCGGTCGGCGAACGGCTGCAAAGCTGGTTCGGCCTTGATCCGCAAACGGCGAACACCGCCGGTTTCGCGGTGGTAATCGCACTCACCACCTATGCCTCGCTGATTGCGGGCGAGCTGGTGCCCAAGCAATTTGCCCTGCGCGCGCCCGAAGCCATCGCCAGCGTCGTCGCGCCGATCATGTTCTGGCTGTCGCGCGTTGCGGCGCCGCTGGTCTGGTTGCTCGATACCAGTTCCGCACTGGTGTTCCGCCTGATGGGCCTCAAACGCGAATCCGAAGACCGGGTGACGGCCGAGGAATTGCACCTGATCGTCGCCGAAGCGTCGAAATCGGGGGTGATTGAGGAAAGCGAACGCGCGATCATCTCGGGCGTGGTGCGCCTCGCCGACCGGCCGGTGCGCGAGGTGATGACCCCGCGCAAGGATGTCGACTGGATCAATATCGCCGCCGATGCCGATGCGGTGCGCGCCAAGCTGCTGGAAACCCCGCACACCCGCCTGCCCGTCGCGCGCGGTTCGGTCGATGACATCGTCGGCATTGTGCAATCGCGCGACATTGCCGCTGCCCTGTTTCGCGGCGAAACGCTCGACCTTGAAAAGCTCACGCGCCCGGCAAAGGTCATCCACGACCAGATTGACGCAATGGATGCGCTCGAAAGCCTGCGCGCCGCCGAAGTGCCGATGCTGCTGGTCCATGATGAATATGGCCATTTCGAAGGGTTGGTGACCCCCGCCGACCTCATGTCCGCAATTGCGGGCGAATTCGCCTCCGACCAGGATATCGGCAGCGAACCGTTCGTCACCGAGCGCGAGGACGGCAGCTTGCTGATCGCGGGGTCGATGCCCGCCGACCAGATGGCCGACCGGCTGGGGATCGAACTCGACGATGATCGCGACTATGCCACCGCCGCCGGCCATGCGCTCGCCATTTTGAAGCATCTTCCGACCGAGGGCGAAAGCTTCATCGACCGCGGCTGGCGCTTTGAAATCGTCGATATGGACGGGCGCAAGATCGACAAGCTGCTCGTCAGCCAGCATTCACGCGCCGAAAGCGAAGCGACCGCCTGACGCGCGCCGCGCGGGCGCCCGCCCCCCGGTCACTCCTCCAGCGCGTCGAAATAGCGGCCCATTGAATCAAACGCGCCTTGCGCCAGCGCGATGAAGATGCGCCGCCCGTCATGCGGATCGGCCTCGCGCAGGAAAAGCCCCGCGTCGGTCATCGTCTTGATCCAGCGCAGCGCGGTTGTCGCAGGCACCGCCGCCGCGATGCACAGGCTCGACACCGAAACCGGCTGTTTTTCCAGCCGCGCCGCATATAGGTCGAGCAGCATGTCCCAGGCGGGATCGGCGAACATGTCGGCGGGGAAATATTGCTCGCGCATCCGCCGCTGTCGCAGCAATCGGCGCACCTGTTTCGCGCGCTGCCGCTCGAAATTCCCGTCGTCCGCTGTCAGCGCCCCCGGCATTCCCCGAAAGCTGCGCCCCGGCGCCTGGACCTGCGCCAGCGGGTCGGGCCGCGCCCTGTCGGCGCCCAGCCCGTCATATCCCGGCAAGCCGCTTTCGCGCGCGGTCAATTGCCCCAGAAAGCGGGAAATGCGCGCCACTTCCTCCTGCAGCCGGTCGATCCGTTCCATGGCCGTGTCGCGCGCAATATCATGCAGGACCAGCCGCCGGTCGGGCTGCGCCGAAACCAGCGCCGCGAGCCGCTCCGCCGCGGTCGGATCGACAAGCCATTGCACCGGCCTGTCGGCAGGCAGCATGGCCATCATCCGGTCCAGCCCGGCCAGCGAGGTTTCGCAGACGAGGCCGCATGTCCCCGCATCGGCAAAGTCCGCAATGGCGGAAAGCAGCCCCTCCTCCACCTTGTCGTCCGTGCGGAGCCAGATGATGTCGAGCCGCACCATCGCACGCATATGATCGACCGCCTGCGCGGGCGGAAGGGCCGCGGCGAGCCGGGCGCCGGGCAATTTTTCCATAAAGGAAAAGTTTGCGGGATCGCCAATTCCCAGAATTACGGCTTCAAATTGTCGATCGCTCCCAAATTGGAAGTAATAATCAAGGCCAGCCCCGCCGCCTTCCACTTCATTCTGATTACAAAGCGTCCCGTCATATTGCGTCATATGCCCTGCCCTTTGTTACTCCGTCTCGGCGTCCTTATGCCGTCACTTCGGCCCCATCATTCTTTTCTTCGGTCCTATTTGCCGTCAAAGCGGAGTGAGCCACCCCTTGTCAGAAAAGACGATGGGACAAGGCCGGGGAGAATTTGGTCCGATTTGGACATTATTTACTCTGACCGTCAACCATCTTTCCGCCATCACCTCGCTTGCCAATGAGCATTTGAGCGGGCAGTCATAGGGACATGACGAACCGCCCACCTTCCTTGTGGCGCGTGAAATGGCGTCGGCGGCTGCGGTCGCTGATCTCATTGATATTGCTGGCGGGCATTGCCTATGCCGCCTGGGTCTGGGCGCCTGCGCCGCCGACCAAAGTCCCGCTGGTCCATGTAATCGACGGCGACAGCCTGGAAGTGCGCGAGGGCGAGGAGGCGCTGACCTTGCGCCTGATCGGCGTGGACGCGGTGGAATATCGCCAGACCTGCAAGCGCGCGAGCGGCGCCCCATGGGATTGCGGCAAGGAGGCGCGCACCGCGCTCGTCAAAATGGCGGGCAAGGGACCGCTGAGCTGCGACCTGCGCGCGCGCGACCATTATCAGCGCACCCTTGCCACCTGTCGCACCGCCCCCGCGCCCGACGGCATCGACCTTGCCGCCGAAATGGTGCGCGCGGGCTGGGGCGTCGCGAACAGCGACGATTATCGCTATGAAGAGGTGGAAGCACGCGAGGCCAAGCGCGGCATATGGCAGGGCACGTTCGACCGCCCCGACTATTGGCGCACCACGAACCGGCAGACCGAAACCCCGCCGCCCGGCGGCTGGTGAAGCGCAAGGCCCCCGGCGTTTGGGGATAAGCGCGGAGACGGGGAGAAGCCGTGCCGCGATGCGGATTTCTTTTGGCGAGATGGACCCCGGATCAAGTCCGGGGTGACGAAGCAGTTAGGCGGCGGCGACCAATATCTGATTATTTAGCGCGGAGGCCGCAGAGAACGCAGAGATGGGCGATGTCTCTCCCCACATACACACCGTCATTGCGAGGCGCCCGGATGCAATCCGGGGGGCGAAGCAATCTCCTGCTATAGGCCTTGCATGGACGCCCGCTGGGGATTGCTTCTTCCCCGCTTTCGCCGGGGCTCGCAATGACTTTACGGGGAAGGGGGAAGGAGGCCGCAGCTTCCTTTCCGCAATACTAGGCGCTGCGCGATTTTACCGCTAGGGCAAGGGGCATGAACAGCCTGATTTTCGTGATGCTGGGCGGCGCGGTGGGCGCGGGGCTGCGCCATTTGCTGGGCCAGGCGATGCTGGCGCGGCTGGGGCCGGGCTTTCCCTGGTGGACTTTGACCGCGAATATTGTAGGCAGCCTGGCGATGGGCCTGCTGATCGGTTGGCTCGCACGGCAAGGCGGCAGCGATGGCGCGCGGCTGTTCCTGGGGGTCGGGCTGCTTGGCGGCTTCACCACCTTTTCTTCTTTCAGTATGGAATTCTGGATGCTTTTCGAACGCGGTCAGGCCGCTCAGTCGCTGATCTATGCGCTGGCGTCGCTCGTCGGCGCGCTTCTTGCCTGTGCGCTGGGCCTTTATATCATGCGGCAGGTGCCGGCATGAGCGGGAAGGACAAGATGATGGGCGCGATCGACGCGAAGGACAGCGCCACCATCGGCGAAGAGGATGACGGCATCCGCCTCGACCGCTGGTTCAAACGGCATCGCCCCGGCACCCCCCATGCGCTGCTCGCGCGCTGGGCGCGATCGGGCCAACTGACGCTTGATGGGCAAAAGGCCGATGTGTCCGACCGCATTGTTGCGGGGCAAAAGCTCGCCATGCCGACGCCCCCCGCCCCGGCGACCCCGCGCCCCGCGCGCAAGGACCGCCCGCTGACCGACGCCGATATCGCCCTCGCCGAATCGATGCTGATCCACCGCGACGCGGCGGCGCTGGTGATCAACAAGCTGCCCGGCCTTGCGACGCAGGGCGGGACCAAGACCGACGCCCATGTCGATGGCCTGCTCGACGCGCTGAAATATGATGCGCCCGTCCGGCCCAAGCTCGTTCACCGGCTCGACAAGGATACGTCGGGCGCGCTGCTCATCGCGCGCACCCCGCGCGCCGCGGCCTGGTTCGCCAAGGCCTTTTCGAACCGCAGCGCGCGCAAAACCTATTGGGCGATTGTCGTCGGTGTTCCCGATATCGCGCAGGGGGAGATTGACCTGCCGCTCGCCAAACAGCCGGGTTCAGGGGGCGAGAAAATGCACGTCCATGACGATGGCCTGCCCTCCAAAACCCGCTATCGCATCATCGAACGTGCCGGCAACAGTGCGGCATGGGTCGAACTGCAGCCGCTCACGGGGCGCACCCACCAGCTTCGCGTCCATATGGCGGCGATCGGCCATCCGATTGTCGGCGACGGCAAATATGGCGGCAAATCCGCCTTCCTCACCGGCACGATCAGCCGCAAGCTGCACCTGCACAGCCGGCGCCTTCGGATCGATCATCCCGATGGCGGCGCGCTCGATGTTTCGGCCGACCTGCCCGACCATTTCGCTGCCAGCCTTGATGCGCTGGGCTTTGACCCGCTGCTCGGCGAGGTCCTCACCGAAGAGGAGCCGCGCACCCCGCCCAAAGCCGCCGAAAAGGCCAGAGCAAAGGCCCATGCCAAACAGGTACGCAAGGCGCGGCGCGGCGAGCGGCGCACGCGCAGCACCACGCCGTCGGCAACGCTGAAAAAGGCGCCGCGCAAAGGGAAAAGCACGGGCAAGCCCGTCGCCCGGGGCAGCGGCCCCGCCTCGCCCGGCGGCGCGCGCAAACCGGGGACGCGGGGTCCTGCCCCAAGAAAGCCGCGCTGATGCATCCCAATCCCGCTTTCCGCCCCGCGCAGGATGATCTTGCCCCGCTGATCGTGCGCGAAATCGGCTTTGCCGCGATTTTCGCCGCGACCCCCGACGGGCCGCGCGTCGCCCATGCCCCGGTGGTGCTGAGCGAGGATGCGAAACGGCTGCAATTTCATCTGGCGCGCGGCAATGGGCTGACCCGCCATCTCGATGGGCAGACGGCGCTGGTGGTTGTGCAGGGTCCCGACGCCTATGTCAGCCCCGGCTGGTATCAGGACGCCGATCAGGTGCCGACCTGGAATTATGTCGCGGTCGAGATGGAAGGCCCGGCGCGCAAGATGGACGATGAGGCGCTCGTCACCCAGATTGACGCCCTGTCCGCGACGCATGAAGCGCGCATCGGCGCGACCCCGCCCTGGACGCGCGACAAGATGGATGCGAAAAAATTTCAGCAGATGACGCGCGCGATCATCGGCTTTGAAGTGGAAGTTGCCGCGTGGCGCACCACGGTCAAATTATCGCAGAACAAGCCCGAGGGCGAACGCGAGCGCGTCGCCGCCGGGCTGGATGCAACCGGCCATGGCGCGCTCGCCCGCTTGATGCGCCATCTGGGCGGCGATAGGGGGGCGGCATGATGACCGCTGAGGACAGACTGGCCCGCAAACGCTATTTCGCGCTCAGCCTGATGCGGATTGTCGGCGCGCTGCTGGTCATGATCGGCTTCGTGCTCATTCGCGGCGGGTTTGAACTGGCGGGGCAGCCCGCCGACCGCTGGATCGGCACCGCCATCGTTCTGCTCGGCGCCTTTGATTTCGCGGTCATGCCGCGCATTCTGGCGCGCCGCTGGCGCTCGCCGCAATCGACCCCGCCGCCGCCACAGCCATGAAGCGTTTCTGGAAGGAAGCCGCCGCCGTTCCGCAGGACGGCGACTGGGGGGTCACGCTCGACGGGCGGCCGGTTCGTACCCCGGCGCGCGCGCCGCTGCGGGTCGAAAGCCGCGCACTCGCCGACGCGCTCGCCGCCGAATGGACGGCACAGGGCGAAGATATCGACCCCGCCTCCATGCCGCTGACCGGTCTCGCCAATGCCGCGCTCGATCTTGCCGCGCCTGACCCCGCCGCCTTTGCCCGGCCGATCGCTGCTTATGCGCAAAGCGACCTCTTCTGTTATCGCGACGACCGCGATTCCGCGCTCCAGGCCGAACAGGCGGCGGCGTGGAACCCCCTGCTCGCCTGGGCCGAGACGCGGCACGGCGTCGAATTTGCGCTGGCGCAGGGCGTGCTTCCCATCGACCAGCCCGCCGCGACGGTCGCGGCGCTGGAACGCGCCGTTCACGCCCTCGACCCCTTTCGCCTCGCCGCCCTCGCGCCGATCGTTACCATTGGCGGATCGCTGGTGGGCGGGCTGGCGCTGATCGACCGGGCCTTTGACGCCCACGCCCTGTGGCAGGCGGTGTGCCTCGACGAGCTTTATCAGGAACGTCGCTGGGGCGCCGACAGCGAAGCCCAAAAGGCGCGCGCGCGCCGCGAGGCCGACTGGCACCATGCCGCGCGCTTTCTGGATCTGCTCTAAAGCCCTGCAGCGCCGGTAGAAGCGGGTTACGCTTCATCCCGGGCCATGTTGCGTGGCACTTTCGCAAACTTGTGTGCTGCTTAATCGGCGAAGTTCGGCTTGCGCTTTTGCATATGCGCCATCACCGCCTCCATCTGATTGGGGGTGCGGATGACCTTGACCTGCTCATCGCTTTCGGCCTGCAAAATCTCGGCATCGCTTGCATCGGCCAGCATGTTGCACAGCCGCTTGGCGCCGCGAATGGCGTGCGGGTTCTTGTTCGCGATCGTCCGCGCCAGATCCATCGCATGCGCCAGCGGATCGTCGGACACATGGGTGGCAAAACCCAATATCTTCGCCTCTGACCCCGTAAACTCGCGATTGGTATAGATCATTTCGCGCAGCACATCGTCGGCGACCTGCGTGCGCCACAGCGCCATGCCCGCGACATCGGGAACGAGGCCCCAGCGCATTTCCATGATCGCGACGCGCGTGTCGGGATGGACAATGCGAATATCGGCGGCGGCCATGATCTGGCTACCCGCGCCAAAGGCGACGCCATGCACCGCCGCGATGACCGGAACGGGAATTTCGCGCCAGCCCCAGGCGGCATATTGGGCATTGTTCGCAATCCCCTTGGTGCGGTCGGACAGGCTGCCCCCCGCGCTGCTCGCGCCCGGATCGCGATCGGCGGAGAGGCTGGAAAGGTCGAGCCCGGCGCAAAAGGCGCGTCCCTCGCCCGACAGCACAACGACCCGCAGGCCTTCCATGGCCTTGAGGGTGTCGACCGCCTCGATCAGCGCTTCCCACATGGCGGGGTCGAGCGCGTTCAGCTTGTCGGCGCGGATCAGCCGAACGTCGGCAATGCCATCGTCCAGCATCGTGATCGAAATACGGTCCTTCATGGGAGAGTCCTTTCCAGCGCCGCTTCGACGAGCGGCAATTGGTCATTGCCAAAATACATATCCGCGCCATCGACGAAAATCGTCGGCGATCCATAGCCGCCGCGCGCGACCAATTCCTCTGTATTGGCGCGCAGCCGAGCCTTCACGGCATCGCTGACCGCCGCCTGAGCCACCGCCGCGCCGTCGAGGCCTGCCCGGTCGGCAACGGCGATCAGGACGGCGGGATCGTCGAGATTTTCCTGCGCGCCGAAATAGGCGTCAAAGGCGCCGCGCGCGAACAACGCGAGCGCCGCCTGATCCTCCTCCAGCGCGCAGCAAAAGCGCATCGCGGCGACGCTTTTCGCCGGATGCCACCGCGAGGGGAAATTCATCGGCACATCGGCCAGCCGCGCCCAATCCTTCAATATCTTCCAGCTATGCTCGAGCTTGCGATTGTCGGCCTGTTCGCGGGCCGCATAGACGGCGGGATTGACCGCGTTGAACACCCCGCCGACCAGGATCGGGCGATAGCGCACCGCCGCCCCCGTCCGCTGAAGCACCACGGGGAGGTTGTGAAAGGCGAGGCAGGTCCAGGGCGAGGAAAGGTCGAAGAAAAATTCGACGCGCGCGGCGGTCATATCAAGCCCCCACTTTTGCCTTTTCCCAATAACGGTCGCGCAGCAGCCTTTTGTAAAGCTTGCCCGTATCATGGCGCGGCAGCGCATCGGTGAAGTCGATGCGGCGCGGGATTTTCACCCCCGACAATTTTTCGCGCGCAAAGGCGATCAGCTCATCCCGAAATTCATCGGTGGCATCAGCCATATCGGCCAGCTGGACGACCGCGATCACTTCCTCGCCCATTTCCTCATGCGGGCCGCCGACCACCGCGACATCGGCCACTTTGGGATGGGTGACGAGGTGGTTTTCAATCTCCTGCGGATAGATATTCACCCCGCCCGAAATGATCATGAAGCTTTTGCGATCGGTGAGGTAAAGAAAGCCGTCGGCATCGACCTTTCCGACATCGCCCAGCGTCGTCCACCCCCTTGAATTGCGGCTCGCCGCCGTTTTTTCGGGGTCGTCATGATATTCGAAACTATGCTCGCTTTCGAAAAAGACGATCCCCTCCTCGCCCACGGGAAGCTCGGTTTCCTTGTCATCGGCCATGATATGCACCGCGCCGTTAAGCGGACGCCCGACCGTGCCCTGGTGCGAGAGCCAGTCGGCGCTGGAGGCAAAGGTCATCCCATTGCCCTCTGACCCCGCATAATATTCGAGCAGGACCGGACCCCACCAGTCGATCATCGCCTGCTTGACCGGAATCGGGCAGGGCGCAGCCGCGTGGATCGCGCCCTTCATCGACGACACATCATATTGGGCGCGCACCGCCTCGGGCAGTTTCAGCATGCGGACGAAATGGGTCGGCACGAATTGCGCGCTGTTGCAGCGATATTTTTCAATCGCCGCCAGCGCCCCTTCGGGATCGAATTTCTTCATCAGGACAACGGTGCCGCCCAGCCGCTGCACCGTCATCGACCAGCGCAGCGGCGCGGCGTGATAAAGCGGCGCGGGCGACAGATAAATGCTGTCGGGGCCAATGCCAAAGGCCATGCCGGCAAGCATGACCAGCTTGTTCGGCGCGTCGATCTCAGGCTCTTCGGGAAGCGGCACCTTCACCCCCTTGGGCCGCCCGGTGGTGCCGGAGGAATAGAGCATATCGACCCCGGCGCGTTCATCGGCAATGCGTTCAGCCGGCATGGCGGCGAGCGCCTCTTCGATCCGCGGCCAGCCCGGAATGTCCCCGCCCATCGAGAAACGCTCGATCTGCGTCTGCAGCGCCTGCGCGGCGGGCGCGAGGCTGGCCGAGACGATCAGCAGCTTTGCGCCCGAATTTTCGAGAATATAGTCGGTTTCATCCTGCGTCAGCCGCGAGGAAATGCAGACATAGCGCAGCCCCGCGCGCTGCGCGCCCCAGGTCAGCCCATAATAATGGGGCGTATTGTCGAGCATGAAAGCGACGACATCCTCATGCCCCAGCCCATATTTGCGGAAAAGCTGCGCCGCGCGGTTGGAGGCCGCGTCCATTTCGCCAAAGCTAATCGTCTCGCCCGTTTCGGCGACGATGACGGCGGGTTTGTCGGGGTGCGTGGCGGCGTGGACGGAAGGGTGCATCGGTCATCTTCTCCGGGATTATCGCTTTTCTTGTTTCCCAGATGAGTAGCGAGTTGAAACTTTTGGTCAAGCAGCCTGGCTCGACCCGCTGCCCGATTGCGCCCGGCCGATGCTGTGCTAACCCAAGGGCATGACTGCTCTGGAACTGCTCGACCGCGACTTCGCCACCCTGTCCGACCTGGTTCGCGCCCATGCCGCCGAACGCCCCGATGCCGTAGCGGCGGCCGATCCCGACCGGCGGCTAAGCTGGGCCGAACTCGATGCGCTGGCCGACCGAATCGCGGCACGCTTGCAGGCCGAGGGGCTGACAAAAGGCGAATGCACCGCCATTGCCGGGCTGAACAGCGTCGAGCAGATTGCGGTGATTTTGGGCACGCTGCGCGCCGGCTGCGTCGCCGGGCTGATCACCAACAGTGCGACGGGCGCGCAAATGGCGGCGATGATCGCCGATACGGGCGCGCGCCACCTGTTTCTGGACAGCGCCGCCGCCGCAAGCCTGGAGGGGCAGGCGGTTGCCGCGCCGCAGCGCATCGCAATGGATGACAGCGATGCGGGCGAGGCGCTGGGCCAATGGATGGCGCCCGAAGGCAGCGCCCCCACGCCCGTCCAAATCGCGCCCGAAGACGGGTTCAACATCATCTATTCATCGGGGACGACGGGCACGCCCAAGGGCATTGTCCAGAGCCATGGGATGCGGTGGCAGCATATTATTCGCGGTGCCCCTGCCTATGGCCCCGCCGCGGTGACGATCCTGTCGACGCCGCTTTATTCGAACACGACGATGGCGAGTTTCATGCCGACCCTGGGGTCGGGCGGGCGCGTGGTGCTGATGAAGAAATTTGACGCGCGGGGCTTTCTGGAACTGGCCGAGCGCGAGCGGGCGACCAATACGATGCTGGTGCCCGTGCAATATCGGCGCATCATGGCGCTGGAGGACTTCGGCCGGTTCGACCTGTCGAGCTTTGTGATGAAATATTGCACCTCGGCGCCCTTTCCCGCCGCGCTGAAGGCTGACATATTGAAGCGCTGGCCCGGCGGGCTCGTTGAAATTTACGGGATGACCGAAGGCGGCGCGGCCTTTTTGCTGGAAGCACACAAATATCCGGACAAGCTGCATACGGTGGGCCAGCCCGCGCCGGGGCATGTGGCGAAGATCATCGACGAGGGTGGCAAGGAATTGCCGCAGGGCGAAGTCGGCGAAGTGGTCGGGCGCAGTCCGGCCATGATGACGGGATATAATAACCGGCCCGACGCGACCAAGGCGATGCACTGGCGCGACGGCGAGGGGCATCTTTATTACCGCCATGGCGATATTGGCCGCTTTGACGAGGATGGTTTCCTGACGCTGATGGACCGCGCCAAGGATATGATCATATCGGGCGGGTTCAACATCTATCCCAGCGATCTGGAGGCGATTTTGCAGGCCGATGCGCGGGTGATCGAGGCAGCGGTCGTGGGTATGCCAAGCGAGGAATGGGGCGAGACGCCGGTGGCCTTTGTCGTGCTGACGCCCGGCGCCGACGCCGAAAGCGTGCGCGCCGACTGTAATGCCAAGGTCGGCAAGACGCAGCGGCTGAGCGCGATCAAGGCCGTTTCCGAATTGCCGCGCAGCCCGATCGGCAAGGTGCTGAAGCGCGAGCTGCGCGATGCCTATGCCTGATCCGCGCGGGGGCGGGTCCACAATCCTTCGCGGTTGATCCGCCGCTGCGGCGGACGGCGGAGCACCGACCAGCCCGCGCGTGCCACCCAGCCGAGCTTGGCAAAAAAGGAGGTGCGGGCGCGGTGGTCCCACGCATGATCGCCGCGCGCGCGCACCTCGCGGGCGATATCGCCATAAATGCCCGTCGCGGCGAGCACCGCCCAGCGGCTGCGCGGTGGCAGCTTGCGCGCGCCCCAGCGCGCCGAGGCTTCATATTCCTCCGCCATTTCAGCGAGCCAGCGCGCCATCACCGACAGGCGCGGGCGAAAGGCGGGGTGCATATGCTGCCCCGGCGGAATGTCGAGCTCGACCATCCATTCGACGGGCAGATAGCAGCGGTCGGCGGCGGCATCCTCCGCGACATCGCGGGCGATATTCGAAAGCTGAAAGGCGATGCCAAGGTCGCTCGCCCGGTCGAGGGTGCGCTCGTCATCGGGGTCGATCCCCATCACCAGCGCCATGGCCACCCCGACCGCCCCCGCGACATGATAGCAATAAAGCAGCAGATCATCCTCGCTGCGCGGGCGCCATTCATCGACGTCGAGCGCAAAGCCCGCGATGATATCGTCGATGAGGCCGCGCGGAATCGCGACCTGTTCGAGCAGCAGGCCCAGCGCGTCAAAGGCCGCCTCCCCCGTCGGGCGGCCCGCATAGGCGGCATCGGTGAGCGCGCGCACCCGCGCGAGCGCTGCCTGGGGGTCATGGTCGTCGGTGGCCATGGCGCCGCCATGATCCTGCCCGTCGATCAGATCGTCGGAGGCGCGGCACCAGGCATAGAGGAGCCAGACACGTTCGCGCGTTTCGCGATCGAAGAGCTGGCTGGCGAGGGCGAAGCTTTTCGATCCCTGGGCAATGCTGTCATAGGCAAAGCCGTGCAGATCATGCGCTTCATATCCCCCCGGCGAGCGCATCAGAGATCGTCGGCCTTCATCGCAAAGATCGGTTCATGCGGTTCATAGGCCGCCATCTTGTCGAGCAATTCGTCGAGCCCCGCATCGACGATCATGATCCCTGCATGGGCGGGGCGGACAAAGCCAACCTCGATCATATGGCGGTTGAAGGCGATGAGATCATTGTAGAAGCCCGCTGCGTTGAGCAGGCCCACGGGCTTGGCATGATAGCCAAGCTGCGCCCAGCTGATCGCTTCCCACAGCTCGTCCATCGTGCCGGTGCCGCCGGGAATGGTGAGGAAGCCGTCGGACAGGTCGGTGAACATCTTCTTGCGTTCGTGCATCCCCGAAACAATGTGCAATTCGGTGCAGCCGCGGTGCGCGACTTCGGTGCCGACGAGCGCTTCGGGAATCACCCCGATCACCTCACCGCCTGCTTCCAGCGCCGAATCGGCCACGGCGCCCATCAGCCCAAGGCGCCCGCCGCCATAGACGACGCCAATGCCGCGTTCCGCCAAGGTGCGGCCGACATGGCGAGCGGTTTCAATATAGACAGGATCTTCGGGGGTCGCGGACCCACAGTACACAGCAAGTTTTTTCATTCCCCTCCCTTACCCGCGGACCCGGCGCAAAGTCGAGATGGAGCGGACGCCCGCTTTTGCCCCGAAGCCGCTGTCATTGATCCTGATCATTGTGAGCGATGATTGCGGCGGCTAAGACGATGCCCGTGACCGCGCCCCTTACCCGCTTCGCCGCCCTTGCCGCCCGCTGGCCCAAAATGCTGGCCTTTGCGCTCGGCCTTGTCTCCGCGACCGGCTTTGCGCCGCTGGGCCTCTGGCCGCTGACGCTGCTGGCGCTTGCGGGGTGGATGGGGATGGTGGCGCACAGCGGGGGCGGATGGCGCGCGCTGGGGCTGGGCTGGTGTTTTGGGCTGGGGCATTTTCTCCTCAGCCTCAACTGGATTGCGACGGCCTTTACTTATCAGGCGGCGATGCCGGCGTGGCTCGGCTGGGTGGCGGTGCTGCTGCTTGCCCTTTATCTTGCGCTTTTTCCGGCGCTGGCCGCCTGGGGCGCGTGGATGGTCGAACGGCGGCTGGGCGCGCGCGAACTGGCCCCGGCGCCGATGGTCAGCGCGCCTTTTGTGCTCGCCTTTGCAGGGGTGTGGAGCCTTTCGGAATGGCTGCGAAGCTGGCTTTTCACCGGCTTTGCCTGGAACCCGCTGAGCGTCATCAACCTGCCCGCGAGCGCGCCGGTGATATGGGTGGGAAGCTATGGTGCATCGGCGCTCGTCATCCTGTTTGCCGGGGCGCTGTTGCTGCTCGCCCTTCGCCGCTTTCGCCTCGCCGCGGCCTTTGCGCTGGCGCCGGGGCTGATTGTTGCGCTCGCCATGCTGACCGTTCACCACCAAGGGGCGCTGGCCAGGAGCGAGGATCGCCCTGCCCCGACCCGCATCACCCTCGTCCAGCCCAATATCGGGCAGGAAGACAAGTGGGAGGGGGACAAGGCCGCCGCCAATTTCGAAAAGCTGGCGCGGCTGACGCAGCCCATCGACGACCAGCCGCGGCTGATCCTGTGGCCCGAGGCGGCGATCCCCGACTATCTGGAGAGCGGATATCCGCTTTATTATTATGATCATGCCCCCGCCTTTGCGCGCGCGCGGCTCGCGGCGCTGATGAACCCCGGCGACCGGATGCTGCTCGGCGCGCTGCGGCTGGAATTTGATGCGAAGGGCGAGGCGGTGGGCGCGCGCAACGCGGTGCTGAGCGTCGATGCGAGCGGCAAGCTGGGGCCGCATTATGACAAGGCGCATCTGGTGCCCTATGGCGAATATCTGCCGCTGCGGCCGATATTGTCGGCGCTGGGGCTGTCGCGGCTCGCCCCCGGCGACATTGATTTCTGGCCCGGCCCCGGGCCGCGCTCGATCCGCCTGGGCGATTTGGGGCGGGTCGGCCTGCAAATTTGTTACGAGATCATCTTTTCAGGCCAGGTGGTCGACCGGGCGAACCGCCCCGATTTTATCTTCAACCCGTCCAACGACGCCTGGTTCGGCGCGTGGGGGCCGCCGCAGCATCTGGCGCAGGCGCGGCTGCGCGCGCTGGAAGAGGGACTGCCGGTCATCCGTTCGACCCCGACCGGAATCAGCGCGGTGATCGCCGCTGACGGACGCATCGCCGCCTCCATCCCCATGCACCGCGCAGGGAGGATCGATACCGAAGTGCCGCCGCCCCACGCCCCGACGCTGTTCGCGCGTTTCGGCAATGGGCTGGCGGTCGGATTTGCGCTCGCCCTCCTCGCGCTGGCCATTGCCATGCGCGCGCGCCGACGCTAACAGAGCGTCACATAAACTTTTCTTTATATCACTTCAAAGAAAGTCTTTCATGCGCAACAGCTTCCTCTTCACCTCCGAAAGCGTGTCCGAAGGGCATCCCGACAAGGTGGCGGACCAGATCAGCGATGCGATCGTCGACCTGTTCCTGTCGAAAGACCCCGAGGCGCGCGTCGCGTGCGAGACGATGACCACAACCCAGCTGGTTGTGCTGGCCGGCGAGATCCGTTGCAAGGGCGTCTATGAAAATGACGCCTGGGCCCCCGGCGCGCTGGATGAGATTGAAGCGACCGTCCGCAAGACGGTGAAGGAAATCGGCTATGAGCAGGAGGGTTTCCACTGGGAAAGCTTGCGCTTTGAAAATAATCTCCACGGCCAGTCGGCGCATATCGCCCAGGGCGTGGACGAAGCCGCGAACAAGGATGAGGGCGCAGGCGACCAGGGCATCATGTTCGGCTATGCCGCCGACGAA
Organism: Sphingopyxis sp. MWB1; assembly: GCF_000763945.1. Lineage (NCBI taxonomy): Bacteria > Pseudomonadati > Pseudomonadota > Alphaproteobacteria > Sphingomonadales > Sphingopyxidaceae > Sphingopyxis > Sphingopyxis sp. MWB1. The sequence goes on from NZ_JQFJ01000002.1 coordinate 1,605,478, forward strand.
ACGCCCGACCTGATGCCCGCAACGCTGGATTACAGCCACAAGATTCTGCAGCGCATGGCCGAAGATCGCAAATCGGGCAAAGCGCCTTTTCTGGAACCCGACGCCAAGAGTCAGGTCACGCTGCGCTATGCCAATGAGCATCCCGTCGAGGCGACGGCCATCGTCGTTTCGACCCAGCATGTGCCGGGATATTATTTCCACAATGGCGAAGGCGATGAAGCCAAATATGCGACGCTGCGCGATTATGTGAAAAGCGTCATCGCCGATGTGCTGCCCGCCGAACTGCTGACCGACAATACGGTCTATCACATCAACCCCACGGGCCGTTTCGAAATTGGCGGTCCCGATGGCGACGCCGGGCTGACGGGCCGCAAGATCATCGTCGACACCTATGGCGGCGCCAGCCCGCATGGCGGCGGCGCCTTCAGCGGCAAGGACCCGACCAAGGTCGACCGCTCGGCGGCCTATATCACCCGCTATCTGGCGAAGAATATCGTCGCCGCGGGACTGGCCCGCCGCTGCACGATCCAGCTGAGCTATGCCATTGGCGTCGCCGAACCGCTGTCGGTCTATGTCGACCTGCACGGCACGGCGGCGAATGGCGCAAGCGAAGCTGCGCTGGAACAATTGCTGCCGCAACTGGTGCGCCTGACGCCCAAGGGCATTCGCACGCATCTGGGCCTCAACAAGCCCATTTATCGCCAGACCGCCGCCTATGGCCATTTCGGGCGCCAGTCGAACGGCGATGCTTTCCCCTGGGAACGCACCGATCTGGTCGACAAGCTGAAGGCGGCTTTTCCGGGCTGAGGCGGCCCCGCCGCCTGCCGGGACGGCAAATGATCAAAGCGGGGGCTTTCGCCGCGCGGTGCTGCGCGCTAACGCCCGCGCCATGACTGCTTATAAATCCGGCGACCCGACGACGCTCAACCGCCTTTATGGCCGTTCCAAGGGCAAACCGCTGCGCGCGGGCCAGCAGGAGCTGGTCGACCAGCTTTTGCCGCAAATTGCCGTGCCCGCCGACGGCAAGGTCAGCGCGGCGCGGCTGTTCGGCGAAGACCGGCCGCTGCATTTCGAAATCGGCTTTGGCGGCGGCGAGCATATGGCGGGGCGCGCCGACATGCTGCCCGATCATGGCTTCATCGGCGCCGAACCCTTTATCAACGGGGTCGCACAGGCGCTCGTCCATGTCAGCGGCGATCATGGCGCGCATCCGCCGCTCGCCAATGTGCGCATTCATCATGGCGACGCGCTGGAGGTGCTGCGGCGCATTCCCGATCATGCGCTGAGCTTTGCCTATCTGCTTCACCCCGACCCCTGGCCCAAGGCGCGCCATGCCAAGCGGCGGATGATGAATGACGGCCCGCTCGACCTGATCGCCGCCAAGCTCAAACCCGGCGGCGAATTTCGCTTTGGCACCGACCATCCCGTCTATCTGGAACATGCGCTGATGGTGATGCGGCGTCACCGCCACCAGTTTGAATGGCTCGCTGAAACCGCCGATGATTTCCTGACCCGCCCCCCCGGCTGGCCCGAAACCCGCTATGAAGCCAAGGCCCGGCGGCAGGGGCATGAGGTCTGGTATTTTCGCTATCGGCGCCGGGCTGATTAGGAGCAGGGAGCCATTTGGGATGATGTTCGTTGCCTAGGGCATGAACGCTGATCCTGCTAACCCGGCCTCGCGCCATGGCGACATTTTTGAAGATTTTATCCGCTCGGCGGATTTTCCCTGTGTCGGCGCAAAATCAGCGCTGGCGCGGGGGCAGCTGAAAATATTGCCCGCCGCCGATATCCGAAGCGCGTGGAACGATCTGGAGATCCACCGCGAGCTGATCGACTGGGCCGCCGATTATCGCGCCAATAAGAACGGATTTCGCAGTCTGGCGGTGTTGTTCGACGGGCCGATCGACCTTGATGAAGAGGAATTTGAGCGGGCGCTGTGGAATCGGGTGCAATCGCTCGCGGACAAGGATAGCTGGAAGGGCATAGGCTATGACCCCCGCGTATCCGCTAACCCCGATGACCCGCATTTTTCGCTGAGTTTCGGGGGCGAGGCCTTTTTCGTCGTCGGGCTGCATCCCCGGGCATCGCGGCCGGCGCGGCGCTTTGAACGGCCCGTGCTGGTCTTCAACCTGCATGACCAGTTTGAGCAGCTGCGCGAAGAAGGGCGCTATGAAAAGATGCGCCGGACGATTTTGGAGCGCGACGAGCAACTCGCGGGAAGCATCAATCCGATGCTGGCGCGCCACGGCGATTCGAGCGAGGCCATTCAATATAGCGGGCGCCGCATCGACGGCGACTGGACCTGTCCCTTTCACGACCCGAGGGCCGCATCATGACCCATCGCATTGCGCCGCGCAGCGGCACCGCCTTCATCCTGAAAAAAGGCGAGACGCTGCGCGTTACCGATCCCGAAGGCGGGCAGGTCAGCGACCTCCTCGCCTTTTCTGCGGCCGATCCCAAGGAGGTGGTCTCCAACGGGCGCACCTTTGATTATGAAGAGACGATCCGGCTGACGGCGGGGCACCGCCTCTGGTCCAACCGGTCGAACCCGATGCTGGAAATTGTCGAGGATGGCGTCGGCCAGCATGATTTTCTGCTGACACCGTGCAGCGAGGCGACCTTCCGGCATTTCTATCCCGATCAGCCCGTGCATCGCGGCTGTTTCGGCAATCTGGCCGAAGCGCTGGCGCCTTATGGCATCGAAGCCGATGCCATCCCCGTCGCCTTTAACCTGTTCATGAATGTCCCGGTGGCGCCCGATGGCGCGATCAAGGTGATTGCGCCGACGACCAAGGCGGGGGACTTCATCCGCCTGCGCGCACTCACCGACCTCATCATCGGCCTGACCGCCTGCTCTGCCTATGATAGCTGCGGCGGGACCTTCAAGCCGATTGATTATGTGATTGAAAGCGCCTGAAACGGCGCCGCACTTCGGACCGGACTGGCTGGGGCGGCAGGATTCGAACCTGCGCATGGCGGTACCAAAAACCGCTGCCTTACCGCTTGGCTACGCCCCAATGCCGGTGCGCGCGCTCCTATACAGGCGGCGCGCAATTGGCAAGCCGCTTAGCGCGACATTCAGCCCCCTTAAAGGCGGGTGACCCAGCCATAGGGATCGGCGGCGCGGCCGCGCTGGATGTCGACCAGCCGGTCCTTGAGCATGCCCGTTACCTGCCCCGGCCCGCCCGCGCCGATGGTGAAGCTGGTGTCGCCGCGCGTCACCTTGCCGACCGGGGTGACCACAGCGGCGGTGCCGCAGGCAAAACTTTCGGTAAGGCGGCCGCTTTCCGCATCCGCCTGCCACTGGTCGATGGCATAGGGTTCCTCGCGCACCGTCAGCCCGGCGTCACGCGCCAGCGTCATCAGCGCATCGCGGGTGATGCCCGGCAGGATGCTGCCGGTGAGCGGCGGGGTGATGATGCTGCCGTCGTCAAAGACGAAGAACATGTTCATGCCGCCCAGCTCCTCGATCCAGCGGCGTTCGGCGGCGTCGAGGAAGACGACCTGATCATGCCCCTTGGCAATCGCCTGGCTCTGCGCGATCAGGCTGGCGGCATAATTGCCGCCGCATTTGGCGGCGCCCGTTCCGCCCGGCGCCGCGCGGGTATAATCGTCCGATACCCAGAGCGAGACGGCGGGCGCGCCCGATTTGAAATAATTGCCGACGGGCGAGGCGATGACGAGGAAATGATATTCCGACGCGGGCTTCACCCCCAGAAACACCTCGCTCGCATACATGAAGGGGCGCAGATACAGCGCACCGCCCTCCACCGGGGGGAACCAGTGAGCGTCCACGGCGACGATCTGCTTTACCGCTTCGATGAACAATTGCTCGGGCAGTTCAGCCATCGCCATGCGGCGCGCGCTTTCGTTGAAGCGCGCGGCATTGGCCTCGACCCGGAACAGCGCCATCGACCCGTCGTCGAGGCGATAAGCCTTCAGCCCTTCGAAAATTTCCTGCGCATAATGGAGCACCGCCGTTGCCGGATCGAGCGAGAGCGGACCGCGCGGCATCACCTGGGCGTCGTGCCAGCCGCGATCCTCGCTATAGCGGATCGAGACCATATGATCGGTGAACACCCGCCCGAACACCGGATCGGCAATCGCCGCCGCCCGGACATCGTCCGCCATCGGGCTGGGGTGCGGCACATGGGCAAAAGCGGGAGCAGTCATCGATAAGCCTGTCATTCAAGGGTTGAGCAATACTGCGCCTCTTGCCAAAGCCGGGCGCGAGGCGCAACGGTAGTCGCCATGAGCGAAGAAAATTTTCTTTCACAAGTTCCCGCTGCTTCTGCCCTTTTCTTGCGCGAAGATGAAGTGCGCCGGGGAATCGAATTTCTGTTTTTTGCCCATGCCGCGCTGTGGCGCAGCGTCGATGCGCGGCTGGCGGAGCATGAGCTGGGCCGGGCCCATTATCGCGCGCTCTATTTCATTGCGCGCCAGCCGGGCCTGACGGTCACCGACCTGCTCACCCTGCTCGGCATTACCAAGCAGTCGCTGGGCCGTGTGCTGAAGGAGCTGGAAGCGCGCGCGCTCGTCACCTCCCGCCCCGGCAATCGGGACCGGCGGCAAAAGGAATTGCGGCTGACCGACAGCGGGCGGGCACTGGAGAAAAGCGTCTTTGCCGCGCTGCGCGATGCGATGAGCCGCGCCTATACCCATGCGGGTCAGGCGGCGGTCACCGGATTCTGGCAGGTGAGCGAAGCATTGATGCCGCCCCGCGACCGCGCACGCGCCGTAGCGCTGGGGCAAGGCTGACAGCCAGCGCGAGCGCGCGGAAGCGGCTGCCCATCAGACCGGGAAAGCGCGCTCACTCCGCAGCGGCGACAATCGCCGCCCATTCGGCCTCGTCGATCACCTTGATGCCCAGCGCGCTCGCCTGTTTGAGCTTTGAGCCCGCGCCCGGTCCGGCGACGACAAGATCGGTCTTGGCGCTGACCGATCCGGCGGCCTTGGCGCCCAGTCGTTCGGCCTGCGCCTTGGCTTCGTCGCGGCTCATCGTTTCGAGCTTTCCGGTAAACACCACCGTTTTTCCCGACACCTCGCTGTCGCGCGTTTCGACGACATAGGGCGGCGGCGAGACTTGGGTGAGAAGATCGTCCCACAGCGCGCGATTATGCGGTTCATGGAAGAAATCGGCGAGCGCCTCGGCCACGGCGGGGCCGATGCCGTCGGCGCGCACTTCCAATATCGCCTTGATGGCTTCGAGGCGGCGGGCGGCATATTTGCCATCGGATTCGGCTTCGCCCTGCGGATTGGCCTCAGCCCATGCGCGCAATTCATCGGCCTTGTCCGGAAGGCGCGCGAGATCGCCCAGCCCCTTGAGCAGATCGCGCGCGGTGACCACGCCGATGTGCCGAATGCCAAGGGCGAAGAGCAGCCGCGCGGCATCGGGCGACCGCTTTGCCTCAATGGCGGCAAGAAGATTATCGACCGATTTTTCCTGCCAACCTTCGCGCGCGAGCAGTTCGCCGCGATGGTCTTTCAGCCGGAAAATATCCGCCGGTCCCTTGTCGAGCCAGCCCAGTTCGAGAAATTCGGCGATGCTCTTTTCGCCCAGCCCCTCGATATCGAGCGCGCCGCGGCTGACGAAATGGCGCAATCGTTCAAATTTCTGCGCCGGGCAGATCAGCCCGCCGGTGCAGCGCACATCGACCTCGCCCTCTTCGGCGACAGCTTCGCTGCCGCAGGCGGGGCAATGGCCCGGAAAGACAAAGGGCGCGCGCTCTTCCTCGCGGGTGAGATTGTCGACGACCTGCGGAATGACGTCGCCCGCGCGCTGGATGACGACCCGGTCGCCGGGGCGCACCCCCAGCCGCGCAATCTCGTCGCGATTGTGCAAGGTGACGTTGGAGACGACCACCCCGCCGACGGTGACGGGGGTGAGGCGGCCCACAGGGGTCAGCTTGCCCGTGCGGCCGACCTGGATCTCGATCGCTTCGAGGCTGGTCTGCGCGCGTTCGGCGGGAAATTTATGCGCGATCGCCCAGCGCGGCGCCTTGGCGACAAAGCCCAGCCGCGCCTGCCAGTCGAGCCGGTCGACCTTATAGACGACGCCGTCGATATCATAGGGAAGCTCGGCGCGTTCGGCCTCTATATGCCGATAGTGCGATAATGCTTCCTCGACCGTGTCAAAGCCGCGGAGCAGCGGCGATACCGGAACGCCCCAGCTTTCGATGCGCTTGATCATCGCAAATTGCGTCGCCTCGGGCACATCGCTCGTTTCGCCCCACCCATGGGCGAGGAAGCGCAAGGGGCGCGCGGCGGTGACGGCGGCATCCTTCTGGCGCAGCGAACCGGCGGCGGCATTGCGGGGATTGGCAAATTGCCGCGCCTTGGCGGGGTCTTCGGCTTCTTCAAGCAGGCGGCCGTTAAGCGCCGCGAAATCATCCTTGGCCATATAGACCTCGCCGCGAATTTCGAAGAGGTCGGGAACGTCGCCCTCCAGCCGCCCGGGAATGTCGGCGATGGTGCGAACATTGGCGGTCACATCCTCCCCTACCATGCCGTCGCCGCGCGTCGCCGCCTGTACCAGCACCCCTTTTTCATAGCGCAGCGAACAGGACAGCCCATCGATCTTGTCTTCGGCGGTGAGTGCGACCGTTTCGCTGTCGCCAAGGTGGAGGAAGCGCCGCACCCGCGCGGCAAATTCCTCTATGTCTGTGTCCGAAAAACCATTGTCGAGGCTCATCATCCGCGGGGCATGGCTGACCTTGGCGAGCGGTGATCCCTCGACGGCGGAGCCGACCAGCCGGTTGGGACTGTCAGCGCGGACGAGGTGCGGAAATGCCGCTTCGATCGCATTGTTGCGCTGAACCAGCGCGTCGAAATCGGCGTCCGAAATCTCCGGATCGTCATCGGCGTGATAGCGCTGGTTATGATGGCGGATGCTTTTGGCCAGCCGCATCAATTCATTGGCGGCCTCAGCTTCCGACAGCGATTCAATATCGGTCATGCGCCGCCCTTGGCCACGGGCGTAAATTCAGCGCGCGTACCGAAACCGGCGATCAGCGGACGCCCCTTGGCAATGGCCGCCTGCACCGCGGGAAGCTGAAGCGAGGCGGCATGTGCCTCCTTCGACACCCAGGTTTCCACGATCCACAGCGCGTCCGGATCGGCGGCATCTTCGCCGACCAGATAGCTGAGATTGCCGGGCATATCGCCGGTTCCTTCGGTGAGGATTGCGGCAAGCGCGGCGCGCTGACCCGGCTTGGCCATCATCTGGCCGAGCAGGCCATAGGTTGCGGTGCCATCTTCCATCTGCCTCTCCCATGCTTGCAAGCGACCGGGCGGTAACAAGGCTGCTGCAACCGCAGCAAGTCCGGCCAAATGATGCCGCCGTCCCATCATCGCGCGACTGCCAGAAGGTGGATGTCGCAGCGCCTGGCAAAGCCCAGCGATTCATACAGGCCGATTGCCCCGGCATTGTCGGCATAGCTGTGCAGAAAGGGCCGGTCGCCCCGCAGCGCCATTTCGCGCATGACATGGGCGATCAGTGCGCGGGCAAAGCCCCGCCCCCGGCAATCGGCCCATGTCGCGACCCCGCTGACTTCCGCCATGCCCGGCATCAACATGCGCTGCCCCGCCATGGCGAGGAGGCGCCCCTGTTCGACGATGCCGTAAAAGGGACCATAGAAGCGTGTCTTGCTGCCCCAGGGACCGGGGCGCGCATGATCGGCGAGCGCCGCCATATCATCGGCATGGTCCTCGCCGAGCGGGATGATCGGCGGATCGCCGGGGCGCGGCGCAGGCGGCGGCCCTTCGGCCACCATCTGGGCGAGCGTGGCGCGTTTCACTTCGCGCACCCCCGGCGGGAGCGGCGGCGGGCTGCGTTCGACAATCCAAAGTTCGCCCGCCTCCGGGACCAAGCCGGCGAGCGCCGCCTGCGCCGCCGCGCCCTCGTCAGCAGCGGCACCAAAAGGGCCATAGCCCGGATCAATCCGCCGCGCACGCGCATCCCCCTCCGCCAGATGCGCCTGCCGCCCGCAGAGCATCGACCAGACGGGGCGGTCGAGGGGGTGAGAAAACATCAAACCCTCCCTATCCCAGCGCAATCGCCGAAACTGGAGGAATAGTCTGCCCTTCAAAAGCTTGGTCAGAATATTTCCCCTTTGCATCGACCCAATGCAAAAAGAGATGTGCAGACCAGCGATTGGGGTTCGGAGTGATTCGTCCGTGCAAACGGTGTACGCCTTGATATAAAACCGCATCGCCTGACCGCATGGGAAGCGACGCGTAAGCCTCTTCGCCAAAATTCTCATCAGCGCGCTCGCGAGGGGTCGTTATATATTCAGACCCTACTTCCAGAGACCAAGGCCGATCATCACTTGTTGCAAGCAGCAAAGACAAGCTATGTTCGCACGCATAGCGATCCGAATGTACCCGGCATATGTCCCCGGCGCGATATATGCGGAAATAACAATAAGTGGGACGAAGGTCTTGCCCCGTCAACGCTGAAATCGCGGGCGTCATTCCCCACAAAAAAGAGAGCATGGGCATATAGTGCATCCCATATAGCTCCACGGCTTCGGTCTTGAGCAGCGCCGATCCGCGCTTCAGCCTATCCAGTGATACTCCGCCGCGGTCGAGATCGGATTTTAATGTGGCCAGAAATGCATGTGTCACATCACTGGGCAAAAATGTCGGCAAATGAAGATAGCCTTGCTCTTCATACATATCCGCCTGATTAGTCACACCGCCTCCATTAGTCTGTCCGCCTGCGCGCGGGCTTCGGCTGTCACTTCGGCGCCGGAGAGCATGCGGGCGATTTCCTCGCGCCGTGCGGCCGCGTCCAGCGCGCGCACGCTGGTGCGGGTGACGACGCCTTCGCTCGATTTGGCGATGAGGAAATGCGCGCCGCCCTTTGCCGCCACCTGCGGGCTGTGCGTCACGGCGAGCAATTGCTTGCCCGCCGAGGCGAGCCGCGCGAGCCGTTCGCCGATCGCGCTGGCCACCGCGCCGCCCACGCCGCGGTCAATCTCGTCAAAGATGATCGTGTCCGCGCCGCCTTCCTCTGCCAGCGCCACTTTGAGCGCGAGGATGAAGCGCGACAGCTCGCCGCCGCTCGCGATTTTGGCGAGTGGGGCAAAGGGCGCGCCGGGATTGGTGGCGATAAGAAATTCGACCCGGTCCATACCCTCCGCGCCCCAGCGCTCGGCCGGCAGGGGTTCAACCAGCGTCTGGAACCGCGCGGCGTCGAGTTTCAGCGGCGCCAATTCCCCCGCCACGGCGGCATCGAGGCGCGCGGCGGCTTTCTTGCGCTGATCCGACAGGGCGATCGCGGCATGGGTATAGGCGGCGGCGGTGTCGCGCACCGCGCTTTCCAGCCGGGCAATCCCGGCGCCCCCGCCCATGATGCTGTCGAGCCGCTGGGCGAGATTGTCCGCCAGCGCGGGTAATTCATCCGGCTGGCAGCCATGTTTGCGGGCCAGCGCGCGTAGTTCGAAGAGGCGCGCTTCGGTCGCCTCCAGCCGTTCGGGGTCATATTCCATCGCCCGCGCGGCCTCGACCAGCTTGGTTTCGGCGTCATCGGCGTCGATGATCGCCCGGTCGAGGCTGGCCAGCGCCTCGGCCAGCAGCGGATGATCCCCGGCCAGCCGGTCGAGCCGCCGCGCCGCGCCGCGCAGCAACGCGGGGCCGCTGTCGCTGCCCTCAAACGCCGTCATGATGGCGGCGAGATCGCCCGCGATGCGCTCCCCCTTTTGCATCGCCGCGCGCGCTTCGGCGAGTTCCGCTTCCTCATCGGGCTGGGGGTTCAGCGCCTGCAATTCGGCGACACAATGTTCGAGCCATTCGCGGTCGCGCTCGGCGGCATCGAGCGCGGCGCGGGCCGCTGCAAGCTGCTCCTCTGCCGCGCGCCATGCAGCGTGCGCCTCCGCCACCGCGCGCGTGTCGGCGCGGGCATAGGCGTCGAGCAAGGCGCGGTGCCCTGCGGGAGCAAGCAGCCCCCGGTCATCATGCTGTCCGTGAATTTCGACGAGGTGCGGGCCGATTTCGCGCAGCAGCGCCGCCGAGCAGGGCTGGTCGTTCAAAAAGGCGCGGCTGCCGCCATCGGCCTTGACCGTGCGGCGGATGAGCAAGGGCTCGCCCGCCTCCATCGCGATATCATTGTCCGCCAGAAGCGCAGCCAGCGGGGTGTCGGCAGCAGGCGGCGCAAAGCTTGCCACCACCTGCGCGCGGTCGGCGCCCTGCCGTACAAGGCCGGTATCGGCGCGCGCGCCCAGAACCAGCCCCAGTGCGTCGAGCAGGATCGACTTGCCTGCCCCGGTTTCGCCCGTGAGCACGCCCAGCCCTGCCTCGAAATCGAGGTCGAGCCGTTCGATCAGAACGATATTCGCAATAGACAAAGCGGTCAGCACAAGCAGCCCTTACCGCAGAACAAAGCAGGAATCTACGCGTCGGGTGCGTAGCGCTGCATCAATTTATAGGCGCGCTCATACCATTCATTGCCGGGATAATTTGCCCCGAGCACAGCAGCCGACTTTTTCGCTTCTTCCGGAATGCCCAGCGCCAGATAGGATTCGGTGAGGCGATAAAGCGCCTCGGGCGTGTGGCTGGTCGTCTGGAATTTGTCGACAACTTCGCGGAAGCGAATCGACGCGGCAAGCCAGTTGGAACTGCGCTGGTAAAAGCGGCCGATTTCCATTTCCTTGCCCGCCAGATGGTCCTCCACCAGATCGAGCTTCAACCGCGCGTCGGCGGCATAGCGGCTGTCGGGATAGCGGCGGATCACTTCACCCAGCGCGGCCTTGGCCTGTTCGGTGATTTTCTGGTCGCGCGTCACATCGCTGATCTGCTCATAATAGCTGAGGCCGATCAGATAAAAAGCATAGGGCGCGTCCTTATTCCCCGGATGAATGGCGAGGAAGCGCTGCGCGGCTTCGATCGCGGGGGTATATTCGCGGTCCATATAATAGCTGAACGCGCTCATCAGCTGCGCGCGGCGTGCCCAGGGCGAATAGGGGTGCTGGCGCTCCACCTCGTCGAACAAGGCGGCGGCAATTCGATATTGCTGGCGGTCGAGCCGGTCCTGTGCCGCGCGGTACAAGGTATTGACGTCGCGCGCGACATAGCTGGTGTCCTTCTTGACCCCGGCCCCTCCCCCGCAGGCCGCAAGCAAGGGCGTGATGACGAGGGCGGCGGCGAGCATGCGCGTCGTGGCGCGCGAAGAAGGACGCTGAGTCATGCGCGCGGTATAGCCACAGCGCGGATGAACGCAAAATAAATGATGGCCTCTTGCTGCGAGCGCATATTTTATTCGGATGAAGCAGGAGCGGGGGCCGACCCCGCCCCCTCTTGCGCCTTTACCACGCAGCCGGGAAGCGGGTCAGCGGGCGCGGGCACACGGCCGGCGGTCTTGATCGTCACCATCGGATCGAGAATCTGCCCGCGCATCACCCCGTCGCCCGCGGTTGGCGAAACCGGCGCGTTGAAAATAGCCTCGGCCACATCAGCGCCCGCGACAATTTCACCAAAGACAGCGAAGCCGTGGCCATCGCCGCCCGGTGCGTCAGCATCAAAGCCCTTTATGTCCGAAAGGAGCAGGAAGAAATCGCTGGAGGCATCTCCGGGGTTGAGCCGCGCCATCGACAGCGCGCCCTTGCAATTGGTGAGGCCGGTCTTGGTCGTCGGCTCATGCGCAATGGGCGGGAAGTTCCGCCGCGCATCGCCGCGATTGCCTGCCTGAACGAGCTGGTTTGCCGGACCCCAATTGCGCGTCGAGCGATAAAATTGGAACCCCTCCATCCTTTTGGCATCGACATAGCGCAGGAAATTGGCGGCGGTGACCGGCGCGCGCTTGTCCTCGATTCGCACAATGATCGTGCCAAGGTCGGTATCAAGCGCGACATGCGGGCGGTCTTCGGAGACCGGCGCCGAAGGGATGGGATCGGGCGCCGCTTTCGCGGCTTCGGGCTGCAACAGCAAAAGAGCGGCAAGCGAGAGGGTCAGCATTGGCCCAGCATAAGCGACAAAAATTCCCGTGACGAGCCTCTTGTCGCCCTGGGCAAAAAGTTGCGCGCGAAGCCGGTGCAGCAGATATTAAACCGATTGGTTGACAATTAAGGCCGCGCCTGATTATTTAACCACATGGTTGAACATGATTCGCAACATCTCGACACAATTTTTCACGCACTGGGCGACGCGACGCGCCGGTCCATGCTGGGCGCGCTGGCGGAGCGCGAATGCACCGTCGGCGAACTGGCGGAGCCCTTCGCCATGTCGCTTGCCGCCGCTTCCAAACATATCAAGATGCTGGAAAAGGCCGGGCTGGTCCGGCGCGAGGTGCGCGGGCGCACGCATTTTTGCAGCCTTGATCCCGCCCCGCTGATGCGCGCCGATCAATGGCTGGCCATGTATCGCCGCTATTGGAGCGACCGCCTCGACACGCTGGAGGCGTTGCTGCGCGCAGCGGGCGGTCCCCCGTCCACGCCCCCTACCCCCTCCCCAAAGAAGAAGAAGGAGAATGACGATGAATGATGTTATTGCCGCCGATGATTTCGGCGTCCTGACCGAAGCTGCCACGCTGACCATATCGCGGCTTTTGCCGGGGTCGGCCCAGCATATCTGGTCCTATCTGGTCGACAGCGACCGCCGCCGCCAATGGCTCGCGGCAGGCGCGATGGAGGAAAAGGCCGGAGCGTCGGTGGACTTTGTCTGGCGCAACGACGAACTGATGGACGATCCCGGTCCCCGGCCTGACAGCGTCGGCGAGGAGAATCGCATGACCTGCGAGATCCTTGTCATCGAGCCGCCCCACCGGCTGCAGATCAGCTGGGGCAGCACCGGCGGGGTGACCTTCACGCTGGAAGAACGCGGTGCCGACACGCTGCTGACCATCACCCATCACCGGGTCATGGAAAGGGGCACGCTGCTCGCCGTCAGCGCAGGCTGGCACACGCATCTCGATGTGCTGGTCGCCAAGCTCGGCGGCGAAACCCCGCGTCCCTTCTGGCCCGAATGGCAGCGGCTGCGGGCCCTCTATGACGCGCGCTTTGCCGCGGCCGGATAAGGCGTCCTATTTGATCAGACCAATCTCGCGCAGCCGCTGCTGAAGATAGGCGTCGGCTGTGATCGGCTCGGGATAAAGGTTCGGATGATCGGCATCGATGCAATTGTCGAGCGTTTCGATGAGATAATCCGACCGGAAATGCAGAAAGAAGGGCATGGAATAGCGCGCAATGCTCGCGCGCCCTTCATCCGGGTTGCGAACGCGGTGGGTGGTCGACGGCAGGCGGTTATTGGTCAGCCGCTGCAGCATGTCGCCGACATTCACCGCCATCGCGCCCGGCGGCGGCGAGACCGGAAGCCAGCTTCCATCCTTGTCGAGAATTTCCAGCCCGGCCTCTTCGGCGCCCAGCAGCAGGGTGATGGTGTTGATATCCTCATGCGCTTCGGCGCGAATCCCCTTCGCGGGGGCTTCGACCGGCGGATAATGGAGCAGGCGCATCACGCTGTTGCCGTCGCGAATGCTGTCGTCGAAGAAGTCGGGCGCGAGGCCCAGATAGCGCGCGATGCCCGATAGAAGCCGCGCGCCGACGCGGTCGAATTCGGCGAAGAGCCGCTCAAATGTCGCGCGGAAATTGGCGACTTCGTCCGGCCAGACATTGTTCGGCTGTTGCGCGGCCAGCGGATGTCCAGCGGGAAGGTCGCGCCCGACATGCCAGAATTCCTTGAGGTCAACCTCGGTCGCGCCCTTGGCGATTTCGGTGCCGAAGGGCGTATAGCCGCGCGCACCGCCGCCGCCCGCGATATGATAATGCCGCTTGGTTTCTTCGGGCAGGGCGAAAAATTGCCGCGCCTTGTCCCAGGCGTCGTCGATCAGCGCCGGGTCGATGCCATGATCCTTGATCATCGCAAATCCGAAGCGTTCGAAGGAGCCCCCGAAATCGCGCGCGAAATCCGCGTCCGAAAGCGACAGGGAGATGAGGGGAACGGCGGCAGTCATATTGTCATCCAGAGCAAGAGAGTAACCCGGCCAGCCCGCGCTGGCCCTGAAAGCGATGTAGGCCCGCCGCCCCCGCGGCGAAAGGGAAAAAGCCATTTGCCCCGGCGTCCGGCTCGGCTAAGCCTGCCGCCATGAGCAAACAATATTGGCTGATGAAATCCGAACCCGATGTCTATGGCTGGGACGAACTGATCGCCGAAGGCGTCGGCATGTGGGATGGCGTTCGCAACCACAGCGCCAAGCTGAATATGATGGCGATGAAGGTGGGCGACGAAGCGCTTTTCTATCACAGCAATATCGGCAAGGAATGCGTCGGCATCATGAAGATTGTCGAGGAAAGCTCCCCCGACCCCACCGCCGAGGAAGGCTCGCCCTGGGTCATCGTGCGCGTCGCGCCGGTCCGCAAGCTGGACCGTCCGGTGACTTTGAAAGAGATCAAGGCCGATCCCGCACTGGCTGACATGGACCTTATCCGACTGTCGCGCCTGTCGGTCGGTCGGGTGCGCCCCGAGGAATGGGCGCATATTCTGAAGCTGTCCGAAACCCCGGCAGGCTGAGGGTTATCAGCGCAGTTGCTTTGCCAGATGCTCGGTCACCGAGGGGTGCAACGGGCTGGAAAATTCACAACCGCAACTTGTCCCGTCAACCCGGCGCACGATGGATTCGCGCATTTCAAGGCCCGGCAGGTTCACCCACAGCCTGGTTCCCACTTGCGGCGGCGAAAAGGCGAAGAAGCAAAAGCCTGTCGTGGAAATGTCGAACAATTCGACGTCGAAAGGTTTGCGCCCGGCCTCCCGCAACCGCGCACGCGCGCGCACATCGCTGCGGTCAGCGCGGCGCGCCTCCTTGGCAGGTGTCGCTGGCGAAACGGTGAAATTGGTGTCGGCGGACACAGGCATACCCCTGTTTTCTGTCTTGTTACGCGACGCTTTTATGCCGCGATTGGTTATCGAGGCATGAAAGATCAGGGTAAATATTGCGGCTCCGGGCGGTCCTCGATCGCCATATCCTGCCCCGGAAAGGGACGCACCAGCGCGGCCGCCTGGCGCCACTCAGCCTGCATCCAGCGCTGTTCATCCTCGGCGCGCAGAATGAGGGGCATGGTCAACGCGCCATGATGCCGCATCAGCCGGTTGGCCTCGACCGTGAGTATGGCAAAGCCTGGCCAATCCTCCCCCTGCCGGTGAATCCCGGCAAAAGCGAAAATCGGGCGTTCGGGCAAGGACGCCCATAGCTGGCGCCGCGCACCGGCAGGACCGGACCAGAGAGCAAAGCTGGTGGCGGGAATGAGGCACCGCAATTCGGCATGGCGCAGCGTGCCGATCCAGAAAGGGCTCGACAGATTGCGGACATGGGTGACGGGCGCGGTCCCGCGCGGAGGCGGAGGCACGCCCCATAATTTGGGGCGCAGGAACCGTTCGCCATCCGCCCGGCCATTTCCGACGATGACGGGCGCCGGGCGCCCCGGGGTGACATAGCCCTTCTCCCAAGGATCCTTGCCTGCCCACGCACCGAAGCGTGAGGCAATTTCCGCCGCCGGGGCATCGAGACGATAGAGGTGCATGAAGCTTCGGTCTTAGTCGACACTCCGCACCCGGCCGCGCCCGGCCTTGATCGCGCTGCGCGCCTTTTTGCCATCGACGCGGCGCGCCTTGGCGGCCTTGCTCGGCTTGGTCTTGATCCGGCGTTCGGGGCGGACGAGAGCGGCGTCGATCAGGTCGCTGAGGCGCTGGCGCGCGTCGGCGCGATTGGCTTCCTGTGTCCGGAAGCGGCGCGCGAGAATGAGAAGCTCGCCATCGGCGGTCCATTTGCTGCCCGCCAATTGCTTGAGCCGCCGATAGGCGTCGGGCGGCAGGCCGAGCGCATAGACATTGACGCGAAGCTGGCAGGCGGTCGCAACCTTGTTGACATTCTGCCCGCCGGGGCCGGAGCCTGCCAGAAAGCGCTCCGTAATCGCGCTTTCGGGAATATCAGCCACGGGAGGGCGCTGCGCCCTCCGGCGCGGTGAAGCCTTGGGCGATGAAACGCTCCGGGAAAGGCGCCTCGGCGACGATCGGGGGCTTGGCGCCGCGCTGGACGACGAGGCGCTCGGCGTGGAGCAAGGTTCGGTCCTTCGCCCCGCCACGGCCATAGACGGGATCGGCGAGGATCGGAAAGCCAAGTCCTTCCAGCGCATGGACGCGAAGCTGGTGGGTGCGCCCGGTTTCGGGACGAAAGCGCAGGAGGGCGCGGCCATCAACCTCGGCGAGCTTTTCCCAATGGGAAATCGCCGCCTTGCCCTTGGCATCGCCCACCATGCGCCAGCCGCGTTCGGCGGTCGACACCTTGGCCAGCGGCAAGTCGATGGTGCCGCGTTCTTCAACCGGCACCCCCTCGATGATGGCGAGATATTGCTTTTCCACCTCGCGATTTTCAAACGCGCGGGTGAAGCGGCCATGCGCCTTGGGATTGCGCGCGAGCAGCAGGCAACCCGATGTGTCGCGGTCGAGCCGGTGCACCGCGAGCGGCCAGCGCTTGAAGCCGAAGCGCAGCGAATCGAGATGATTTTCGAGGCTGAGGCTGCCGTCGCGCGGCGCATCGACCGGCAGCCCGTCGGGCTTGTCGATTACCAGCGCCTCGCCGTCGAGGAAAAGAATGCGGTCGGTTAAAAGCATGGAAGGCGCTATAGGCGCCCTGCCCCCGCACCGAAAGCGCAAACATCCCGCCGCGCGGCTGGACGGCGGCGCGGCGGGATGCGTGGTGTCGGGAAAAGATCAGGCCGCGAGTTTGGCCGCCGTGCGCGCCGCGCGTTCGCCCAGATAGCGCGCACCGCCAAGGTCAGCTTCGCTGGGCTGGCGCGATCCGTCGCCGTCGGCCAGGGTGGTGGCGCCATAGGGGGCGCCGCCCTTTACCTCATCGACCCCCATTTGCGCGGCATAGCCATAGTCGAGGCCGACGATGGTCATTCCGAAATGCAGCAAATTGGTGAGGATGCTGAACAGCGTCGTTTCCTGCCCCCCATGCTGGGAGGCCGACGAAGTAAAGGCCGCGCCGACCTTGCCATGAAGAAGCCCCTGCGCCCAGACGCCGCCCGCGGTGTCCCAGAAGCTCGCCATCTGGCTCGACATGCGGCCGAAACGCGTCGGGGTGCCGACGATGATCGCGTCATAGTCGGCGAGCAGCTTGGGATCGCTGAGGACAGGATGCGCGGTATCGGCCTTGAAACCGGCTGCCGCCACCACCTCCGGCGGGGCGGTTTCGGGAACGCGGCGAATATCGACCTCGGCCCCGGCGGCGCGTGCGCCTTCGGCAACGGCGTCGGCCATCTGTTCGATATGGCCATAGCTTGAATAATAAAGCACCAGCAACTTGGTCATGGTTCGTCCTTTCGGTCATGGAAATGGCAAGCAAGGGGTGGGCCGCCGCCCGCAAGGGAGGGGGTGGGCGGCGGCCCGGGGAGCGGGGTCAGAGGCTGTCGACGAGCACCAGTTCGGCGTCGTCCAGAGCCTCGACCCGGATGGTATCGACATCGCGGATCGCGATGCCGTCGCGCGGATCGGCGTCCGTGCCATTGACGCGGATGCGGCCCTTTGCCGCGACCAGATAGGCATGGCGGCCCGCGCCAAGTTCATAGCTCACGGCGCCACCCGCCGGCACCGTCGCCGCAGCGACCCGGGCATTTGCACGGATCGGCAACGCTTCATCGCCCTCGATACCGCTGGCGAGCGTTACAAAGCGGCCTGTGCGGTCGGCCTTGGGGAATTGCCGCTGCCCCCAGCCTGGGTTACCGCCGGGCTGGTCGGGGATGATCCAGATCTGGAACAGGCTGGTGTCGGCATCTTCGAGGTTGAACTCGCTGTGCGTCACCCCGGTCCCGGCACTCATCACCTGCACATCGCCCGCTGCGGTGCGCCCGGTGTTACCCATGCTGTCGCGGTGGGTAATCGCGCCGGTGCGGACATAGGTGATAATTTCCATGTCGCGGTGGGGGTGCGGCGGAAAGCCCGACTGGGCGGCAATGACGTCGTCGTTCCAGACGCGCAGCGCGCCCCAGCCCATGCGATCGGGATCGTGATAGTTGGCGAAGGAGAAATGATGACGGGCATCGAGCCAGCCATGGTTGGCGTGGCCGAGGCTGTCGAATTTGCGAATGGCGATCATGGCCGTTCCTTTCACTGGGTGGCACAAGCTTGATGCCCGTGCCCCGTGTCAGGTCCCAAAATAGCGATTGGTTCTGTTTCCAAAACAGCGCATATGGAAAAACATTGTTTCCATATGTGAGATGATCCGATGCCATTACCCGATTATGAAGGATGGGCCTGTTTCGTCGCCGTGGCCGAAAGCGGGAGCTTTACCGCCGCCGCCGCGAGTCTGGGCCTTTCCAAGGCCAGCGTGTCCAAGGCCGTATCCCGCCTTGAAGCCGCGCTGGGCCTGACGCTCCTTCATCGCAGTTCGCGCACCATATCGGTGTCGACGGTGGGCGAAGGGCTGTTGGATGAGGCGCGCGCGATGGTCGCGGCGGCCACGGCGGTGACCGAGGCGGCGCGCGGCGACCGCGTCGATCTGGCCGGCCCGATCCGCCTGGCCGCCCCCATGAGCTTCGGCATTCGCATATTGGGGGAGCCCATTGCGCAATTTCTGGTCGATCATCCGGCGGTGGAAATCGAGCTGATGCTGAGTGACGCGCGCCACGACCTGATTGCCGATGGCATTGATCTGGCCATCCGTATTGCGCCGCTGGAAGATTCCCGCCTGCTCGCGCGCATCATCGCGCCCGTTCCCACCGCACTGGTGGCAAGCCCCGGCTATATCGAACAATATGGGATGCCCCGCCATCCGCTTGACCTCGCACGCCATCGGCTGATCGGCTATGGTCACCGCGAACGCGCCCGGCCGCTGCATTTCCGGCGCGCGGATGAGGAAGCCACCGTCATTCCCACCGGGCCGCTGTTCGCCAATAATGGCGATATCATGGTGCCGCTGCTCGTCGCCGGAGGGGGAATAGCGGCGCTTCCCAATTTCATAACCGATACGGCGCGAGCGTCCGGAGCGCTGATGACAGTGCTGAACGACTGGACACTGCCGCCCAATGCCCTTCATCTCCTCGCGCCGCCCTCCCGCCTTCGCCCGGCGCGAGTGCGGGCGCTGTCGGATCATTTGATGAGCAGCCTTAAATTATCCTGTGAAGCCGTCGGTTGAGGGTATTGGATCAACGCCGCGGGAAAGATATGCGTCCTCGTTCCAACCATCAACGGGCACTCTTCCCATCAAAATTCAGCGCTGAATTGCCCTGTCGATCGTGGAATTCAGCGATTTAATTCAAAATTAACCTTTTCCCTTCATCTCTTTCATGGTTAATATTTCGGGCGGGCCCAAGAGGGGGTTCGCACAGTGGCGCGTATGATGGCCTGGCGAACGGATTGCGGGACCATCGTGGGAAACAATCAAGGGGTGCCCAATGCGTATTTTGCTGATCGAGGATGAGCCGACGACCGCAAAGGCGATCGACACGATGCTCACCACCGAGGGCTTCAATGTCTATACGACCGATCTGGGCGAGGAAGGCCTCGATCTGGGCAAGCTCTATGATTATGACATCATCCTGCTGGACCTGAACCTGCCCGACATGCACGGCTATGACGTGCTGAAAAAGCTGCGGACAGCCAAGGTGCAGACGCCGGTGCTGATCCTGTCGGGCATTTCGGAAATGGATTCGAAGGTTCGCTCCTTCGGTTTTGGCGCGGATGATTATGTCACCAAGCCTTTCCACCGCGACGAGCTGGTGGCGCGCATCCATGCCGTTGTTCGCCGGTCGAAGGGCCATAGCCAAAGCGTCATCAAGACGGGCAAGCTGGCGGTCAATCTCGATACCAAAACGGTCGAGGTGGATAATGCGCGCGTGCATCTGACCGGCAAGGAATATCAGATGCTGGAATTGCTCAGCTTGCGCAAAGGCACGACGCTGACCAAGGAAATGTTTCTCAACCATCTTTATGGCGGGATGGACGAGCCCGAACTCAAGATTATCGACGTGTTCATCTGCAAACTGCGCAAGAAACTCGCGCTCGCCTGCGGCGGTGAGAATTATATCGAGACCGTCTGGGGCCGCGGCTATGTGCTGCGTGACGTTGACGATGAGGGCAATGAGGTCCGGCGCGTCGCCTGAGCTTTTCCAAGTTGCAAGTTTAAAAAAGGGGGCGCCGGCGCGAAGCGATTCGCGCCGGTTTTCTTTTGCGAAGGTTTAGCTATTGGCGAAAAAAGCGGCGACCTTCCGCTTCGCGGGGTCAAGATGGCCGGCGCACCTAATTTGCAGGAATGGCATAAGCGCCGATGTTATCCCGGCCCCTAATAACGAAGAGGGCTGTCAGGATTTGCTGCCATAATGGCCGGGGCGCGGCGCCGTGCCCGACAGGCCTGGCCGCCACGCCGAAGTTGCCGGGGGCCGCATGATCTGAAATTCGCCCTTGCCGTCCGCTGGTATGATCGCTTCGCCGTCGGCGGAGCGCAGACGCCCGGCCTCAATGGATTTATCGGTTTCAAGGCCGAATTGCTTGTCGCGAACCCAGCGCACGGTAGCTGCCATGGGTTCATGGCCCGGCATGAGCAGCGTGACCCGTTCGCCAATGTGCAGGGCATGCGGGCCGCGCCCGCCAACGCCGGTTTGGGAAATGTTGCGAATCGTAACGTCGAACTGACCGAGCCGTTCGCAAGCAAGCGACGCCTTTACGAGGCGCGATTGCCGAGGCTGGCGCTTTTCTGAAGCTGCATTGGCGTCGGTTTCAACCTTTGACGTGGACATAAGCGACCCGATTATTCTGAACCCCCGCGAACAAGGGGCCTTCATTGGTCCTTGATGCCGGTCTAACCCAAAAAGGTTAATATAAGGGTGAAGCCACGCTTTCTAGCTGCGCGGCGCCATCCCCGCAAAGGTCACCAGGCTTTCCGCGCCATCGGCCGAAAGGCTGGATACACCGAAAAAATGATCGTCGATCTGCACCCCGTCGAGCCGCAGTTCGGGCGCAACCCCCGCCGCCACATCGCGGCTGTCGGTCCAGTCCTGACTGTCGGCGCGGCGCCAATGGATGCGATAAGCCGCCGCGCCGTCGACGGGCTTCCAGCGTACCAGCGTGTCCGAACTGACCGCGCCGTCGATGGTCGCCTCGGCGGGTGCAGGCGGCGCTTTGGCCAGTTCGCGCGCGAGTGCGACATTGAGCGCAGTCACGCGCGCGAGATAGGGGAAATCCATCTCGTCGACCGTGTCGCCATATTTGCGCCCGTCGTCGGTTCGCACATCCTGATGCTGATGGTCATAATCCTCGACCCCCGCAGTAAAGCGCACCGCCGGATAGCCAAGCTCCAGCGCGGGGAGATGGTCGCCGCCGCGCCGGAAGCGGTCGGGACGGCGGACGGCGAAAACCTCCAGCTCCACGCCCGGCGCCTTTTCCGCGACGCGGATCGCCGCCTTGGCCAGCGCGCGCGAGGGACCGTCATCCTCCGCGCCGATAGCCCGGCGCGTCATTTGCGCTGCAATATCTTCCGAGGAACGAATGCCCTCGCTGAACACGCGCACCCGGTTGGTGACGATTTCGCCCTCCGTCCCGCGCGTGCCGCCGACAATATCATTGTTGAGCAGCGCCGCGACCTGCCATCCCTGCTCCCTTGCATGGCGCGCGAGCAACTGCCCGCCCCACAGCCCCTGTTCCTCGCCCGAGAGCAGCGCATAGACGATGGTTGCGCGATGCTTTTCCTTGGACAAAAGCCGCGCCGCCTCGATCACCAGCGCGGTTCCCGAGGCATCGTCATTGGCTCCGGGCGCATCGCTCGTAAAATCGAGCGGATCGGTCACCCGGCTGTCGATATGGCCCGACAGCATGACGATATGCGATGGGTCGCCCGTGCCTTTCTGGATCGCCAGCACATTTTCGATCACGACCCCATCGGGCGCACGCAGCCCTTCGAAGCGGTCGGCGATGCGGGTGATCATCAGACAGTCGCCACAGTCTTTTGAAATGCGTTCAAATTCCGCCGCGCCCCAGTTGCGCGCCGCGCCGATGCCGCGCGCCGGATCGCTTGCCGACGACAGGCTGTGGCGCGTGCCGAAGGAAACGAGCTTTTCAACCATCGCCTTCAGCCGCTGCGCATCCGGCGCCTCGCTGGCTTGCGGTTGGGCCAAAGCCATGGGGCTGGCGAGACAAAAGGCGGCGGCAAGGAGTGGTCTGATCATGCCGCTTTGTGCGGCGCAATTAGCCAAGATGCAAGCGGCCCGCCGCTGCCAAGGCAGGGCGGGCCACCCACGCGACGATCTGGCAAATCAGCCGGAGTTACCGCAGACCGGAAAAGTCGATATCCTGCACCCGGCCGTAACGCACATCGCATTTGAACTTGCCGCGATCATAATAGCCGCCCCGTCCCCAGCGCCCATTATAGCCATCGCGAACAACGACATTGCCCTTGACCCGATAACCACCTTTACGGCGATCAACATCGGTGATTTGCGTCACGTCGGTTCGGCCATAGCGCCGACTATTGCGCTCAACCGCGCGGACACAGCGATCGACGGCGGCGCGGCTGCCGCCATAGCGGCGCTGGTCATAGCCATAGCCATCCCGGTCGTAACGATCCCCATAGCGATCGTCATAATCATAGCGGTCGCGACCCGAAGACAGCAGTGCGGCTAGTCCGCCGATCACCACAGCGCCAGCGATGATTTCGCCTGCACTAATGCCATCGCCATCCCGGTCATGATAGCGGTCGCGCGCGCTGGCAGGGCTGGCACTCAGCGCCATGGCGCCCGCGACAGCAGCGCCGATGGCGGTTTTGGTAAAGGGTCGGAATGTCGAGGCCATGGGCGTTCTCCTGAAATAACGGCGACCTTTTGCCGCCTGTTAACGCCCTTTTAGCCAAGGCGCGGTGACGCCGTGCTGAACCTGCCGCTTATCTGGCGTTCAGACTTTCTAACGCGGCAAAGAAAAAGGGGCCGCAAGCGCGACCCCTTTTCCTGTTTCAGAGTGACCCGATCAGTCCTTCAGAAAATCGGGCACATGGCCTTGATCTTCAGGGACATTATCGGCCCGGTCGCGGCGCGGGCCACGGCCTTCGCCATCACGGCGCGGACCGCGTCCACCGCGGCCACGGTCGCCCCGGCCTTCGCCGTCACGTCCACGGTCGCCGCGGGGTCCGCGATCACCGCGCGGTTCGCGCGCGGGGCGGGTGTCTTCGAGTTCCTCGCCGGTTTCCTGGTCAACGACGCGCATCGACAGGCGGACCTTGCCGCGCGGGTCGATCTCGAGCACCTTGACCTTGACTTCCTGACCTTCGGACAGGACATCGGCGACCTTTTCGACGCGCTCGTTGCGGATTTCGCTGACGTGGACGAGACCGTCCTTGCCGCCCATGAAATTCACGAACGCACCGAAATCGACGAGGTTGACGACCTTGCCGTCATAGATTTTGCCGACTTCGGCTTCCTCGACGATGCCCGCGATCCACTTGCGTGCAGCTTCGATCTGGTCGAGGTCCGACGAGCTGATCTTGATCAGCCCTTCGTCGTCGATATCGACCTTCGCGCCCGTCGTTGCGACGATCTCGCGGATCACCTTGCCGCCGGTGCCGATGACGTCGCGAATCTTCGCCTTGTCGATCTGCATCGTTTCGATGCGCGGTGCGTGCGCCGACAGCTCGGTGCGGGCTTCGCCCAGCGCCTTGGCCATTTCGCCGAGGATGTGCGCGCGGCCTTCCTTCGCCTGGTTCAAAGCGGCTTCAAAGATTTCGCGCGTGATGCCCGCAATCTTGATGTCCATCTGCATCGTGGTGATGCCTTCGGACGTGCCCGCGACCTTGAAGTCCATGTCGCCGAGATGATCCTCGTCGCCGAGAATATCCGACAGGATCGCATAATCCTTGCCTTCAAGGATCAGGCCCATCGCGATGCCCGACACGGGGCGCTTGATCGGCACGCCGGCGTCCATCATCGACAGCGACCCGCCGCACACCGACGCCATCGACGACGAACCGTTTGATTCGGTGATGTCGCTGGTCAGGCGGATCGTATAGGGGAACTCGTCCTTCGTCGGCAGCACGGGGTGCAGCGCACGCCATGCCAGCTTGCCGTGGCCGACTTCGCGGCGGCCCGGCGCGCCGAAGCGGCCGACTTCGCCGACCGAATAGGGCGGGAAGTTATAGTGCAGCATGAAATTCTGATACGACAGGCCGTTAAGGCCGTCGATCATCTGTTCCGCATCCTTGGTGCCGAGCGTGCAGGTCGCGATCGTCTGCGTCTCGCCGCGGGTGAACAGCGCCGAGCCGTGCGCGCGGGGCAGGAAGTGGGTTTCAGCGACAATCGGACGGATTTCCGTCGTGGTGCGGCCGTCGATGCGCTTGCCTTCCTTGAGGATGGCGCTGCGGACGATTTCGGCTTCAAGCTTCTTGGTGAGCTTGATGCCCGCCATCACCTGCTGCGGCTCAAGCCCGTCGGCGGTGAACTGTTCCTTCGCCTTCGCGCGCGCTTCGTTGAGCGCGTTCGAGCGCGCCGACTTGTCGGTGAGCTTGTAGGCGGCGGCAATGTCCTTGCCGATCAGCTTTTTCAGCTTGTCCTTCAGCGCGGCATTGTCGTCCGACGATGCGATTTCCCAAGGCTCCTTGGCGGCCTGTTCAGCGAGGCTGATGATCGCCTTCACGACGTCGCGGCACGCATCGTGCGCGAACATCACGGCGCCAAGCATGACCTCTTCCGACAGCTCATTGGCTTCGGATTCGACCATCATCACCGCGTCATGCGTCGCAGCGACGACAAGGTCGAGGTCGCCTTCGGCAACCTGCTCGTCGGTGGGGTTGAGGATATATTCGCCATCGACATAGCCGACGCGCGCGGCGCCGATCGGGCCCATGAAGGGCACGCCCGAAATGGTGAGCGCAGCCGAGGCCGCAACCATCGCCAGAATGTCAGGCTCATTATGGCCATCATAGCTCAGAACCTGAGCGATAGCGTTGATTTCGTTATAGAAACCTTCGGGGAACAGCGGGCGGATCGGACGGTCGATCAGGCGGGAAACCAGCGTTTCCTTTTCGGTCGCGCCGCGTTCGCGCTTGAAAAAGCCGCCCGGAATGCGTCCGGCAGCCGAGTATTTTTCCTGATAGTGAACGGTGAGCGGGAAGAAATCCTGTCCTTCCTTCACCGTCTTGGCGGCGGTCACCGCGCACAGGACAACGGTTTCGCCAAGGGTCGCCATGACGGCGCCATCGGCCTGACGGGCAACCTTGCCCGTTTCGAGGGTCAGCGTTTCACCGCCCCACTCGATCGATACTTTCTTCACATCAAACATGCATTTTCCTTCGCCCGCCGGGCCCTATGCCGGGCGGGGCCTCTTTTTCCGGGCAATCCGGCCCGGGCGGTGCGGGGCGTCGGTCTGCCCCAAATGGCGAACCCGCCGGATGCGGGAAGCCCCTTCCTGTTCCCCGGCGAATACCGGGGCCCATATCCACGGTACGGCGCGAGGCCGCCCTGGATCCCGGCATTGGCCGAGATACACAAAATGAAAGCGGCTCCGAACCCGGAGCCGCCCTCTCTATTCTTATTTGCGAAGACCCAGCTTCGCGATGAGGTCGGTGTAACGCCCCTCATCCTTTTTCTTCAGATAGTCGAGCAGGCTGCGACGCTTGTTGACCATCATCAGCAGCCCGCGGCGGCTGTGATTATCCTTGTGGTGCGACTTGAAATGCTCGGTCAGCGTGTTGATGCGATCGGTCAGGATCGCGACCTGCACTTCGGGCGAACCCGTGTCACCCGTGTCGCGCGCATGTTCCTTGATCAGTTCGGCCTTGCGCTCAGCGGTAATCGACATGTCATTCTTCCTTCGACATCGATGCTTACAAATTAAAGCCGCGCACGATTTTCAGCGTTCCGGCTGAAACTTCAACCAGGGCGACGGGGCGCATTTCGCTATCCCTTGCCCAGTGAAGCCCGTCGTGCGTGCTAACCCCGGTCCAGACACGACCCTGACGGATCGCCCCTGCCGCTTCCGGGGAAAGGTCAAGAGCCGGGATGTCGACCAGCCCTGCCTCGAGCGGCAGAATGAAATCTGATTGCGCGGCGCCTTGGCCGAAAGCGTTCAATTTGTCCAGCGAAATCGCCTGATCGAGCGCAAACGGCCCTGCTTTGGTGCGGCGGAGCATGGTGACATGACCAACGCTGCCCACGGCGCGGGCAATATCGCGCGCAAGGCTGCGGATATAGGTGCCCTTCGACACATGGGCGGTGAGGGTAATCGATTCAAGCTTCCCTTCCCCGCCCTCGTCACCCCGGACTGGATCCGGGGTCCATTCAACGCCCGCGGCAATGGATGCCGGATCCAGTCCGGCATGACGAAGGGAATGGATCGTCACCGCCCGCGCCTTCATCTCCACCGCTTCGCCCTTGCGGGCGCGGTCATAGGCGCGCTGACCGTCGATCTTGATCGCCGAATAGGCCGGCGGCACCTGTTCGATCGCCCCGGTGAAGCGCGGCAGAACAGCTTCGATATCAGCAAGCGTCGGCCGCACATCGCTGGTCGCGACCACTTCGCCCTCGGCATCAAGCCCGGCGGTCTCGGTTCCGAAGGCGATGGTGAAATCATAGATTTTGCTGGCATCGAGCATCCGCCCGCAAAGCTTGGTCGCCTCGCCCAGCGCAATCGGCAGCACGCCGCACGCGAGGGGGTCGAGCGTGCCGCCATGGCCGACCTTCACCTTGCCCAGCCCGGCCTCGCGGCAGACGCGCTTGACCGCGCCCACCGCCTGGGTCGAGCCGAGGCCCACAGGTTTGTCCAATATGATCCAGCCGTTCATTCCGGCCCGCTAGAAGGGCCGAAGCCCTTCTGTCAATTTGCCTTGGACTTTTCTGTGTCCATGACATCCTTTGCCTTGTCGCGCTTCGACGGGGGACCGTCAGAGGTCACAAAGGACGAAAGCGGGCAGCGTTCACCGCGAACGATGATCGTCGAAAAGCGGTCGAGGCGCGAGGTGCCGCGGGTATCGACGCCAATCGCCTGGGCAAAATCGGCATCGCGGCAAATGCCGGCGAACTGGCCATAATACCAGTCACCGCGGCGATCCTGAATCCAGACGCCCCGATCCCGGTCGGCGCGCCAGTTGCGAATCGAGCTGTTGCTGGGGAACACAATCCCCGCCTCTTCACCAAGGACGCGCTGCTGCTGCGTGTCAGCTTTTGCAGGTTCAAATGCCGCCGCCCCGGTGAGAGGGAGAAAGGCGGCGGCCAGCGCAAGCATGATATTCCGTGTCATTATTCGAGTCTTTCTTTTACCTGTTTCAAGACCCTGGCCCTGCCCTTTCCTTTAGCATTTCAAGCTGAACCGGCGCTGACCCGGCCCTTCCATTCCTCGGCAAGCAGCG
This sequence comes from Sphingopyxis sp. MWB1, assembly GCF_000763945.1. Classification (NCBI taxonomy): domain Bacteria; kingdom Pseudomonadati; phylum Pseudomonadota; class Alphaproteobacteria; order Sphingomonadales; family Sphingopyxidaceae; genus Sphingopyxis; species Sphingopyxis sp. MWB1. The sequence goes on from NZ_JQFJ01000002.1 coordinate 1,632,788, forward strand.
ACCACAGGCCGCAATCGCGCACAAAGCCGGTCCAGGTGATACGTTCGGCGCGCAGCACGCCTTCCTTGGTGCAGCCGAGCTTGGCCACCGCTGCTTGACTGCGCCGATTGCGCTCGTCGATCCGAAATTCGATCCGGCGGATACCGACGCCAAAAGCATGGTCGATCATCAACGCCTTCATCCGGTCATTGAGGCCGGAGCCGCGCAGCGCCGGATCGAGAAAGCTGTTGCCGATCTCGACCGTCTGCGCCGAAGGATCAGGCCGCAGCCAGGCGGTCATCCCCACGAGCCTTTCGTTCAGCAACACGGCATAGGGCATGCGCTTGTCATGGCTCAGCAGCGCGTTGAAGCTGGCATCGAAATGATCGGGATCATAGCTCGACGAATAAATCGGCCAGATGTCCAGATCGGCGGCGCACACCGCGCGCAGGGCTTCGCGATGCGCTTCGGCCAGCTTGACGAGCCGCAATTCACCATTGCCGAGTTCGACATAGAGTTGATCAAGCATCGCTCACCTCGCGGCGCTTTTGCATGAAATGGCGGCGGCACATGGCGACATAGCGGTCGTTGCCGCCGATTTCGGTTTGCGCCCCCTCCACCACCGCCCGGCCCTGTTCGTCGACGCGCAAGTTCATCGTCGCCTTGCGCCCGCATTCGCACACCGCCTTGAGCTCGACGAGCGCGTCGGCAATGCCCAGCAAGGCCGCCGAGCCGGGAAAAAGCTGCGCAGCAAAATCGGTGCGCAGTCCATAGCAGAGTACGGGAATATTCGCCTCATCGGCAAGGCGCGCGAGCTGGAACACCTGTTCGCGCGTCAGAAACTGCGCTTCATCGACCAGCAGGCAGGCGAGCGGTCGCCGTGCGTGCTCGGCCATGCTTTCCGCCCAAATGTCGCTGTCGGGGCTGAATTTATGCGCCTCGGCCATCAGGCCGATACGGCTCGTCACCTGCCCCGCGCCATAACGATCGTCGAGCGCGGCCGTCCAAAGCATTGTCTCCATGCCGCGCTCGCGATAGTTGAAGTCGGCTTGCAGCAGCGTCGTCGATTTGCCGGCGTTCATGCTGGCATAATAAAAATAGAGCTTGGCCATTTGCTGGCTATAGTGGCCACCGCCTGGACGACAACAGGATAGAGCAGAGGATTTCCATGACCGCATCGCCCGCCCCCAACGCCGCCCTTCCCCCGCAAAAGGGTATTTTGGGATGGATTGAGCGGGTGGGTAATCGCTTGCCCGATCCGGTCGTCCTGTTCCTGTGGCTGGTCGCGGGGCTGGTCGTGCTGTCGGCCATCGCCGCAGCCGCGGGCTGGTCGGCGCTTCATCCGACCGAAATCGACCCCGAAACGGGGCGTCAGAAAGTAATCGCCGCAACCAGCCTGCTCAGCCCCGAAAATATCGCGCGGCTGTGGGTCGATATGCCCGTGACCTTCACCCATTTTCATCCGCTCGGCTATGTGCTCGTCGTCATGCTGGGGGCCGGGGTGGCCGAACGCAGCGGCCTGTTCGGCACCGCGATGCGCGCCAGCGTACGCGGGGCGTCGCCCGCGCTGCTCACCCCGCTGGTGGCATTGGTGGCAATGATGGGCAATCTGGCCGCCGATGCCGCTTATGTCGTGCTGATCCCGCTCGCCGCCGTCATTTACCATGCCGCCGGACGTCATCCCGTTGCCGGTATAGCCGCCGCCTTTGCGGGCGTGTCGGGCGGCTTTTCGGCTAATCTTTTACCGGGCCAACTCGACGCGTTGCTGTTCGGCATTACCGAGGCGGCAGTCGAAACCGTGTTTGGCGACTGGCAGGCGAATATTGCGGGCAATTGGTATTTTATCGCGACGATGCTGTTCATCTTTCTGCCCGTCATCTGGTATGTCACCGACCGCATCATTGAACCCCGCCTGGGTCAATATGTGCCGGCAGGCGCCGCAGCAACGGGCGAGGCCGGCGAACGCGATCGTCCGCTGACCGATGCTGAACGCAAGGGGCTGCGCCATGCCGGACTGGCGATGTTGTTCGTCGTTGGCCTGTGGCTGCTCTTTACCTTTGGCCCCGGCACGCCGCTAATCGACGAAACCGCGCCGCCCGAAGCGCAGCTTTCGCCCTTTTATCGTTCGCTGGTGGCTGGATTCTTCCTGCTCTTCCTTCTGGCCGGCTGGGCCTATGGCCGCGCGACGGGGGTGGTCGGCAATCATCGCGACCTCGTCAAGATGATGAGCGAGTCGATGGGCGACATGGCCTATTATCTCGTCCTTGCTTTTGCCGCAGCGCATTTTGTCGCCATGTTCGCCTGGTCCAATCTGGGGTTGATCCTCGCCGTGCATGGCGCGGATGGTTTGCGTGCCATGGACCTGCCCGCGCCGTTGCTGCTGGGCGCCATCGTCTTGCTGACCGCTGTGCTTAACCTGTTCGTAGGGTCGGCGAGCGCCAAATGGGCGCTGCTTGCTCCGGTCATGGTGCCGATGCTGATGCTGCTCGGCATCAGCGCCGAAATGACCACGGCGGCCTATCGCGTCGGCGACGGGGCGACCAATATCATCACCCCGCTGATGGTCTATTTCCCGCTGATTCTGATCTTCTGCCAGCGCTGGCAGCCCAATTTCGGGCTGGGCAGCCTTGCCGCGACGATGCTGCCCTATTCGATCGGGCTGCTGATCAGCGGGTTGGCGATCGTCGTGCTGTGGGTCGGGCTCGACCTGCCGCTCGGGCCGGGCGCAAGCGTGCATATTCCGGTGCCGAGCGCTGCATCGGCGCCGTGATCTGGAATCGGTGACAGAAGCTACCGCTGGCCGCGCACCGGTCAGCGGTAGCGGACGCGACACGGCACCCGATAGGAGCTCAGCCTAGTCCCCGCTGCGATCCTCAAGGTCGCGCGCCACTTTCGGGTCGCGCAGCAGCCGGTCGATATGGCTGGCCTCGTCAAAGCTTTCGTCGGGCAGGAATTTGAGCTTCGCCGCATATTTCATGCGGATGCGGCTCGCCACCTCGCGCTGAAGATAGGCGGTATTGGTCCTGAGCGCCTTGATCACGGCCTCTTCATCGCGGCCGAGCAAGGGTTTCACAAAAACGGTGGCATGACGCAGATCAGGCGACATGCGCACTTCGGTGATGCTGACCGGATGTTTGGTCAGCACATCGTCATGGACGTCGCCGCGCTGGAGAATTTCGCTCAGTACATGGCGCACCTGTTCGCCTACGCGCAACACGCGGACGGAAGGACCTTCGGATTTTTCGCTATGCCGCATGCCACCCTCCATGTGCCCGCGCGAAGACGGGGGTCGAGAGCTTTACGGCGCCAATGTCAGATATAGATCGTTCCACAGCGGGGTTCATCTCTTCGATTGCGCGCAGCGGCTCCACGTTACCCTGACCACTCTGGCCCCCGCTTTCGCGGGGGCGCAAGGTGATTACAACGTCCGTTCGCGTTCCTCGACCTCGAAGACTTCGAGGTGGTCGCCCGGCTTGATATCGTTGGTATCGGCCAAGACGACACCGCATTCGAGACCGGCGCGCACTTCGGCGACATCGTCCTTGAAACGGCGAAGCGATGCAATGGTCGTGGCCGAGACGATGACATCGTCGCGGGTAAGACGCGCGTGGAGCCCTTTGCGAATCGTCCCTTCGAGGACCAGCAGACCGGCGGCCTTGTCGCGCTTTCCGGCCGGGAAAACATCCTTGACTTCGGCGCGGCCAACCACGGTCTCGACGCGTTCGGGGCCAAGCTCGCCAGCCATTTCCTTCGCGACTTCCTCGGTCAGATGATAAATGACATCATAATAGAGGAAACGGACTTTTTCGCGGTTCGCAATCTCGCGCGCCTTGGCATTCGGGCGGACGTTGAAACCGATGATCGGCGCGCCGGTCGAAGCCGCCAGCGTCACATCGCTTTCTGTAATCGCGCCCGCGCCCGAATGGAGCACGCGCACGCGAATCTCGTCGGTCGACAGCTTGTTGAGTGCGGTGACGATCGCTTCGACGCTGCCCTGCACATCGGCCTTGATGACCACCGGATATTCCAGCGTCTTGGCCTTGTCAGCCAGCGCGGAGAACATGCCCTCCAGGCTGACCGGCGCCTGCGCAGTCCGCTTTTTGAGCGCCTGCTCCTGACGATAGGCAGCGACTTCGCGGGCACGGCCTTCATTTTCGACGACAGTGAGCGTGTCGCCCGCCATCGGCACACCGCCAAGGCCGAGCACTTCGACAGGCGTCGAGGGGCCAGCCGCCTTCACCTGCTTGCCCTGATCGTCGATCAGCGCACGGACACGGCCGCTTTCGGCGCCGCAGACAAAGACATCGCCAACCTTGAGCGTACCGCGGCGAACGAGGATCGTCGCCACCGGACCGCGGCCCTTGTCGAGCTTGGCTTCGACCACCGTGCCTTCGGCATTGCGGTCGGGGTTCGCCTTCAGCTCCATGATTTCGGCTTGCAGCGCGAGGGCATCGAGCAAGCCGTCGAGATTCTGCTTTTTGAGCGCCGAAACCTCGACATCCTGCACGTCGCCGCCCATCGCCTCGACGATGATCTCATGCTCGAGCAGACGCTCACGCACGCGCTGCGGGTTCGCGCCTTCCTTGTCGACCTTGTTGATCGCGACGATGATCGGCACCCCTGCGGCCTTCGCATGGTTGATCGATTCGATCGTCTGCGGCTTGATCCCGTCATCGGCCGCGACCACCAGGATCGCGATGTCGGTGACATTGGCGCCGCGCGCGCGCATCTCGGTAAAGGCTTCGTGGCCCGGCGTATCGAGGAAGGTAATGACACTGCCATCCTTCGTCTTCACCTGATAGGCGCCAATATGCTGGGTGATGCCGCCGGCTTCGCCCGCCTGCACATTCGCGCCGCGCAGCGCGTCGAGCAGGCTGGTCTTGCCATGGTCGACATGGCCCATAATCGTGACCACGGGGGCGCGGGGCTTCAGATCCTTGGGATCGTCAACATCTTCGTCATGACGAATATCAATATCGCCTTCGCTGACGCGCTTGATCTCATGCCCGAATTCGGTGACGAGCAGTTCGGCGGTGTCCTGGTCGATCGTCTGGTTGACGGTAACCGGCATGCCCATCTTGAACAGCGCCTTGACGAGATCGGCGCCCTTTTCGGCCATGCGGTTCGCCAGTTCCTGCACGGTGATCGTGTCGGGAACGATGACTTCGCGCACCTGCTTTTCGCGCGGACCGCTCGACACCTGATGCGAACGCTTTTCCTTTTCGCGTGCGCGCTTGAGCGCGGCGAGGCTGCGGGCGCGCGCGCCTTCATCCTCGTTAAGGGCGCGCGTGACGGTCAGCTTGCCCGACTGGCGGCGATTGTCGCCGCCCCGGCTCGGTTTCGATTCCGGACGCTTGGGTTCGGGCCGCTTGGGCGGCTCGACCGGCGTGAAACGACGTGGAGCCGGTGCTGCCGCGCGCGGAGCCGGAGCAGGTGCGGGCGTCGGCGCCGCAGCATCGGCTTCGGGCGCAGGAGCCGCACTGGCGTCTTCTGCCTTGGCGGGTGCTTTGTCCGGTGCCGGCGCGGGCTCTTCCTTTTGCTGCGCTTCGGCGCGCGCTTCGGCAGCGCGGGCTTTTTCTTCCTCAAGGGCCTTGGCGCGTTCGGCCTCTTCGCGGCGGCGCGCTTCTTCAAGCGCAGAGAGGCGCGCTTCTTCCGCCTCGCGCAGCAATTGCGCCTGACGTTCCTGACGCGACATCAGCGTATCCGCCTCGCTCGCACGGCGCACGGGCTTGGGAGCCGCCGCCTCGGGCTTGGGAGCCGGGGTGGGAGCGGGAGCGGGGGCGGCCTTCGCCTCTTCGGCTTCGGGTGCGGGAGGAGCCTCACCAGGGCGGCCGATGACGCGGCGGCGCTTCACCTCGACCACCACCGTATTGCGGCGACCATGGCTGAATTGCTGCTGCACCTGTCCGGCCTCGACCGTCCGCTTCAGCCCAAGGGGCTTGCGGCTACGGGTCGGTTTGTCCTGTTCGTCACTCATCGAAAAACATCATTCCTTCAAAACGCATCGTTTCGGGCATCGCCCGAATCTTCTGCCCGCACTCCCGCATTACGGGAATCCCCATCAGGGCCACGGTTGGCCGCGTCCCTACTCCATCCGGTGAAAAACTGCCAGCGGGTCAAATGCGCCAGCACCCGGTCGGCGGCGCGGGCGTCGATAAAGCCCAGATGCACCGCATTTTCACGCCCCAATGCCATAGATAGGGTCTGTCGGTCCACCGGCAAGACCAGGCCTTCGCGGCCCGAGCCTTCCTCACCCTCTCCCACGCGCCAGGCCTGGGCCAATTTTCGGCGCCCGTCCTCGCCTGCATCGGCGGCATGAAGCAGTTGGCGAAGTTGCCCGCGCCGCGCGGCCTGTTCGATGCGGTCGCTACCGCTGATCAGAAAACCTGCGCGCGCCTCCAGCCCCAGCCGACTCAGCGTTGCGCGCTCAAGCTGGACAGCGATCCGCTCGCCCAGATCGTCGGGCAGGGTAAAGCCATTATCGTGGAGCGCGCGCGCCAATCCGCCGCGCAGTCGTCCCTTGGCCTGCGCCGCCTCCAGCTCGGCGCGCGTCACGCCGATCCAGCCCCCCCGTCCGGGCGCCTTGCCCAGAACATCGGGAAGAACGAGCCCGTCAGGCCCAAGCGCCAGCCGCACCAGCCTTTCGGCTGGCGCAACTTCGCCGGTCACGACACAGCGTCGCTCGGGCGTGTGCTGGCCGCGCTTTCCCGCGCGGTCGGTGTCGCTCAGCTGATCATTGCGCGGGGTCCGCATCGGCGGCCTCCCCGGTTTGCGCGTCTGCCGAAGCTTCGGCATCGGCAGGCGCGGCTTCGGGCTCGTCGTCGAACCAGTGCGCGCGCGCCGCCATGATGATCTCGTTGCCCTGCTCTTCGCTCAGGCCATATTCGCCAAGCACACCGCCCTTGTCCTCGGCGCGTTCGCTGCGCGCGGGACCACGGCGATTATCCTGCCGCTTCTTGGCGATGAGTTCGTCTGTCGCAAGATCAGCGAGATCGTCGAGCGTCTTGATGCCCGCCTTGCCGAGTGTGACCAGCATCGCTTCGGTCAGATGCGGAATCTCGGCCAGCGCATCTTCGACGCCGAGACCACGGCGCTCTTCGCGCGCGGCTTCTTCACGGCGCTCCAGCGCTTCGCTCGCGCGGCTCTGCAGCTCTTCGGCCAGCTCGTCGTCAAAGCCTTCGATGCTCGCCAGTTCGTCGAGGCCGACATAGGCGACCTCTTCCAGCTCGCCAAAGCCTTCGGCGACCAGAAGCTGTGCCAGCGTTTCATCGACGTCCAGCTCTTCCTGGAACATCGTCGACCGCTCGACAAATTCGCGCTGGCGCTTTTCGCTCGCATCCGCCTCGGTCATGATGTCGATCTGGCGGCCGGTAAGCTGGCTTGCGAGACGAACATTCTGGCCGCGGCGCCCGATCGCAAGGCTCAACTGATCGTCGGGAACGACGACTTCGATGCGGCTGTCATCCTCGTCGATGACGACGCGCTGCACCGTCGCGGGCTGAAGCGCGTTGACGACGAAGGTCGCCGTATCTTCGGACCAGGGAATGATGTCGATCTTTTCGCCCTGCATTTCCTGCACCACCGCCTGAACGCGGCTGCCCTTCATGCCGACGCAGGCGCCGACGGGGTCGATGCTGCCATCATAGCTGATGACGCCGATCTTCGCGCGGCTGCCCGGATCGCGGGCGGCGGCCTTGATCTCGATGATGCCGTCGTAAATTTCGGGCACTTCCTGCGCGAACAGCTTTTTCATGAAATCGGGGTGCGCGCGGCTGAGGAAAATCTGCGGTCCGCGATTTTCGCGGCGCACCGACAGAATGAGCGCACGAACGCGGTCGCCGACGCGCATCAATTCGCGCGGGATCTGCTGGTCGCGGCGGATCACGCCTTCGGCACGGCCGAGGTTGACGACGATATGGCCAAACTCGACCGACTTGACGACGCCGGTGATGATTTCACCCGCGCGGTCCTTGAACTCTTCAAACTGGCGCTCGCGGTCGGCTTCGCGGACCTTTTGGAAGATCACCTGCTTTGCCGACTGGGCGTCAATACGGCCAAGGTCGACCGCGGGAAGCGGATCGACGATAAAATCGCCAACCTTCGCATCCTTTTGCAGCTTCTGCCCCTGCGCCAGGTCGACCTGCTTGAAATAATCATCGACCTGTTCGACGACTTCGACGACGCGCCACAGGCGCAGGTCGCCCGTCTGCGGGTCGAGCTTGGCGCGAATGTCGTTTTCAGCGCCATAGCGGGCGCGTGCCGCACGCTGGATCGCTTCCTCGATCGCCTCAATGACGATCGCCTTGTCGATCATCTTTTCGCTGGCCACCGAATTGGCAATGGCAAGCAGTTCGGCCTTGTTGGCGGAAATGGCAGTGGCCATCAGTCCTGTCCTTCTTCTTCCATTTCGTCGGCGCCCTCGATCGAGAGCGGAACGGTTGCGGCAATTAACTTGTCGGTCAGCACCAGCTTCGCCGTTTCGATATCGTCGAAAGGCAGCTTATGCTCGACCTCTTCCTTATCCAAAATCATGACATTCTCGCCATCAAGGCCGAGAAGGGTGCCGTTGAAGCGCTGACGCCCGTCGCGTTTTTCCTTCAGCGTCACTTTTGCCTCATGCCCCGCCCAGTCGGCAAAGTCGGCCATGCGCGTGAGGGGCCGGTCGATGCCGGGCGAGGACACTTCCAGTCGATAGGCGCCCTCGATCGGATCCTTGCCCGCTTCTTCAAGCGCGTCGAGCTTTTCCGAAATGCGCCGCGACAGATCAGCGCAATCTTCGATCGTCAACTGACGCGTATCCGGACGCTCCGCCATCACCTGCAAGGTCGGATCGCTATCGCCGCCGAAGAAAGCGACGCGCACAAGCGCCAGGCCCATTGCCTCGGCTTCGGGTGCGATAATCGCATTGAGGGCGTCAAAATCGACCAAATTCATATCCCGCGTGGAACGACCGACAAACCATGCAGGAAAAGCCGCCGCGGCCTGCGGCCCCGACGTCCCAACTGGCTAGCCATGTCAAGAAGTAGAGGCGCGTATAAACTGCAGCGGGGACAAGAGCAAGGGAGAAGTCAATGGCGAAGAGCGTGAGCCGGGCAGCGGATAATCACGCGGAAAAGCGCCTGCCCCGCAGCTTACCGCACATCCTCCCCGTCTCCGCCGCGAGGGACGCCATAGTGCGCCTCATCGGGGCAATGGGCATTCGAGATGGCTTAAGAATCGATCCAGAGAAATGGTGCGCGGTTCCAAATATCCTGCACAGGGAATGAGGAATATCGCGTATCCATCACAAAATATTTCAGCTTGCCTGCGGGAGAATTACGTCTTTTTTTGCCCTTTCCGCCAAGCCTTCCTCATTTTCTATTTAAAGAGAAAATTTGACTTTTCTTCCATGGGGCCGCATATGCCATCTTGCTAACGTCGCCTGCGACGGAAATTGATGCCTTTGGCTGAGACTTCCCTTCACATGCTACCAGCTCGTCCGGCGCTGTTGCCGGGCGACATTCTATGTTTTCGTGAAAGGAAACACTCATGCCGATTGGCACCGTAAAATTTTTCAACGCCGACAAGGGTTATGGCTTCATCGCGAACGAAGATGGTTCGGGTGACAGCTTTGTCCATATCACCGCAGTTCAGAATGCTGGCATGCACACGCTCGAGAAAGAGCAGCGCCTGTCCTATGAACTGGAAACCGGTCGCAACGGCAAAGAATCTGCGATCAACCTCGCACAGGCCTGATTTTGGCCAAAGAGGAAGCCATCAGTCTTGATGGCACGATTGATGAAATCCTGCCCGATGGCCGTTTCGGCGTCGTGCTGGAAAATGGTCATCGCATAATCGCCTATACCGCCGGTCGGATGCGTCGTTTTCGTATCCGATCGGTCGTAGGCGATGCCGTACGGGTCGAAATGACCCCCTATGACCTCACCAAAGGCCGCGTCGTTTATCGTGAACGCGGTCCTGGCGGCCCCGGTGGCGGCGGTTCTCGAAAACATCGTTAGCGCTCGCCCCGCCGCACTTTTACATAAAAACAGAAATAATTATGCAACCTACAACTTCTTTTTCTTTTCGTTCGCGCGCGGCTCAATTGCTGGCGCCTGGAAAAGCGACGCCCGCCGCCTTCTTGCATCAGGGTCGGCCCTCGCCAACGCTCAGCCGTTATGAACTTCGTCGGCTCATCGCCGACATGGTTGATTGAACGCATCACAAGGTATTCTCATGTCGATGACCAGCCAATTCTATCGGACCCAGGCTGAAAAATGCCGGGACGATGCGGCAAACGCCTCGCTGGTTCAGGTTCGGGAACGCAATATGCGCGCCGCCGCGGCATGGCAGGCAATGGCGGACAAGCTGGTCCGCACCGAAAGCGCCCGCTCAGCGCGCGAAAACAAGGCCGCTGCCGTTCCGCCGGGAACGGACGAGCCGAACATTTAGCGGGCGAGCACCGCTTCCTAAACTGCAACACTTTCTTGGCGATTATGCGCATAAGATAGTCTCGCCCCGGCAATGCAATGATTCGTGGGCGACCGATCAGATTTTATGCACATATGAAAAGCGAACTCGCCCTTGATGCCCGCTCCGCGTGGCGCGACCCTGTTCCGGGCGAGAATTCGTCAGGACCGGGCCGTAACTTCTGGATTGCATTGGGCGTGGCCGTTGCGGCGGCCTGCCTGATCATGCTGCTGTCGAGCGGAAAGCTGCGGGCTTCCTCTTTTTTTGCGCCCTATCAGGTCAGTGTGCCGGTCGATTTCAAACCGCATGATCCCGAACGCTGGGCCCTCATGAACTCTGCGACTTACAGCGATGCGCTCAAATTGGATCCCAGCCTGCCCGATCCGCGCAGCGTCGATTTTTCCGAAGCTTCGGGTGAGCCGCCCGTGGACCCCGGCAGCTTGCGCGATCAGGCCTTCGTCGGCCCCCCTGCCAAAAGCTATGCGTTCCGCGGGGCTACCGCGCTCGACCGCGAACGCGCCCATTATTGCCTGACGGCCGCCATTTATTATGAGGCCGCGTCCGAAACCGACGACGGAATGCGCGGCGTCGCGCAAACCGTGCTCAACCGTGTGCGCCACCCCAGCTTTCCCAACAGCGTGTGCGGTGTCGTCTTTCAGGGATCACAGCGTGCGGGCGTGTGCCAGTTCACCTTCTCCTGCGATGGCGCGATGGCCCGCAAGCCCAGCCGCGACAACTGGCTGCGCGCGAGCCGCGTCGCCTCGGCGGCACTCGGCGGCGCGGTGTTTCCGAAGGTCGGCCTCGCCACCCATTATCACACCACCGCCATCTGGCCGCGCTGGGGCAAAAGCCTGGTGATGACCAACATCGTCGGCGCGCATATTTTCCACCGCTGGCGCGGCCGCTGGGGAATGCCCGATGCGTTTCGCGCGCCCTATCCGGGGCGTGAACCGGTGCCCGGTCCCTATATGCCGGTCGCGCAGCAACTGGCGATCCTGAAGGGTCAGGGCGCCGCGGCCCTGTCCACCCCCGCTGCCTCGGCGATCGAGAGCAGCGCCGCCACCCTTCCGGCAAGCGGCCCCGCGCCCCTGCCCGCCGCCATCGCGCCGCAGGACCGGGCGGCGGGCAGCAGCCCCGCACCCGCCAAGGCGGCAGCGCCCGCGCCAACCTATACCGATCCCCGGCTCAACCAGTCCGGGCAAATACGCGATGAATATAAGGGCAGCGGAGAATGGATTCGCTGATATCATGCCCCTTCCAAGAGGGAGGGACTCATGGCTCATGTAAAGGGAATAGGTGGTTTATTCTTTCGCGCGCGCGATCCGGACGCCCTGGGCCGCTGGTATCGCGAGCGCCTTGGCGTCGGCGCGGGATGCGTCGCCGATGCCGATATGCCGGCGAACGAGTGGATGTGGCAGGTCGCATCCGGGCCGCTGGTCTTTGCGCCCTTCAAGGCCGATAGCGACTATTTCCCCGCTGACCGGCAGTTCATGATCAATTTGCGCGTCGACGACCTCGACGCCGTGCTGGCGCCCTTTCGCGCTGCGGGCGAGGAGATCATCACCAAGAAGGAATGGGACGACCCCGCCATCGGACGCTTTGCCCGCGTCCATGATCCGGAAGGCAATCCGATCGAATTATGGGAGCCGCCAACGGGTTGATGCCTGTCTGGCTGACGCCGGAAGCCGCACCGGCCCACTGGTGAAAATATCAACGCCCCTGGCTACGCCAGCGCTTGACCACCCGGTCGAGAATTTCCACCTCGCCGCCCGTGTCGCGCCACAGGCTGGAAAATAGCGGATCATTGGATGCTGGGCGCTTATCCTGTTCCAGCGTATCAAGCTGTAAACGGATCGGAATCGACACGCCCTCCCCGCACACAATACATTCGCGGTTACGCAGCGCGGGGATGGAATCGACAAAGCCGCGCGACCCTTCGGGCATGGCGGCTTTCACATATTGCTGGTCGCGCTCGTTGTTGAGCCGCATCGAAATGATCGTGCCGCATTGCGACAGCACCCCTTCGGCAAGGTCCGACGGACGCTGGGTAATCAGGCCAAGCGACACACCATATTTGCGCCCTTCCTTGGCGATGCGCTCCAAAATCTTGCGGACCGCCTGCCCCTGTCCCTGATCCTTGGAGGGGATATAGCGATGCGCTTCCTCGCAAACGAGCATGATCGGGCGCTGCGGCTCGCCGCGCGACCAGATGGCATAATCAAAGGTCAGACGTGCCAGCACAGCGACCACCACCCCCGTTATGTCCGAAGGCACGCCCGACACGTCGATGATCGAAATGGGGCGTCCGTCCGAGGGAAGGCGGAAAATCTTGCCCAGAAAGCTGGTCATCGTGTCCGCGACCAACATGCCGGAGAACATGAAATTATAGCGCGGATCCGCGCGCATTTCCTCGATCTTGCCCTTGATACGCATAAAAGGCGCCGACGATGTCGCCTTGTCGAGCTTGCCCATTTCATTCTGCAAAATGCTGAGCAGGTCGGACAGCAGATAGGGGATGGGCGAATCGACGGTGATCTTGCTCATGCCTTCGGCAAGGCGGTTTTTCTGCCGCGCCTGTAACAGACAGCGCGCGAGAATATCGCAATCCCCTTGCCGCTCGCGCCCTTCGCTGGTGATGAAGACTTCGCAATGCTCCTCAAAGTTCATCAACCAATAAGGCATCGCAAGATTATCGACGTCAAAGAGAGCGCCGCTGCCCTTGAAGGCCGCCGAATATTCACCGTGCGGATCGACCATCACAATATGGCCCTGCGGGGCCAGTTCGCAAATCTTGTGGAGGACCAGCGCCACCGCGGTCGATTTCCCCGTGCCCGTCGAACCAAGAAGCGCAAAATGCTTGCCGAGCAGGGCATCGACATAGAGTGAACCGCGAATGTCGCGCGTCGGGAAAATGGTGCCGATTTCAACATGCGCCCGTTCGTCGGCGGCATAAATTTGTTTGAGGTCCGAACTGGTCGCAGCGTAAACTTGACCGCCGGGGATGGGGAAACGCGTGACCCCACGCCGGAAATTATGAATGCGACCGGTGATTTTTTCCTCATCACCTTCGCCCAGAAAATCAATGGCCGCGAGAATCAAGCTCTCGCCTTGTTCGTGAAGTTGCTGGTCGCGAATGCTGCCGAGCAGCCAGACCGATCCGACACGAATTTTCACCTGCGCGCCAACCTGCCCTGCCATGGCAACGGCAGGATCGTTCGACCCCGACAAATTGGCCAGCACAGTGGCATCCAGCAACAATCGGGCCGATGCGCCCGATACTTCGATGACCTCCCCGATCAGAAGCTCGTCGCGCCCATGCTGGACCGTCGGCATGGCCGAAACGCTCCCCCCGCCGGTCAGGCGAACCTGCTGTGCGGCCATCATCTCTCCGGTGCCGAAGCCGCCGCCCTGAACGTCCATAGTCGCCCCGTCTTGTCTAATCCCCGTTTAGCTATGCCAGCGGAGGGTAAATAAAGCGCTTATGACGATGCGTCAGAAGTTAACGGCGACGGAAGAGGGCCGAGGCGCCATAGCCCAATATCAAAGACAAGAGGACCGCGCTCAGACCATATAGAAAGCCATGATGTTCGGCCGCTTGGGCAACAAAGCGTTCGAACCCCGCTTTGCGGATTTGCACATCGCGCGAGGCAACGGCGAGGACGCGGCCCTCGCTGACCAAGAAAGTTTCCGCCCGATAGGTGCCAACCGGCACCCGCGCGGGAACCGGAATCCGGGCGCGATACAGAACGCCTTCGGTAATTTCGACGGCCGAGGGATTTTCATAGAAAAGCCCCATGCGCGTATAAAGGTCGATCAGCCCCGCTTCAAAACGAGCCAAGGTCTTTGCTTCGGAAAAACCGGTGGGCGACATGGACAGATTGACAAGGCCCAGTTCGAAAATGGCTGCCGTGCGCTCATCCACCAGTTCGGCGACAGGACGGGAGGAACCAATGGCGTAAAAGCCGGGCGCCGTGCGCAATCGGATGCTGCTGGCATTGACCCATATTCCGGCAACGCGGCGCTTTTCCCGCAATATGATCGGCTGAACCGGCCCTTTCAGGACGACGACAATATCGGCGCGATCCTCCGGCAGGCGCTGGCCGGGATAAAGGATGGCGCCAAAGAGCAGCAGTTCCTCCCCGGTGAAACTATACTGGATATTGATCGTGCGGTTCGACACATCGGGGACGAGCCGCGGGTCCGCCGCCCCGGCTTCACGGCAAGAGAAAAAAAACAGCAGCAGGATGCCGCCGATCAAGACCATGATCCGGGTCATTGCACCGTGTAAATCTCATCGGGCCGCACAAACAAACCGACTGCCATTTGCAAGGCAACAAGCAGCACGATAGCTGCCAGCGCGAGCCGCAAATATTCCGGACGCGCCTTTTGCGCGAAACGCGCGCCAATCTGTGCACCGACCACGCTGCCCAGCAGCAGGAGCCCGGCGAGGACAATATCGACCGCGCCCGTCGTCATCGCATGCACCATTGTCGTCGCAATGGTGACGAATAAGATCTGGAACAGCGACGTTCCCACCACAACCTGCGTTCCCATACCGAGCAGGTAAAGCATGGCAGGCACCATGATAAATCCGCCGCCAACGCCGAGCAGCATCGTCAATATGCCAACCACCATGCCCAGAATGAGCGGCGCCAGCGGCGATATATAGAGCCCCGAACGATAGAAACGCCAACGCAGCGGAAGGTTGGAGACCATCGGATGGTGGCGCCGACGCCGTGCAGGAGGCGGCAAACCCTCCTTCGATGCCCGGAAAGCGCCCCAGGCTTCGCGTCCCATGATCATGCCCACCGTTCCAAGCAGCACGACATAGAGAACCGCAATGACCGTATCAATTTGCCCCCAGGCGGTCAGCAATTCGAACAAAGCGGCGCCCATCAGCGACCCGATCAGACCGCCGACCACCAGCACCGCCCCCATGCGCAAATCGACACCGTCGCGATCGAGATGGGCCATGACGCCCGAGACGCTGGCCCCTGTCACCTGTGTCGCCGCTGAAGCGGCGGCGACCGTTGGTGGAATGCCGTAAAAGATCAAAAGCGGCGTGGTGAGAAAGCCCCCGCCGACGCCGAACATACCCGACAGGAACCCCACTCCGCCGCCAAGCATGATGATGACCAGAGCATTGACCGACAAATTTGCGACAGGAAGATAAAGATCCATGAGTCCGAACAAAGATTGCGGCCCGGTGGACCGTTAACGCCATCCCTAGACCCGCCACCCCTTTCTGGGGAAGGGGAAATAGCGTGACGATAGCCGAAATCAGATCAAAAGTCTGCCGCCAGGCTGAGCGCTATGCCGCTGTCGGGCGCGGCCTTCCCCGCCACGCGTTCGCGCCAATCGAGGGCAAGGCGCGCGCCCTGCCCCACCCCCGGCAAGCGCAGCGTCGCGCGCGGCCCGACGTCCATTCGCGTTGCACCCGGCTGCCCGGCTGCTGCCGCCATCAGCCCCAGGCGCAAGGGCGCATTTTCATTTTTCCCCAGCGCGCGATCAACAACTATTGCCCCGCTTCCAAACAGATCGCGGCGCCGCGCGCCCACCACCCCGGCCTGTCCATAGGCCTCCAACCTGAAATTGGCCGGCATCGATATATTATCAACACCCGCCACCATCATCGCCGCCAAGGCGGTCCGCCCCGCGTCCCCCACGGCGATGCGTTGTTCCACCGCAATATCGACCGGCAGTCCCGGCACCGGTGCCGCGGCCAGACCAAATGCCAGTTCGCGTTGGCTGGGATGTTCCATGGCGATTGTCGCGCGGCTATAGGCCCGCACGCTTGCCTCGCTTCCAAAACCATAAGCCAGGCGCGCGCCCGCCTGACTGGCGCCCAGTTGATGAACAGGGGCTATAGTGGGCGAAGCCGCCGTGGAACCGCGATGAAGAAACATCCAGCCACTCAGGGACCAGCCCGCACGCGGATCTCGCGGGGCCGCCATCCGGCGACCAGGTGCGGCCAGGGCGCCCCTTTCGGGTGCAGGAGCAACAAGGGACCCCGGCTCCGGGGCTGCCAGACGCGTGGGGGATTCAAAACCGACTGGGAACCTTGGCTGCGCCGCCGCGGGGAAAAGGGATGCCGACCCGCCATTCCAAGGCGGGAAAGCCGCTGCGCCATCAGACTTGTCGAAATTTTGCGCCTCTTTCCCCATCGGCTCCGGCCGCGGGAAAAAAAGCGAAGTGAAAGCTGGGGTGGCGGCGGCAGGCGGTTTGACGGGGAGCGAGAAAGGCGGTCGCTTTTCCACCGGATAGAGCAAAATCTTCGATGAAGAAGGCAGCGCTTTCAAGCCGGGAGCAGGCAGGCCGCCTGGCGCGGTGAAAGGCGCTGTGGCCCCCAACTGCGCGACAGACCGCACCGCGCCCCATCCTATAAGGAAGAGAAGCAAAAAACGTAGCGCTGGAGCCTCCGGCTTTCCCAGCCGGCCCGCGAAAGCCCCGATCATTGGACAGGACGCTCCTGCCAACCAATCCCATCATCATAAACATGATGCGAGGTTTTATCCCAATATATCCGTCCGGAACGGAGCATCTGGCAATAGGTGACAAGCGCCCGACCCGCAGCAAAGATAGCGATAAAATTCGCCACAAAAGCCCGCGGCAACGCCAACCAGGCCTGTTTCCAGCCATACCAGCGGCCGGTGAAATGACCGCGTATTCCCAATCGCCAGATCAGCAAGGCGGCGTTGAGCAAAAGCAATCCACTCATAGCCACGTCCCATGGCCGCGTTGGCCACCCCAGGAAATGCTGCCCCAGCAAATCCAGTGCGCCAAGGACAAGAGCGACATAAGCGGCCAAAATGACAATAGCGGCCAAGGGCGCGCGCCGGTCGCGCCACAGCATCCACCGCGTCAGCCACACTCGCTTGCCGCGCCAGCGAAATACCTGGCCCTTGGTCGTAGGCCAGCCAAGCTGCGCCCACCCGGCAAGCGCAATCCCGGTAATCCATCGTGCTTTCTGCCGTATGGCGGCCCGCATATCGCCCGGAAAACTCCCCCGCGAAACAATATGATCCCCCTCCGCGCCGTACCGGTCCGCAAAACAGGATTTCAGTCCATAAGCGCCGATCAAGACGCCAATCTCATAATCCTCTGTCAGGCTTTCGACACGAAAGGGCTGCCCCCCTCGTTCCAGCGCCAGAAGCGCCATGGCATTGCGCGTTATGGCGCAGCCCACCCCAGCAGAGGGAATGGGAAGGCCGAGCGCAGAGCGCAGCACCAATTCTTTCCCATGCGCTTCGGCAAACTCATCGCCATAATGCCCGCCCACCCATCGGCTGCGGGGATCCAGAAACGGCACAACCGGTATCTGAACCATCGCATTCGACACCAGCATCCGCCGATAGAGCGCCAGTTCCTCGGCATGAACATAATCTTCGGCATCGTGAAGGACCACGGCGACGTAGCGCTTATCTTCCACCTGCTCGTCAGCACAGAGTGCATCCCAAAGCCGGTTGAGATTATCTCCTTTCGTGGTCGGTCCGTCGTGCGGGCCAATCACAAGACGGATGCGTGGATCGTGTCGGACCAGACGGGCAATGGAAAAGAGCGTAGCCGAATCATTTGGATAGCAACCAAGATAGATTCGGAAATCATCCCCCCTCCAGGCGTCGAGGGCGCGGCGCAGCATGAGGGGGAGAACCCCTGCTTCATCCCAAGCCGCCACAAAGATCGCAATCCGCCCTTCCAGAGCGGGCATGTCATGGAGCGGCCCCTTCTTCTTCCTCCCGTGCCCTTGCTTCAGCAGCCACAAGATATCAAAAAGCAGATCATCCAACCCGATGACTAATATGCCCACTGAGGCGAACAATAGTAGTTCATGCCCGCTCCATCGGGTGAGCCAGCCAAGCCATTCGACCAGATATTCCATGCGACCCCCACCTGTTACACGAAAATTTCTATCCATAATGACGTCATGGCGCCGAAATGAGGGGGGTAATCATCCCTGTTTTTTTGTAAAGGGTGACGACAAAGACACAGCGCGCTAGTAGATGACGCAACCATCCAACAGACTGAATGAGGCTGCGTATACATGCCCCGAATTGCCCCGACACGCTCAGCATTGCGCGATTTTCTCGAAAGCGAAGCAGCCGGCGGAATGCTGCTGATTTTCGCCGCCATTTTGGCGATGATCGTTGCCAATTCGGGCCTTTATGAAGCCTACAGCCATTTCATTCATGCCGAGACCGGTCCGGTCCTCACCGACAAGCTGGGCCCCATGACGATTCACCTCTGGATCAATGACGGGCTGATGGCGATTTTCTTCCTGCTCGTCGGTCTGGAAATTAAACGCGAATTTGTCGATGGCCGCCTTGCCAGCTGGGAAAGGCGAGTTTTGCCGATGATCGCGGCTGCAGCCGGCATGGCGGTTCCCGCTGCCCTTTATATGATGTCGGCTGGCGACACGCCGGGATTGGCGCAAGGCTGGGCGATTCCGGCGGCGACAGACATCGCCTTTGCCATGGGGGTATTGGCGCTTCTAGGCAAGCGGGCGCCCACTTCGCTCAAGCTCTTCCTCGTGACGGTCGCCATTGTCGATGACATGGGCGCTGTCGCGATTATCGCCCTTTTCTATACGGCCGAGATCAACGTCACCGCGCTGGGTGCCGGGGCGGCCATTCTGGCGGTCATGTATGCAATGAACCGGATGGGTGTCAAAAGCCTCGTCATCTATTTACTGTTCTTTCTGCTGCTTTGGTATGCCACCCTGCTTTCGGG
This sequence comes from Sphingopyxis sp. MWB1, assembly GCF_000763945.1. Taxonomy (NCBI): domain Bacteria; kingdom Pseudomonadati; phylum Pseudomonadota; class Alphaproteobacteria; order Sphingomonadales; family Sphingopyxidaceae; genus Sphingopyxis; species Sphingopyxis sp. MWB1. Next base: position 1,651,943 of record NZ_JQFJ01000002.1, read on the forward strand.
CGTCCACGCGACCATCGCGGGTGTGCTGGCGGCGATGACAATCCCCTTTGAACGCACGATTGCCGCGCCCGACAGCCCGACCTCGCCGCTGCACCGGCTGGAACATGCGCTGCATCCCTGGGTCGCTTTTGCCATTGTTCCGCTCTTTGGCTTTGCCAATGCCGGGGTCAATCTTGGCGGGCTCACCACTGAACAGATTTTTGCGCCGCTGCCGCTTGGCATTGCCGCAGGCCTTTTCTTTGGCAAGCAGATCGGCATTTTCGGCAGCGTCTGGCTGAGCGTGAAGCTCGGCATTGCGAGCAAATTGCGCGGCGCGACCTGGCTGCAAATCTATGGCGTCTCCATGCTATGCGGCATCGGCTTCACCATGAGCCTCTTTATCGGCGGCCTCGCTTTTCCTGGAAATGTCCTGCTGATCGAAGAGGCAAAGATCGGCATTTTGATGGGTTCGCTCGCCGCGGCCCTTGCAGGCTTTGCCGTGCTGCGTTTCGCTCCCCCGCATCGCGACCAGGAGGAGGTCGAGCAGAAAGTGGCGGCCGAAATTAGCCGCGACGGCGATGCCGCTGGTATCACAAGGCCGGAGCCCTCAAAATGATACGGCACCGCATTTCCGCCGCCAGCCTGTTCCTGATAACGGGCGCGGCCCTTGCCGGATGTAGCGCCGCCCCCAAAGGCGGGATTGAGTCTCCAGCCAATGTTGCCAGCATCGAGGTACGCCGCACGCCGCTGTCACCCGCCATTGACGCCATATCCGATGCCTATCTGCGGCTGACATTGGAAGCGGGCACGCATGAAGCGGGCTATATCGACGCCTATTATGGCCCGCCCGAGCTGATGGATGCAGCCAAGGCAGCACCGCGTGACAAGGCCGCGCTGATCAGTGAAGCGCAAAGCCTGATGCAGCGGCTTGATAGCTTGGGCCCGCGCGTCACCGACAAGATGGAAAAGCGCCGCGTCGCCTTTCTGCGCGCGCAGCTTCGCGCCGCCGAAACGCGGCTTTTGATGATGCAGGGGGAGCGCTTTTCCTTTGCGGACGAGGCCGAGCGATTATTCGGGGTGCGTCCTACACTCCATCCGCTCAGCCATTATGACCCGGCGCTCGCCAGGATTGAAGCGCTGGTGCCCGGCGACGGCCCGCTTGCCGACCGGGTCGAGACCTATCTCGACGCCTTTACCATCACCAAGGATCGGCTCCGCCCTGTTTTCGACGCCGCCATCGCCCGGTGTCGCAGCCGCAGCGCCGCCCATATTCCAATGCCCGCGGACGAAAGTTTCCGGCTGGAATTTGTCACCGACAAAAGCTGGAGCGGATATAATTATTATCAGGGCAATTATCACAGCCTGATCGAGGTCAATACCGACCTTCCCATTCGCCTGTCGCGCGCCCTCGATCTCGGGTGCCACGAAGGCTATCCGGGCCATCATCTTTTCAACATGAAGCTCGAAGAAAAGCTGGTCCATGAGCGCGGCTGGAAGGAGTTCAGCGTCTATCCGCTCTACAGCCCGCAAAGCCTGATCGCCGAAGGGTCGGCCAATTATGGCATCAGCCTGTCCTTCCCCGGCCCCGCCAAGGCGGAGAACGAGCGCGATATTTTGATGCCCATCGCCGGAATCGCGGTTCCGGCCGATAATCGCTATTGGGAACTGCTCGATGCGATGAAGGCCTTGAGCGGCGCGCGGCTGACCATTGCACAGCAATATCTGGACGGCGAAATCGACCGCGATACCGCCATTGCCCTGACCCAGAAATATCAGCTCGTCTCCGCCAAGCGCGCAGCCCAGTCCGTCAGCTTCACCGATCAATATCGCAGCTATGTGATCAACTATGGGCTGGGCGAAGCCATGGTGCGCGCGCATGTCGAGCGCGGCGATCCAGGCCGGGATGAAATGTGGCGCCGCATGGCGCATATCGTCAGCGAGCCGACGCTGCCATCGGATCTGAAGACACGGTGAAAAAGGCATTGCCTCTCCTGTGGCTGGGGCAGGCGGGTTCGCCCCGCCGCCCGCCCGCAGGCGTGGCTCCCCGGCGGTGAAGAACCGGGCGCTGCAGGCGCCCCCGTTCATTCATCATCTTCAGGGGAATACCCATGCTTTTGGATAAAGAGGAAGTTCACCGCCGCATCGAAACGCCTGACATGAAGGATTATGGCGTTTACCTCGCGGTCGATACATTGTTGTCGTGCCAGAAACCGCTCGCGGCGCTTTGCACACCCGACGAATTGCAGTTCCAGATCGTCCATCAGGTCGAGGAATTGTGGATGAAGCTCATCGCCTTCACCCTCGCCGAGATCGACGGCCATATGGCGGCTGGCGAAACGATGCGCGTGCTGACCCTGTTCGACCGCGTCCACCGGCTGATGCGGCTGATGACCGACCAGCTATCGCTGCTCGAAACGATGAGCCCCTTTGACTATCAGTCCATCCGCCTGCAGCTCGGCAACGGGTCGGGACAGGAAAGCCCCGGCTTTCAAATGCTGCTCAGCCTGCCGCTGCCCCTCTGGACGCGATATAAAGCCGTCTATCTGGAGCCGCAGGGGCGCAGCGTCGCCGATGTCTATGACACAGGTTATCAGCATGACGACGCCTATATGGTCGCCGAGGCGCTGATCGAATTTGACGAATTGTTCCAGCATTTCCGCGCGCGCCATATCCAGCTCATCCACCGTTCGATCGGCATGGGATCCAAGTCGCTGAAGGGCCGTCCGGTCGAATTGCTCAACGCCGGGGCACGCCACCGCTTCTTCCCCGAACTATGGGATATTCGCGCCGAGATGACCGACCGCTGGGGCGCCGAATATGGGGTGAAGCGCGACAGTATCAGCGGCGGTGCGCCGGGTCATGGCGCTGGACTGTGACCGAGGCCTTGCTTCCCGAAGGCGTCGCGGCGCGCTTTCATTTCCCGCCCGGCGCCACCTACCTTAAAAGTCACAGCGTCGGATGCCAGCCGCGCGAGGCTGGCGCGCTGCTGCAACAACATTATCTCGGTCCCTGGGCGGAAACGGGCGAAGCCTGGCCGCACTGGCTGGAGGCCATCGACGGCTGGCGGGCCGCGCTGGCGGGCTTGATCGGGGCCGCGCCGCAGCATCTGTGCCCGGCGACCAATGTCAGTGCAGCGCTCTCGCGCTATCTCTCGGCGCTGGGCGCGGCAACCGAACGGCGGACCATATTGTTCGCGCCCAGCGCCTTTCCCACGATCGGCTATGTCGCGAGCGGACTCGCGGCGGAGGGCTGGCGGACGCGGATGCTGCCCGCCGACGCCGATGTGCGGGACGCCGCCCATTGGGCCGCGGCGCTGGATGAGGATGTGGCGCTTGCCATCCCGATGCATGTCAGTTCGAACAGCGGGGCGCTTGCCGACATCGCTGGCATTGCCGCCGCCGCCCGCTCCGCCGGTGCGCGCTGTATCGTCGATTGCGCCCAGTCGGTCGGGATCGTCCCCGTCGCGCCCGCCGCATGGGGCGTCGATGCCGCCATTGGCACCAGCGTCAAATGGCTGTGCGGCGGCCCCGGCGCGGCATGGCTGTGGGTGGCGCCGCACGGCGACGCACTCGAACCAACCGAACGCGGCTGGTGGAGCCACGCCAATCCCTTTGAGATGGATATTGGCGATTTCCGCTACGCCCCCGACGCGCGCCGCTGGTGGGGCGGAACCCCCGATGTCGCACCCTTCATCCTGTCCACAGCAGGCATTGCCGAGATTAAGGCGATCGGCGTCGACGCCGTGCGCGCGCATAACCGGGCTTTGCAGGCGATGGTGCGCCGCGCGCTGGAGGATCGGACGCCGCAATGGAGCTGGCCAACGGGCGCCATCGGCGGAACCCTGTGCATCGACACGGGTATCGACCAGCCGCGCGTCGCCGCCGCGCTGGACGCGCACGCCGTCAAGGCCGACTTCCGGAGGACGATCCTGCGATTATCCTTCCACGCCTATAATGGCGCGCGCGATGCCGAGCGCCTGATCGCGGCGCTTTCGGCCCGCTGACATTCCGCGAGGCGCTAAATTTTGAAGCGCACCCGGTTCACATAATAAGAAGCGATCGGCTTTCCGGCGGCATCGAGCGCAGGATGAAAACTGGCCCGGCGCATGATCCCCTTGCACACCGCTTTGTCGAAATCCTCGGGCCGGGTGGATTGCTGAATATGACAGCTTTTCGGCTGGCCTGCCTCATCAACGATCAGGCGAAACCGCACGATCGCCTGCTGGCCTGTCCAGCGCATCGCGGCTGGATAATCTCCGCTGGAAAGCCAATCACGCGGATTCTCGGCCGGCATGGCAGGTCGCATAAGGCTTTGATGCGCCTCGGCATCAATGCCCCACCCCTTGATCAGATTGGACGTGCATTGGCTGAGCGCTTCCAAGGGCGCTCCCATTTTTCCCGTCTGCAGACGGAGGGAGGAACGTCCGGCGACGCGCACATCGATAAAGCTTATACCATCCGCCCGGCTCCGCATTTCTTCAGGTGAGAGCTTGCCGGGATCTTCCGCTTGGGCCTCGGCTTCTTCATCGGAAACATCCGGCGATGTCGGCTTGGCGACCGCCCGCAAGGCACCATTGACCATGATCGCGGGAAGCTTGTTCTCCATTTCCCCCGTCGCAAAGCTGCGCTTCTGTTCCGCGCCCTGTTCGCTAAACTGGAAAATGACCTTCCCTTCGCCCACGGGAGCGCGAACAGGCCGGCCAATCAGCGTCGCATTAAGCGCCGGGCCGGGCCGGAAGCGGTCAAACATCAGCAGGACCTGGGCGTTGCCCGTGCCAAAAGCGCGGGCCAGCCGGCAGCTGTCATCGGCGTAATTAACCACCCATTTGGATGAAGGATTCAAAATCGTCGGCTCTTTTGCGAAAGCATAATTCGGTAAAGCCGTTCCAGATACGGCGAAAAGAATAATTCCGGCGACAGCGTTTCGCATATTTACTCCGATCGTTACACCCGGTTCAGCTAATTCTATTCCAGTGCCGGCTTCATTCAGATGAGCCACTGTGCCTGATCTGAATCAAAGATGGAAGAGAAAGCGCCGGTGCATCGGCTTTCAGAGCGCGCCCCATGATGTATAATCTTCCACATGCGCGTTAGGGCGCTGAAAATTGGTAAAGCTCATGCTCGCCGATAGGTCGAGCGCTTCGACCTGATGCCACCAGCCGACAGGAAGAAAGATTGCTTCGCCGGGCTCAATCACCGCTTCAAGCACCGGAGGCCGATACTCATCGCCCGGTCCCGCGGGCAGGGGATAATTTTCCCAATCCGAAAAACAATGCCGACTGTTTCGCATGCGCTCAAAGGCCCAGGGGGGCGCCAGGCGCACAAGTTTGCGCCCCACCACCTGAACCAGCAAATTATTGGTCAAATCATGGTGCCAGGGCGTGAGAGTCCCGCGCGGTCCCAACCAGAAAAAGCCGTCCCGCTCTGCTTTGGGAGTGAGCAGGTCGATAGGCTCCAGATCATCCCATAGCGGCGCCAAGGCGGCGGCGTTCACGCCGCTGTTATATGCCGTCAGATAAATGTCGTTGCTGCTTTCATCCCGGCGAAGCCAGTCAATCAATTCATCGAAACGGATTTTCTTTCGATGCTTGTCCTTGGTCAGCTCATAATCCGGATCCGCTTCTCGCTCGACCTGGGCTTCAACAATGACCCCTCCGGCCACAGCCGAAAAATGCTCCAACGACCAGCGTGACAGCGCAGGCCAGTGGTCAACCAGCCCCCTGATTTTTGCAGGGCGGTTCGCTTCATAATAAAAGCGGTAAAAATCATCCCCACACGGCTTAACTATTGTATCGAGCCGAAATCCCCTTTCTCCCTCGGTCGCCAGCCGCTGCTGATTGGCGAAGAGCCAAGCCTGTTTCGCGGCTTTCGCCGCTTGGCGACGCAAGGTGGTGGCCATGGGGTCCTTGGCGAGCCGGCCGATCTCATATTTTGCCGAGGCGGCCGATATGCCCGCAGCCACCAGCCGCGCGTGCAGGCCAGCATCATCTTCGCCCGCCGCCAATCCTTCGGCCAATAGCTGGCGTTTATCGGGCTGTCCCAAGCGATACTCCCCTAATTTGCGCTACGACCCGCACCGGACTTGCCCCAAGCGCAGGATAATGACAGCCAAATGACACCGGCTAGTGAGAGGACGGCATTCCGTACGAAGTCTCGGCAACTCTGCTTCGAAATTGGGAGCGTCTCGACGTCGCCACTATCCGTCTTCCTGCCCGCCTCGCGCAGCAGAAAAGATCAGGAAAGGCCGATCCTTGTCGCCAACATCTATGGTACGTCGCCCTGTTTAACCCTCTACGGGCTTTGCTCTGCCGTCTCATCTGCGGCGATGCTCGGGGGTTCTTCAGCCGGAGTCAAAACTCCATTTTCAATCAGCCATTGAGGATATTTGGCCTGCACGGACGCGATGATGCGATCCACAGCCGCTGCGACCTGTTCGCCTTCCGCCTCCCGGTCGCGTTGAACGATAACGCGGCGTGCCTGTCCGTCGACCAAGATATGGTCGCGGGGGACGAGATCGCCGACGACAATGCCTTCGATGATCTTGCGGCTGTCATCCTCACGCTGTTCGAGCGTCGCCAACCTGCGATTGATCTGCTCTTCATATTGAGCCGCGGCGTTCGTCTGTTGGCGAAGCTGGACAATATTGACCCGGACTTTCCGGTCGAGCTTCTTGCCAGCAACAGCGGCAAGCTCCCTGTTGAGGCGCGAGGCGTATTGATCGACGAGCACCACGCCATCGACCGCGACATCCTCTCCCTCCATTCGAACGTTCAGGCTGTCGACGCGGTCATCCTTGCCAAGCAACTCGCTCAATTCCGATTGCACCGTCGTGCGCGCGCCAATCTCCCGCACGATGCTGTTGAGCGAAAGCCCCAGCGGAATCGAAAGGATGCCAAGCGTCGCCAGAATCCCGGCGGCCTGCATCGCGGTATGCTGCGGAGTGAGCGAGGGCCCGAAATGGTTGAGCCGCGCCACAATCGTCGCCGCAAAGGCAATCGCCAGCGTATTGGTCAAAAAGAGAAGGGCTGCACCCAGTGCAAAATCAAACCGCCCCGTCGCCAGACCAAAGCCGATGGTTGAGAGCGGCGGCACCAGCGCCGTGGCGATGGCCACGCCGACCATGACGCCCGACAGTTTGCGCATGATCGCATAGACGCCAGCGATACCGCCAACGACCGCTACTCCAAGGTCCAGCAATGTCGGCTGGGTTCGCGCGCGGATTTCAGGCGTGACGTCCTTGATCGGCGACAGCCAGATGATGAGCATGCCCACCAGAATGGCGACCGCCATTCCCGCCGCCATGGTGACGAGGGACCGCTTGATGAGATTGGTTTCCAGCGTGGCCAGTCCAAACCCGACCCCCATGATGGGGCCGAGCAGCGGGGACACGAGCATGGCGCCGATCACCACGGCCGTGGAGCTTTGCAGCAAGCCCAATGTGGCAATGGCAGCCGAGAGGGTGATCAGAAGCAGGAACTTCTGATTGAGCCGCGCGTCACGCGCGACGCTTGCCAGAATCAGGGAGTGACTGCCGACATCGTCCTTGTGCAGGCCGGTGTCATCGTCGTCCACTTCGCGGCCCGGACCTGGCCTGGCGGACCGGCGACCACCGGCGTTGAACGGTGCGTCGCCCAGTCCGGGCACTCCGGGATGATGACCGGCCATGGCGCGAAAGCGTCAGATCTTACCGGTCAGTTCGGGAACGGCGCTGAACAAGTCAGCGACGAGACCGAAATCTGCGACCTGGAAAATGGGGGCGTCTTCATCCTTGTTGATCGCAACGATCGTCTTTGAATCCTTCATCCCTGCAAGATGCTGGATCGCGCCTGAAATGCCGATAGCGAAATAGACTTCGGGAGCGACGATCTTGCCGGTTTGACCGACCTGATAATCATTGGGGACATAGCCCGCATCAACCGCCGCACGGCTTGCACCGAGGGCAGCGCCCAACTTGTCGGCGAGGGGGACGATGACTTCTTCATATTTCTCGCTCGACCCAAGCGCGCGGCCGCCTGAAACGATCACCTTGGCGCTCGTCAGCTCGGGACGTTCGGACTTGGCGATTTCAGCGCCGACGAAAGAGGAAATGCCCGCATCGCCGCCGCCCGACACGGCTTCGATCGTGCCCGATCCGCCGGTCACAGCGGCCTTTTCGAAAGCCGTGCCGCGAACGGTCAGCACCAACTTCGCATCCGAGCTTTCGACCGTCGCAATGGCGTTGCCGGCATAGATGGGGCGGGTGAAGCTTTTCTCGCCTTCGACCGAGAGAATGTCCGAAATTTGCATCACGTCGAGCAGGGCCGCGACGCGCGGCGCGATATTCTTGCCCGTCGTCGTTGCAGGGGACACAAATGCATCGTGGCTGCCCATCAGATCGGCGATCAGCGGCGCAACATTTTCGGGCAGAGCATGACCGAAAGCAGCATTGTCCGCGACATGCACCTTTTGCACGCCAGCGATTTCAGCGGCCGCCTTGGCAACGCCATCGACGCCCTCACCCGCGACGAGAAGATGAACTTCGCCCAGTTTCGACGCAGCGGTCACCGCCGCGAGCGTAGCATCCTTGACCGACGAACCGTCATGTTCGACCCAAACCAGAGTTTTCATGATCCTGTTTCCTTTACTTCGTCGGGGCTCAGCTATGAACGCCCAGGGCCTTCAGCTTGGCGACCAGCTCATCCACGTCAGCGACCTTGATACCGGCCTGACGCACAGGCGGTTCGGACACTTTGACGGTCTTGATGCGCGGGCTCGTGTCGACGCCATAATCGGCGGGCGACTTGGTATCGAGCGGCTTTGACTTGGCCTTCATGATATTCGGCAGCGACGCATAGCGCGGCTCGTTCAAGCGAAGATCAGTCGTGACAATGGCAGGAAGCTTGAGCTTCACCGTTTCCAGACCGCCATCAACCTCGCGGGTGACGCTGACCTGATCGCCTTCGACTTCGACCTTGCTCGCAAAGGTGCCCTGCGCCCAGCCGGTGAGCGCGGCGAGCATCTGGCCCGTCTGATTATTGTCGCCGTCGATCGCCTGCTTACCCAAAATCACCAGATTCGGCGTTTCGGCATCGGCAATCGCTTTCAGTATCTTCGCTACCGCCAGCGGTTCGACTTCATCGTCGGTCTGGACGAGGATCGCGCGGTCGGCGCCCATGGCAAGCGCGGTACGCAGCGTTTCCTGCGCCTTTGCCGGACCGATGGAGACAGCGACAATCTCGGTCGCGACGCCCTTTTCCTTCAAACGGATCGCTTCTTCGACCGCAATCTCGTCAAAAGGGTTCATCGACATTTTGACGTTCGCCAGATCGACGCCGCTGCCGTCGGCCTTGACCCGCGGCTTCACATTATAATCGAGCACCCGCTTTACGGGGACGAGGATTTTCATGGGCTCAAAGCTCCTCTCAATAAATTGTGCGTCGCGTCATAATTGGCGTTTACGTAAACGTCAAGCACACCTCCTCCACCCTGGAGGAGGTGTGTGGGGCCTTCTACGATCAGGCGGCCTTTGCCACTTCGGCAACAATCTTCTTGGCGGCGTCGCCCAGATCATTGGCGGCAACGATGGGCAGCCCTGACCCCGCAAGAATTTCCTTGCCCTGTTCGACATTGGTGCCTTCGAGGCGGACGACGAGCGGAACCGACAGATTCACTTCCTTCGCCGCCGCGACAATGCCGTCAGCGATGATGTCGCACTTCATGATGCCGCCGAAAATATTGACGAGAATGCCTTCGACCGCGGGGTCCTTGAGGATGATCTTGAACGCTGCGGTGACCTTTTCCTTGCTGGCGCCGCCACCCACGTCGAGGAAGTTGGCGGGGAAAGCGCCATTGAGCTTGATGATGTCCATCGTCGCCATGGCAAGGCCCGCGCCATTGACCATGCAGCCGATGTTGCCGTCGAGCTTGATATAGGCAAGGTCATATTCCGACGCTTCGACCTCGGCCGGATCTTCTTCGGTCAGGTCTCGGAGCTCAGCGATATCGGGATGGCGGAACATGGCATTGCCATCAAAGCCCAGCTTGGCATCGAGCACCAGCAGTTCATCGCCATTGGCGCCTTCGCAGACCGCGAGCGGGTTGATTTCAATCTGCTCGGCGTCGGTCGCAAGGAAAGCCCTGTAGAGACCGGCGAGCGTTTTCGCTGCCTGCTTCGCCAGATCGCCTTCCAGCTCCAGCGCGGCGGCAACGCTGCGACCATGATGCGGCATCAGCCCGGTTGCGGGGTCGATGACGATGGTGTGGATCTTGTCGGGCGTATTGTGCGCGACGGTTTCAATGTCCATCCCGCCTTCGGTCGAGGCGACAACCGAGATACGGCTGGTCGCGCGATCGACGAGGAGCGCCAGATAATATTCCTTTTTAATGTCGGCGCCGTCGGTGATGTAGAGGCGGTTGACCTGCTTGCCGGCTTCGCCCGTCTGGATGGTGACAAGCGTGTTGCCGAGCATGTCCTTGGCATGCGCTTCGACTTCCTCGATGCTTTTGGCGAGGCGAACGCCGCCCTTGGCATCGGGGCCAAGCTCCTTGAACTTGCCCTTGCCGCGGCCGCCGGCATGTATCTGCGATTTCACGACATAAAGCGGCCCGGGAAGCTGCTTTGCGGCAGCAACCGCCTCTTCAACGCTCATCGCGGCAATCCCCTTGGGGACAGCAACGCCAAATTTCGCGAGCAATTCTTTCGCCTGATATTCGTGAATGTTCATGGGATCTGCCGGGCCTTTCGAGTCTGGGGCGGTGACAATTGGCGCCGCCTAAGCACAAGTTTCGCGGCAAGGCTACCCCCACCGCGCCCGCTTTATCCTGTGAAGCCCCCGAAATCGGTGCAATTCAGCCTGACACAGCAGCGCTAGTGCGCGCGACCTAACGCACAGAGCAAATGGCGCCCGAACTGACCGTGACCGCCAATATCTCCGGGTCCTTGAGCGCGCGCACCTTGTGCAGGAAGCGGTCGAACGACAGTTCATCGACCCGCTTTTCCTTCAGGCTGGCAAGCGAGTCGAGACGGCGCAATTGCACCAGCGACAGGCGGTCGATCATTCGTTCGGCCATGCAGGCCGCGATCGTCTTGGAAAGGCCAGCATTTACCAGCCCGTTGCGCAGGCGCGTTTCCGGGGTGGCGCAGGCCGCCAGCATCAGGCTGAGGCCGAGAGGGGCCGCGAACCATTTCATCGCCGTCATCGCCCGTGAAACTCCGCAACGGCGCCCGACACCGCCTGCATCAGCGACATGCGCTCAGGCACCGACGCGGTGGTGTTACCAAGAAGGACGACAATTGCATATCGGGTTCCGTCGGGCGCCGTCGCAATGCCGATATCATTATAGCCCGCCGTCATGCCCTGAAAATTCTGGCCCGTTCCAGTTTTGTGGCCAAATTTCCAGCCCGGCGGCAGCCCCGCCTTCAACCGCTGCGGCCCGCTGCGCGTGCGGCTCATCACATCGAGCAGATAGGATGTCGATTCGGCGGACAGCAACTCCCCGCGCGCGAGCCGCGTCAACGCCGCGGCAATGGCTGCGGGCGAGGCCCCATCGACTGGATCGGCAAGATAACGCTCCATCGCTTCGGCGCGGGTCGATTGCGGCAGCGCCGCCCGCGCCTGTTCAAAAGCACGCCCCACCGAATAGGCCTGCCGCCAACTCAGTCCCGCCGTCCCGCTTTGCAGCAGACGCTCGCCGGGGCCGAAACGAATGGCGCCCAGGTCGTTTTTCCGAATAAAGCTGCGTACGGTATCGGGGCCGCCGATGGTCCAGAGCAGCTTGTCATTCGCCGTATTGTCACTGCGGGTAATAGCGGTTTCGATCAGTTCGCGGACCGTCATCGTTACCGAGCCTTCGGCGCGGACCCGTGCGGCAAGCGGCTGATAAAAAAGCGTCAGGTCATCGGGACCGATGCGCACCGACCGGTCGAAGCTCAAGCGCCCCTGATCAATCGCGTCAAGCGCCGCCAAGGCAACCCAAAGCTTTGACACACTTTGCTGGGGAAAGAGATCGTCGCCGCGCTGCGCCAGCGCCCATTCGCCATCAATACGCTGGACCGCAACGCCGGTTTTCCCGGGGAAGGTGCGCCAAAGCTGAAACAGCCGATCCTCCAGCCCGGGCGGCGGACGGTGAAAACCGGGATCGACAGGCGCCTGCGCCGCACGTGCGGGGGAGATACCTGCGCGCGCGATGGCGGGAGGAGCATTCACTCCGGCGCGCGCGCCCTCGCGTGGCGTCGGCACCACGCCGCTGCCTACGCAGCCAGTCAGGAGCACCGCGCTGGCGATTGCCGCTACGAGCGGCTTCATCCTGCTTGCAAATCGCATTTGCCCCCCGCTGGTTGATGTGCTTCTCGTCCTCACCTGCATGGCCGGGACCGGCGGCGCCAGTCCTTTGCGATGAATGATTCCCCGCATGCGATCAGCGGCGGAACCGCCTGCCATCCAAAATCCGGGGCGCGCCCTGTCGGCTGCCCCTGGCCGGGTCACAAAACCCCGGCGAGCGCCGGCTGCTGAAAGAGAACAAGCAAGCCGCCGACGATAAAGCCGCCGAGCATCACGGGAAACCAATCGGAACGGAGCAAGGACATCATAGGGGGAGAGCCTTATTCATTATCAATTTTCAGGTTCGCGGGCGTCACTCCGCTGCCCGCGCCTGCCTTCTGGCAGAGCTGTCGTGCAGCGATACGTGCCTTTTACCGAACCAGGATTACCAGGTCGTGAACCGCGCCCTTAGCCGCCGTTCAGGCAGGCAGATGGGATCGGTCCGTCTTGATCGCAAGACACCACCACGCAAGATTTGCTATGGACGGCCCGTCTTGCCCTTTAGCAGATCCTTCAGCTGAGCGCGGCGCAAGCCTGCTGAATCCGCACGCATGCCTCCTTGAGCACCGCTTCGGACGTAGCATAGGAGACACGGAAAGCCGGCGACAGGCCAAAAGCCGCACCATGTACCGCCGCAACGCGCGCGGAATCGAGGAAATAGTCGATCAGTGCGGCATCGCTGTCGATCACCACGCCCGCAGGCGTTGTCTTGCCCATGCAGCCGCTAGCATCGGGATAGACGTAAAAGGCGCCATCAGGGACCGGACAGCTGAGGCCAGGGGCGTCGTTGAGCATCGCCACGACCATATCGCGCCGCTTGCGAAACGCCGCATTGCGTTCGTCGAGAAACTGCTGCGGCCCGCCCAGCGCCGCCGCCGCCGCCGCCTGCGCAATCGAGCAGGGGTTCGACGTCGATTGCGACTGCAACTTGCCCATCGCCTTGATCAGCCAGGCCGGACCGCCCGCATAGCCGATCCGCCAGCCGGTCATCGCATAGGCCTTGGAACAGCCATTAACCGTCAGGATGCGGTCAATCAGATCGGGGCAGCGCTGCGCCAATGTCGAAAATGCAAAATCGGCATACCAGATATGCTCATACATATCATCGCACATGACCATGACATGCGGGTGCCGCCGAATGACCTCGCCCAGCGCGTCCATCTCTTCGGGCGAATAGGCCGCGCCCGAGGGATTGGAAGGCGAGTTGAACATCACCCAGCGTGTTTTCGGCGTGATCGCAGCGTCAAGCTGTTCGGGCGTAATCTTGTAATGCTGGTCGGCCGAGGCCTCGATGATCACCGGCTTGCCGCCGCAAAAAGCGACAATGTCGGGATAGCTCACCCAATAAGGAGCGGGGATGATCACCTCGTCGCCGGCATCGACCGTCGCGACAAGCGCGTTGAACAAGGTGTGCTTCCCGCCGACATTGACGCTGATCTGGTCAAGCCCGAAATCCAGCCCATTGTCCCGGCGGAATTTGCCCCGGATCGCTTCTTTCAGCGCGACCGTTCCATCGACCAGCGTATATTTGGTCTGCCCCGCACGAATCGCTTCAATTGCCGCTTCCTTCACGAAATCGGGCGTGTCGAAATCGGGCTCCCCTGCGCTCAGTCCGATAACATCGACGCCATCGGCCTTCAGCTTGGCAACGCGGGCGGTCATCGCCAACGTGGCGGAGGGCTGGATACGCCCAAGGGCAGCGGAGATATGCGGCTGAAGCGACATGAACAGGCTCTTCCTAGCTAGGCAGGCAGACAAAGATTGACAGAAAGTTGCGCGGACGCTGCGCGTAAAGCCTCCTTTGGCAAATCGCAAGCGTCGCTGTGGGTTTTAGCTATGCAAAACCGGCGATACACCCATGATAGGCTCGGCCATCACATCCAGCCGGGCCGGAACAAGTCCCCGCAGGGAGTTTCCAATAAAAAATCCCTGCTCCAGATCGCTCAGGCGCAAGTGCGATTCCACCGCCCGTCCTTTTTCGATCAGTTCCTGTCGCAACACGCCGGGAAGCAGGCCCAGCGACAAGGGCGGAGTTAAAAGCATCCCATCGCGCTCGACGAAAATATTGCTCCAGCTCCCCTCGGTCACGAATCCGGGTTCGTCGACAAAGATGACTTCCACCGCGCCGCTTTGCCGCCGCAGTTCATCATAGGCTTCGCGCTGACTGGTTTTGTGCGACAGACGATAGTCGCCGGGACGCAGCGGCGCGGCACAATATGCTACGCGAACCGGAAGCTCAGCAAGCCGCGGCACCGGCGTCACTTCAATCGCGAGCGCCCCCGACGGCCCCAGACGCATCCTTATACGCGCCGCGTGACGCAGCCGAAACGTTGCCGATTGCAGGCTATTGCGCGCGCCATGCCGGTCAAAGGAAAACCCAAAGCTTTGCGCACTTGCTTTCATGCGTGCCAGATGCGCTTCCAGCCGTTGAATCCCGTCGACAGGATCGAAATGCATCGTTTCCAGAAGGTCGAAGCTTTCGCCCGCTGCGTTCACAAATTCCCCCTTGGCCAGACATTCGCGCCATTCATCGCCGGGCACGCTGTCGGCCACAATTCCGGACCCCAGCCCCAGCGTGGCGCAAGACACCCCTTGGTGCAACCCGCTAGACGGCGGAAAGACCAAGGTGCGGATGGCGACATTGAACGCCGCTTCACCCGTCGGTTCGATAAAGCCGATCGACCCGGTGTAAACTCCCCGCGCCCCCTCCTCCAGCTCGTCGATAATCTCCATGGCGCGAATCTTGGGCGCGCCCGTGATCGAGCCACAGGGAAAAGCCCCCGCCAGCACATCCACCGCGCCCGCGCCTTCGGGCAGGCGCGCGGTGACATCGGATACAAGCTGGTGAATGGTCGGATAGGTTTCGACCCGGAATAATTCGGGAACCGCAACCGTCCCCGGCTCGGCCACGCGCGACAGATCGTTACGCAACAGATCGACGATCATCAGATTTTCCGCGCGCTGCTTGGGGTCCTCGGCCAACTCCCGCGCGGCGCGGCGATCCGCTTCGGCTTCGGCCTGCCGCGCCGCCGTCCCCTTCATGGGACGCGCCAACACCGCGCCGCCGCGCACCGAAAAGAAAAGTTCGGGCGACAGCGAGGCAATCGCCTGCTCCCCCGTCCAGATAAAGCCGCCATAGCCCGCCTTTGCCGTGCGCCGCAGCCGTGCATAGACCGCAAGGGGGCTGCCCGCAAAAGGCACATCGGCACGAAAGGTCAGATTCGCCTGATAAATATCGCCTGCATGGATATATTCGCGAACGCGCGAGACGCTGGTTTCATATTGGTTACGCGTGATGCGGGGATGAACTTTCCCTAACCAGGCGCTGTCGGGGTCAGGCAATTTTTCAGCCACGCCACCGGGAGCAATTCTCTCCATATGTTCGAATAGGCCGAACCAGGCCAGAAGCCCTTCGATGGGCTTGTCGGCGCTGTCCCTCTGCTGGGCAATCAGCGCCTCTCCCGCTTCATAGGCCATATAGCCGGCGACATGCAGCCCGCGCGCTGCCGCGCCGCGCAGTGTCTCCAGCAATGCGGCTATCTGCGTGCGATCATGGGCAACGAGAATATCGACAGGCGCGCTGAAAAAACGGCATGGCTTGCCGCCCTCACTGCGCTCATCCTCGAGCAACACAAAGGGCGGCGCGTCCGTTCCTAACGATGAAAGGCCGTCATCCGGCATCGCGCCTCAAACCATCAACCGAAATGGGGAGGATAAAGGCGGCGGCCCGACATTTATTGCTCGCGCTTGGCGCGAACCGAGGTGCGCCCCTCGACGCTCAGGAAATAGCTACCAAGGGCACCTGCCTTGATGCGTACCGCATCGCCCACTTCGGGATCGCGGGCCAGATTGCGGCTTTCGGTCTGCAGCCAGACCGAGCCATCGGCCATCTTCATGCGAAAGCGGCCACCGCCAACCGGTGATAACGCGGCGATGCTGGTTTCCACCTCACGAATTTCCTCGCCATCCTTATCGCCGAACAGCGCACCTACATTGGGGAGGGAAAATCCGAACAGCCCGCGCCGCCGCTCTTCCATCGCCGCGCGATCGGAAAAGCTGATATCTCCGCGCAATTCCGCGCCCTTCATCTCATCCACTGCGGCATCATAACAACGCAGCCGGGCATCCGCCTCGCCCAAGGCCCGGCAATCATATATTTGGGCAATCGCTGCCGGCGGATTTTTGGAAGCCTCCTTGGCCATTGCCGACATGGGCAGGACCAGGGCGCTCACAACAAGGAAAGCGGGTATTGAATGAGAATGAAACATGGGGCCTCCCGCATAAAATCATCATCTGGACTAAGCTCCACAGGGAGGAAGCGCAACCAGCACATTGCAGGGCCAGCTTATTTACCCTAATGTAAAAAGCTGGGACGAGGATGAGAAGAGGACTTCGATGACGCAGCGTTTTAACTGGTCCACCCATTATAATCACCCGGTGCCCTGGGATCAGTCCTTCGCTCCCCTGTCCCTGCCCGACATGTTCGCCGCCAGCGTCGCACGGCGCAAGGATGCGGTGATGCTCGATTTTCTGGGACGGCATTTCAGCTATGACGAGGTTGCCAAGGGCGCCGCACGGGTGGCCAAGGGCCTGCAACAGCGCGGCATTGGCAAGGGAAGCCGGGTTGGCCTGTTCCTTCCCAATGTCCCCCATTATGTCGCGGCTTATTATGGCGCCATGTCCATCGGCGCGACCGTGGTCAATTTCTCGCCGCTTTACACGGTGGCCGAACTGGCGGCGCAGGTCGAGGATTCGGGGACCGACACGCTCTTCACCCTCAGCGCGTCGGCGCTGCTGCCCACCGCCATGGCGGTGCTCGACGGATCAAGTCTCAGGCAACTGGTCGTCGGATCGGTTGCGGGGGGATTACCGACCGCAAAATCCATCCTCTACCGCCTGTTTCGCCGCAGCGAAGTCGCGCCGCTTCCCGACGATCCGCGCGTCATCCGTTTTTCGGCGCTGGTCGATAATGATGGCAAGCCGGAACCGGTCGCCATCGACCCCGAAAAGGATATTGCGCTCATCCAATATACCGGGGGAACGACCGGTACGCCCAAGGGCGCGATGCTCTCGCACCAGAATCTGACCGCCAATGCGCGGCAGGTGAACAGTATCGACCCCGACCATGATGCCGAGGACCGGATTTTGGGCGTCCTGCCCTTCTTCCACGTCTTTGCGAATACCTGCGTTCTCAACCGGACAGTCCTGAACGGCGGGTCGATCACCATGTTGCCGCGCTTCGATGCCAAGCAGGCGCTCGCGGCGATCACCCGGACACGCACCACCGCGCTTCCCGGCGTTCCGACCATGTATCAGGCGATGCTCGACCATCCCGATCTTGGCAAAACTGATTTTTCCAGCCTTCGCGCGTGCATTTCGGGCGGCGCCCCCATGGCGGCGGAGCTTCGCGAAAAATTTGTGGGACGCACGGGCGCCTCGCTCGTCGAGGGCTATGGGCTGACCGAAAGCTCGGGCGTGGTCTCCACCAACCCCTATCATGGCCCGGTCAAGGCGGGGACGATCGGGCAGCCGCTGCCCGCGACACGCATCCGCCTGCTCGACAAGGAAGACCCCGGCCGCGACGCGCCCGATGGGGAGCCGGGCGAGCTGGCGGTCAAGGGACCGCAGATCATGCAGGGCTATTGGAACCGGCCCGACGCCGACAAGGACAGTTTCACCGACGACGGCTGGCTGCGCACCGGCGATGTCGCAACCGTCGATGATGATGGCTATATCCGCATCGTCGACCGGCTGAAGGATATGATCTCGGTCGGCGGCTTCAAAGTCTATCCGAGCGTGATCGAGGCGCATCTTTACGAGCATCCCGCGGTCAAGGAAGCCATCGTGCTCGGCGTTCCCGACGCCTATCGCGGTGAGGCGCCCAAGGCCTTCGTCACGCTGGAGGAAGGCTTTGAAGTGACGGGCGAGGCGCTGGCGGGCTGGCTCAACCCCCAGCTTGGCAAGCATGAGCGGGTTCAGGGCGTCGAGGTCCGCAGCGAGCTTCCCAAGACGATGATCGGAAAGCTCGACCGCAAGGCGTTGCGCGCAGAGCAGGGATAGCCCGCTACGCCGCGCGGCGCCTGCGGATCAGCGAAGGCGCGTCCAGACTTTCGTGCGGCAGAAAAAGGCGACGCAACCTTTCAGTTCCAGCTTGTTGTCGGACAGCAGCTTCAGATAGCCGGTCTTCGCGCCGTCGCCCGATTCCGGGTCATAAACCGGCCCGCCCTTCCATTCGCGCGGCCCCCCGGTGAAGCCCTGGAGCACCACCAGCCCCTTCAGCCGCCGGTCGCGCAGTGCGGGGTTGGAATTGCGTACATCGCGCAGGTCCGGGTTGATGCGCAGCCGCGCCGCGTCGGCGACCCGCCCGCAATAAGCCTTGCCGCAGCGATAGATTTCGACGCGCCCGCCCTCGCTGCCCGTTGCCCACAGACCCGTAATGTCGGCGGCCAATGCGGGCGATGTGGTCGCGGCCGCCGCAGCGGCAAGGGCAAAGAAGCGCGCGCTCATACCCGCTGCACCTTGGCAGCAGGCACGCGCAGGCTCGCGAGCGACTGGGTGACCAGCGCGCGGTCATCGAGCTCCCAGGGATGAAAACCCGGCCGGATATAGGTGAAAACCCCTTTCAGCAGCAGGCGCATCGTGCCGGGCCTGCCGTAGAGAAAGGCCAGCAGTTTGCGCCAGGTCGCGAAATCATTGCGCCCATCCTGGCGCAGCAGATCGGCGGTGTTGCGGAAAATGACATAGTGAAAGCGCAGCGTGGTCACCCCCATGACGATGCTGCGCTTCAGCCAGCGGCGAAAGGGCGTCATGTGCCGGGTGGCGTGCAAATAGGTGTCGAACGCAACCGCCTTATGCTCCACCTCCTCGATCGCATGCCATTGCCACATGCGCCGCGCCTCCTCGCTCGCGCCCGCCAGATGTTCAGGATTGGCGAGCGCATCATGGGCCAGCGTGGCGGTGAAATGTTCAAGCGCGCAGGTCGCGGCCAATTGCTGCAGCGGCGAACGCCGTTTGACCCAGGCAATGGTGCGCCGCGCGCGATCTTCCAGCGGCGCGATGTCGAAACCGGCATCTTCGGCCTGCCGGTTGAACACGACATGTTCACGCGTGTGCATCGATTCCTGATAGAGAAAATCGTCAATCTGTCCGCGCAAGGGCTGGGGCGTCCCCTCCCGATAATGGCGCACCGCCGTCATGAAAAACTTCTCCCCCACCGGAAAGGTCGAAGACAGAGCGTTAAAAAAGGCCGTACGCCCCACATCCCCCCCGTGCCACCAGCGGGGTGGCGGGTCGTTGCGTCCGAATTTCAGGTCGCGCTTCTCAATATGCAAATCAGCAGGTGTGCGAGTGGAAATCGACATGGGCATCTCCGATGCGAATCATTACATTTACGTCAATGTAAATATCATGCTTTCATCGCACGAGCAAGGGAGGCGGGACCACCATTATTTTCCTTCATTTGCCTCGCTCCCTTCCATCCCCGACCGAACTAAAAGCGAAAATGTGACATTCTCACCCGTTGCTTTAAGAGGTCCGTTAAGCAGGCCCTTGTGGCGGTGCGAGGAAAGACAAAATTATGTACAAGCAAGCGCGACCCCATCAGAAGCGCCGCAAGCGGGCGGGCGCTGAAGTGCGCGAAGAGGGGCTGGCCGCAGCGCGCGCTTTGTTGCTCGAAGGCGGACCGGGGGCCGTCACCTTGGCCGCAGTCGGCCAACGCCTCGGTATGTCACACGCCAATGTGCTCCATCATTTTGGCTCTGCTGCCGCCCTGCAATCGGCACTGATGGGATCGATGATCAACGATCTCACCACGGCGCTGGACGATGTCGTGCGCCTGCTCAAAACCGATGCAGCAGCGCCGCGTACGGTGGCCGATATGGTTTTTGATGCCTTCGATAAGGGGGGCGCGGGCCCTTTGGCCGCGTGGATCGTCTTGTCCGGCGATGTCCAGCAACTGGAACCGGTCCGCGAGGCGGTGCGCGCACTGGTCGCCGCCATCGTCGGCCAGGCCAAGGATGAAGGCGCGCCTGATCGCGTCCGCCTTGCCGTGCTGATGATGGCCGTCACCGCCTTTGGCGATGCGGTTATCGGGCCCCATGTGCGCGACATGCTCAATCAGCAAGACGATGCGATGCGGGATTTGATTGCGCGGATATTACCGCTCTTTCTGCTTCCCGGGGGTATTCCGCCGGCGCTGCCGCCTGCCCCGTCCGACGGCGCGGAATGATATAATATTGCTTCCAGGGTCATGTTATGCCATATCCTTAAGGCTATCGCTCGCCTTGGAGACTGGATTGACCCTCGCCGCTGCCTCTTTCCCGCTTATGGCGCGCCTTGGCGCGCGGGTGCGGGCTGCGCGCGATTCGGGGCCGCTGGCGGCGCTCGACGGCGACCGGCTGGCGATGGGTGTGTCGGGGCTTTGCATCCTTCATTGTCTGGCGACGACGATTTTCTTCGCCTCCATCGCCTCGGTCGGCGGCGTGCTGTTCGACAATCATCTGTTCCACGAGATCGGCCTGGTCGTGGCGGTCGTCTTTGCCCTGCTTACGCTGATTTCGGGCGTATTGAGCCATGGCTATATGATGCCCTTTGCCATCGGCAGCTTTGGCATCGGCATCATGGCGGGCGCCCTGGCGCGCCCGCATGACGGAAGCGAGATCCTCGCCACGATGATCGGCGTCGCGATTGTGGCGCTGGGCCATGATCTTAACCGCCGCGCGCGCCGCGGCTGACCGCCCTCCGCCCGGCCATGCTTGCGAGCATGCGGCAAAAGGCCTACATCCCATAAAGATGTTGACCCCCCGCGCGCCTTGTCGCCCGCGCAAAGGAAAAACCGATGGGCAAGCATGATCATCCGCATGTCGAAGCGAGCGGTGCCTCGCTCGCCAAGGCGGCGCAGGCTGCACTGGAACAGTCCGGCGAGGCCTGGACCGATATGCGCGCGCAGATTTTTGCCGTGGTCGCCGAAATCGGCAAACCAGCGAGCGCCTATGACATTGCCGACATCGTTTCGCAAAAACGCGGCAAGCGCGTTGCCCCGAACAGCGTTTACCGCATCCTCGACCTGTTCGTCGCCAATAACCTCGTCCGCCGGGTCGAAAGCGCCAATGCCTTTGTCGCCAACAGCCACCCCGGCTGCCTGCATGACTGTATTTTCCTGATCTGCGACCATTGCGGCGCGGCGGTGCATGTCGATGACGACAAGCTGGCAAGCGGCGTCCGCGCCGCTGCCGAAGCCACCGGCTTTGCCGCTGAACGCCCGGTGATCGAAGTGCGGGGCAAGTGCACCGACTGCCAATAGGCGCGCGCACCCCGCTTTCCCGCCAGCCAGTCAATTCTGTCCGCCCCCTTTTCGCGGGCCGTTGCCGGGTCTAGGGATGCCCCCGAATCCGAAGAACGGACAAGTAAGGGCTGCACGCATGAACACCGTCATCATCCGCGAAGACGATCTGATCGAAACGATCGCCGACGCGCTCCAGTACATCAGCTATTTCCACCCGATGGATTATATCCGCGCGCTGGGCGCGGCCTATGAGCGCGAAGTGTCGCCCGCCGCCAAGGATGCGATGGCGCAGATTTTGTCGAACAGCCGTATGTGCGCCGAGGGGCACCGCCCGATCTGCCAGGACACCGGCATTGTCACCGTCTTCATCAAATGGGGCATGGACTGCCGCCTCGACAGCCCGCGCAGCCTGCAACAGGTCGTCGACGAAGGCGTGCGCCGCGCCTATCTCCACCCCGAAAACAAGCTCCGCGCCTCGATCTTGGCCGACCCCGCCTTCAGCCGCGTGAACACCAAGGACAACACGCCCTCGGTGCTCAACGTCGAGATGGTGCCGGGCGCCAAGGTGCAAATCGACGTCGCGGCCAAGGGCGGCGGCAGCGAGAACAAGTCGAAGTTCAAGATGATGAACCCCAGCGACTCGATCGTCGACTGGGTGCTCGAAATGGTCCCGCAAATGGGCGCGGGCTGGTGCCCGCCCGGGATGCTCGGCATCGGCATCGGCGGCACCGCCGAAAAGGCGATGCTGCTCGCGAAACAGTCGCTGATGGACCCGATCGACATGACCGAGCTGCTCGCGCGCGGACCCGCCAACCCGACCGAGGAGCTGCGCATCGAGCTCTATGAAAAGGTCAATGCGCTCGGCATCGGCGCGCAGGGGCTGGGCGGCCTCGCCACCGTGCTCGACGTCAAGATCGCCGACTGGCCGACGCACGCGGCGTCGAAACCGGTGGCGATGATCCCCAATTGCGCCGCGACCCGCCATGCGCATGTGACGCTCGACGGCTCGGGTCCCGCCTATCTCGAGCCGCCGGTGCTGGCAGACTATCCCCAGATCGACTGGGCGCCCGACAGCGCGGCAAAGCGCGTCGACCTTGACACGCTGACGCCCGAAACCGTCGCGAGCTGGAAACAGGGCGACCGCCTGCTCCTCAATGGCAAGATGCTCACCGGCCGCGACGCGGCGCACAAGCGCATCGCCGACATGCTGGCGAAGGGCGAGCAATTGCCCGTCGAATTCAAGGGCCGCGTCATCTATTACGTCGGCCCGGTCGATCCGGTCGGCGAGGAAATCGTCGGCCCCGCCGGCCCGACCACCGCGACGCGCATGGACAAGTTCATGGACATGATGCTGGGCCAGGGCCTGCTCGCCTGCGTCGGCAAGGCCGAACGCGGACCCGCCGCGACCCAATCGATCGCCAAGCACAAGAGCGCCTATCTGATGGCGGTCGGCGGCGCCGCCTACCTCGTCGCGCGCGCGATCAAGGGCAGCAAGGTCGTCGGCTTCGCCGACCTCGGCATGGAGGCGATCTACGAATTCGAGGTCCAGGACTTCCCCGTCACCGTCGCGGTCGACAGCGAAGGCCAGAATGTCCACGTCAACGCACCCTCGCTGTGGCAAAAGCGGATCAAGGACGAAGGGCTACTCGAACGCACCTGACGGGAGCAAGCGGCTCAAACCAACAAAAAGGGGGCGGGTGCCATTGGCACCCGCCCCAAATTCCCGGCTGCCCCGACAGGGCCCCTTCCCCAGGACAGCCGGGGCCGGGTCAACCGATGGTCACGCGGCCGCCGCGATAACCTTTGCGGCGCATCTTTTTCACATAATCCTTGTCGGCATCGACGACCTCGCCTGCCCATTCTTCCCAAGCGTCGCGGCGATCCTCGGCATCGGTCGCGCGCATCAGATCGCTGCCCAATTCCTTTTCCGCCTCCAGAATGTCGGCGCGATAATTATACCAATATTTATTATAGACCCCCGCGATCGGGTGATCGCGAATGGTGGGGGTTTCAAACCCTGCCGGCGGCGCATAGCGCATGTCGGCTGCAACGGCGGCGCTGGCCGGAAGCGCAAAAAGCAGGGCGAGAGCAGTCCATTTTT
Organism: Sphingopyxis sp. MWB1; assembly: GCF_000763945.1. Taxonomy (NCBI): domain Bacteria; kingdom Pseudomonadati; phylum Pseudomonadota; class Alphaproteobacteria; order Sphingomonadales; family Sphingopyxidaceae; genus Sphingopyxis; species Sphingopyxis sp. MWB1. Next base: position 1,675,604 of record NZ_JQFJ01000002.1, read on the forward strand.
TCATTGTCGATCTCCTCAGCAATACGCCCGCAGGGGGCGCCCGGAGAGAGAACGAGACGCGGTGATATTTTATTCCGCGGCGCGTGAAAAAATCGTCACCGGCAAAGGCGCCTGCTTTTCAGAGCGCGGCCAGAAAGGCGTGCATGGCACCCGCCGTCGCGCGCGGCGCCTCGATCATCGGCACATGGCCGACATCTTCGAAAATATGGCTTTGGCTATTCGCTATACCTTGTTCGAGCACAGGGACGCAGCTTGCGTCGATCACCTGATCATGCCGGCCCCACAGGATCAGCGTCGGCGCCCTCACCTCCCCCAGCCGGTCATTGAGCGGCTGGTCGCGATTCTCGCGCGCGATGATCCAGAAAATATGGTCGAGCTGATCGCGATAGCGCAGCGCCTTGGCATAAAAGGCGGGTTTGAGCCGGGGGAGCATATAGGGCGGTTTATGCACCACCAGCGCGACCAGCCGCTCGGCATCTTCCAGATTGGCGAGGACGAGCGGATTATAGCTTTCATCCGCCGCCAATTCTTCGAGCAGGCTTTGCCCCTCCCCCCGCACGCCCGCGCTGTCGAGCAGGATCAGCGCGCCGAGACCGGCCGGATAGTCGAGCGCATAGCGCAGCGCGATCCAGCCGCCCATGCTGTTGCCCGCGATATGCGGACGCTTGAGCCCCAGCGCATCGACAAAGGCCTTCAGCCGCGCGGTCTGCGCCGCAATATCATAGGCGATCGTGGTGCTGCGTTCATTGTCGCCAAAACCGGGAAGGTCAGGCGCGATGAGATGATAGTCGTGCTTCAGATAGCGCGCGATCATCGGCCAATGGTCCTTGTCGGCGCCAAAACCATGGACGAGCAATAGGGTCGGTTTTGCCGGGTTGCCGCCCTCCAGATAGGGCCAGCTTCGCCCGTCGACCGAGACCATTCGCCGCCGCATTCCGCCCCGAACGCGAAGCAGCGCGCGCATCAGCGCCACCAGCCGGTCGGGAAAGAGGGAATAAAGCAGCAAAAGCGCGATCAGCAGCGCGCCGACCAGCCACAAGAGCAACGTCATAGGGTCGCGGGCCTTTCGATATGGCTGTCGAACCAGCGAACCAGTTCGTTGAGCACCGCCTCGCGTTCGGGCTCATTATAGATTTCATGGAACAGGCCCGGATAGAGTTTGAGCTGTTTCTGTTCGGAACCCAGCCGGTCGAACAGATTTTGCGACCCGGCAGGATCGGCGAGCCGATCCTCTGCGCCATGCTGGATGAAAATGGGCAGCTTGATATGCTGCGCCAATTGCTGGGCGCGGTTCATCGCCTCCAGCAATTCCTGTCCCAGCCGCGCGCCGATCCGCCCGCGATAAACCAGCGGGTCGGCGTGATAGGCCGCGACCACATCGGGATCGCGGCTGACCGCGCTCGCATCAAGCGATGCCACCCCCATATGTGGAAAAAAGCGGGACAAAAGCCCGCTGAGCGCCAGCAGGAAGCGTGATGGCGGCTGCGCGGGCTGGATCGCCGGCCCCGACAGCGCCGCGGCGGCGAAGGTGGACTGGCGTGCGGCAAGCACATGGGTAGCAATAAGCCCGCCCATGCTGTGCCCCAGAAGCAGGCGCGGCAGCGCGGGATGCTGACGCTCCACCCAGAGGATCAGTTCCGCCAGCCCATCGGTAAAGGCCGAAAAGCGCGGTACATGGCCCGCGCGTCCGTCCGAGCGGCCATGACCCCAATGATCGATGGCATAAATGGCATAGCCCGCATCATTCAGCCGCCGGGCGACATGAGCGTAGCGCCCGGCATGTTCACCATAGCCATGCGACAGCAGCACGACGGCTTTCGCTTCCTCCTTCGGCATCCAGCGATGAATATGGAGCCGCGCCCCGGCGCCCGCGCTGTGCCGGGGCAGCCGGATCGAAGGGGCGCTCACCGTCGAGGCTCCGCTGAGGGTTGATCCATCATCTCTCCCTCCCTCTCGGCCACCGGGGAGGCGGACCATGACAGCCTATGCGGATTCGCGCAAATATCGGGGCCGCGCGCCGCGCGCGCCTTCGCTCAGCCGGTGGCCAGCGCCGCCGCCTCGCGCGCCAGCGATTCGACTTTTGCAGGGTCGAGCGGACCCGACGGCACAACCCAGCTTCCCCCAACACACAGCACGGCATCGAGAGCGAGCCATTCGGGCGCGCTGGCGGGCGTGATGCCGCCGGTCGGGCAGAAACGCGCCTGACCGAACGGCCCTGCGAGCGCTTTCAGCGCTGGGATGCCGCCGCTGGTTGCGGCAGGGAAGAATTTGAAGCGGTCGAGCCCCAGGTCCATGCCGCGCATGATATCGCCCGCATTGGCGATGCCCGGGAGGAAGGGGATGCCGCTCTCCACCGCCGCCTTGCCGAGATTGTCGGTGAGGCCGGGCGAGACGATAAACTCCGCGCCCGCCGCAATCGCGCCGTTCAGCATCGCGGGGTTGAGCACGGTGCCCGCACCCACGACCGCGCCCTTGACCGCTTTCATCGCCGTCAGCGCATCGAGCGCGGCGGGGGTGCGCAGCGTGACCTCGAGCACGGGCAGGCCGCCCGCGACGAGCGCCTCGGCCATCGGCACGGCGTCTTCGGCCCGGTCGATGACGATCACCGGTATGACGGGCGCAAGGCGCATGATTTGGTCGATGGAGTGGTCGGTCATATTATTTCCTTCGGCGCCCCCGTGAAGCAGAGGCCATTAACAGGGTGGCGCAAGGCCGATGGCGGCCCCGCTTGTGCGGGGGCGACGGTTAAACGACTTGCTCCATCGCCGCCAAAATCGCCGACCCGCCCTTTTCGGCTTCGTCGGCGTGGTGGCGAAAGAGCGCGAAAAGTTCGCGGCCGACGCCGAGCGCGGGCGGCGGGGCCGTGGCGGGGGTGCGCGCGGCCCATTCGGCCTCGTCGACGAGCGCAACGACCTCTCCCTTGCGGGCGCAGACGCGCACCATGTCGCCGTCCTGCAGATAGGCGATCGGACCGCTGGCGCCCTCTGCGCCGGGCAATGCCTCCGGCGACAGGTGGATCACCGCGGGGACCTTGCCGCTCGCGCCCGACATGCGCCCGTCGGTGAGCAGCGCGACGCGAAAGCCCTTGTCCTGGAGCACGCCCAAGGCAGGGGTCAGCTTGTGGAGTTCGGGCATGCCGTTCGCGCGCGGCCCCTGGAAGCGGACGACGACGACGACATCGCATTCGAGTTCGCCGGCCTTGAAGGCGGCGAGCACCTGGTTCTGATCGTCGAAGATGCGGGCCGGCGCCTCGATCGTCCAGCGATCCTCGTCGACCGCGCTTGTCTTGAGGATCGCGCGGCCCAGATTGCCCGCAAGCAGGCGCATGCCGCCATCGGGTGAAAAGGGTGCGGCGACGGGGCGCAGCATCGTGTCGTCGCGCGTTTCGGCGGGCGCTGCCTGCCAGTGCAACTCCTCGTCGACGAGGCGCGGCTCGGCGGCATAATCCGCCATCGTTCCGCCGATGGTCAGAATGTCGCCGTGGAGCAAGCCGGCGTCCAGCAGCTCGCGGACGACAAAGCCGATCCCGCCAGCGGCGTGGAAATGGTTCACGTCGCCCGCACCGTTGGGATAGACGCGCGCGAGCAACGGGACGACGCGGCTCAGCTCGTCGAAATCCTGCCAGTCGATGACGATGCCCGCCGCGCGTGCGATGGCGGGCAGGTGAATCGCATGGTTGGTCGAACCGCCCGTCGCGAGCAGGCCGATAACCGCATTGACGATCGCCTTTTCGTCGACGCAGCGCGCGAGCGGACGATAATCGTCACCGTCCCACCCGATCTCGGCGAGGCGGTGCGTCGCGGCGCGCGTCAGCTGCTGGCGCAGCTTCATTCCCGGATTGACGAAGGCGCTGCCGGGGACGTGCAGCCCCATCAGTTCCATCATCATCTGGTTCGAATTGGCGGTGCCGTAAAAGGTGCAGGTGCCCGCGCTGTGATAGCTCGCCGCCTCGGCCTCGAGCAGTTCGTCGCGCGTCGCCTTCCCCTCGGCATATAGCTGGCGCACGCGCTGCTTTTCCTTGTTCGCGAGGCCCGAAGGCATTGGTCCCGCGGGAACAAGGATCTGCGGCAGATGGCCAAATCGCAGCGCGCCGATCAACAGCCCCGGAACGATCTTGTCGCAGATGCCGAGCAGCAGCGCGCCCTCGAACATCGCGTGGCTCAATGCAATCACCGTGGCCTGCGCGATATTGTCGCGGCTGAACAGCGACAGGTCCATGCCGGCCTGCCCCTGCGTCACCCCGTCGCACATCGCGGGAACGCCGCCCGCGACCTGCGCGGTTGCGCCGACCTCGCGCGCGAACAGCTTTATCTGTTCGGGATAGCGGCCATAGGGCTGATGCGCCGAGAGCATGTCATTATAGGCGGTGACGATCCCGATATTCATCGCGGCGCCGGTACGAATGACGGGCTTGTCGTCGCCCGCCGCGGCAAAACCATGCGCGAGGTTGCCGCACGACAGCATCCCGCGGTTGGTCCCGGCATCGCGCTGGCGATCCATCAGGTCCAGATAGGCGGCGCGGTTGGCCGCGCTGCGTTTGACAATGCGGTCAGTGACCGCAGCGATGGTGGGGTGAAGCTTCGTCATAAATATTCCTTGTCATCCCGGTCCGCGCCGGGATCGCATTGGCCCAAGGGCCGCTCAATCATCCCAGCTTGCGCCGTCGCGCTCGATCAGCGCGATGGAGGAGCTGGGCCCCCAGCTTCCCGCCGTGTAGCTTTGGGGTGTCATATCGACCGCCGCCCAGGCGTCACGGATGGCGTCGATCCACTCCCATTGCGCCTCGACCTCGTCCCGGCGAACGAAGAGCGTCTGGTCGCCCTCGATAAAATCGAGCAGCAACCGCTCATAAGCGATGCGCCGCCGTTCCCCGGCAAAGCTGTGCGAGAGCGAGACGTCGAGATTGACGTCGCGCAGCTTGACGCCCTCGCGGTCCAGTCCGGGCTGTTTCGCCATGACGCGAACGCGAATATTCTCCTCGGGCTGAAGGTTGATCACCATCAGATTGGCATCGAGCTTGGGCGCGCCCACGCGCGCGAAAATATTGTGCGGCACGGGCTTGAACTGGATCAGCACCTCGGATTTGCGGCGCGGCATGCGCTTGCCGGTGCGCAGGTAAAAGGGCACACCCTTCCACCGCCAATTGTCGATATAGGCCTTCAGCGCCACAAAGGTTTCGGTATTCGACGCATCGCCCAGCTCGTCGGCATAGCCCGCGACCGCTTCACCGCCGACCGCGCCCGCAGCATATTGCCCCTTCACACTGTGCGTGCGCACATCGGCCTCGGTCAGCTTGCGCAGGCTGCGCAGCAGCTTGACCTTTTCATCGCGCACCGCGGTCGAACTGACGCTGGCGGGCGGCTCCATCGCGATGATGGCGAGAAGCTGGAGCATATGATTTTGCACCATGTCGCGCAGCGCGCCAACGCCGTCATAATAGGAAACGCGCCCTTCCAGCCCGACGGTTTCCGCAACCGTAATCTGGACATGGTCGATCGCCTGTGCATTCCAGAGCGGCTCGAAAAGCATGTTGGCAAAGCGCAGCGCGAGCAGATTCTGCACCGTTTCCTTGCCCAGATAATGATCGATACGGAAAATCCGATCCTCGGCGAAAGCCGAACCGACGTCGGCATTGACTTGCCGCGAGGAGGCAAGATCATGGCCGATGGGCTTTTCCATCGCGATACGGCATTCGGCGCAGGCGATGCCGGCATCGTTCAGCCCCCGGGCAATGGGACCGAACATGGAAGGCGGGGTCGAGAGATAAACGCCGATGGGCCGCTCCATCCGCGCGCCCAAAAGCGCGGCGAGATCGTCATAGCCCGTGGCGGCCTTGGCATCGATGGCGCAATATTCGATCCGCGCGAGGAAGGCATCGGCAACCGTGCTGTCGAACCGGTCCTGCGCCAGATATTCCGCCAGGCTGGCGCGCACCTGGTCCTGAAAGGCGGCGCGCTCCATCTGCGAGCGGCCCGAAGCGATGATCGTCAGCCCATCGGCGAGCAGCCCGTCCATGTGGAGATTATAGAGGGAGGGGAAGAGCATCCGCTGCGCGAGGTCGCCCGTGGCCCCGAACAACACCAATGTTTCAACTTTGACGCTCACAAAATTCCCCTTGGATATACTTATGCAAAATTGGCGGATGCGCCCCGCGATTGCAACGCGCATACGTAAGCCGGTCTATGCGCTTATTATCAAAGGATCGCGTGCAAAAATGGTTCAATCATCGGCGCGCGGCGATTAGGAAGCTTTGAATGGCAATGGCAGATGCACCTTCCCCCTATGACCTGATCGTGATCGGCGGCGGCGTGAATGGCGCCGGGGTTGCGCGCGATGCGGCGGGGCGCGGGGCGCGCGTCCTACTCCTCGAACAAGATGACCTCGCCGCCGGGACATCCTCCGCCTCGACCAAGCTCATCCATGGCGGACTGCGCTATCTGGAACATTATGAATTTGCGCTGGTGCGCGAGGCGCTGAAGGAACGCGAGATCCTGTGGGGAATCGCTCCGCACATCATCTGGCCGATGCGCTTCATCCTGCCCTATCGCGATGGCCTGCGCCCGCGCTGGCTGCTGCGGCTCGGCCTGTTCCTCTATGATCATATCGGCGGGCGCAGGAAACTGCCCGCGACACGCTCGATCGCGCTTGCGGGGCATGAGGCGGGGGCTGCGCTGAAGCCCGATTATGTCCATGGCTTTGAATATTCCGACGCCTGGGTCGATGATGCGCGGCTCGTCCTCCTCAACGCCCGCGATGCCGCCGACAAGGGCGCGCGGGTGCGCGTGCGGACCCGCGCCGAAATGCTGCGCTGCGAGGGCGGACAATGGATTGTCGAGGCCCGCGATGACAAGGGCCATGCCTATCGCTTCACCGCCCGCAGCATCGTCAATGCTGCCGGCCCTTCGGTGATCGACCTGTTGAAACGCGCCGATGCCGATGCCGATTATGGCATGCGGCTGGTGCGCGGATCGCATATCGTCGTGCCCCGGAAGTTCGAGCATGACCATGCCTATTTCTTTCAGCTGCCCGATGGCCGGATTTTCTTTGCCATTCCCTATGAGCGCGACTTCACGCTGATCGGCACCACCGATGCCGACCATGAGGGGACGCTCGCCGATATTCGCGCCAGCGACGAAGAAATCGCTTATCTGTGCGAGGGGGCGAGCGAATATTTCCGCACCCCGGTCACCCCGGCCGATGTGGTGTGGACCTATTCCGGCGTGCGCCCGCTGGTCGACGATGGGTCGGGCAAACCCGAAGCGGCAACGCGCGGCTATCGCATCGATGTCGATCTGGAGGAAGGCGCGCCCTTGCTCACCATCTATGGCGGCAAGATTACCAGCTATCGCCATGTCGCCGAAGAAGCCGTCGATGCGCTGGCGGCGCATGTTCCCGCCCTGTCGGGCAAGCCATGGACGGCGCGCACGCCGCTGCCCGGCGGCGATTTTCCGGTGGAAGGTCAGGCGCTGCTCGCAGAGGAATATCGGCGCGCGCACCCCTTTTTGCCGCCAGCCACCATCGACCGCATCGCAAAAGCCTATGGCACCGACGCCCGGCGCTGGCTGGGCGGCGCGCAGGATTGGGATGCGCTGGGCGGCGAAATCGCCCATGGATTGTCGCAGGCAGAGCTGCGCTGGATGATCGGGCGCGAATGGGCGCGCACGAGCGAGGATATTTTGTGGCGGCGCAGCAAGCTGGGGCTGCTTTTCAATGCCGAGGAAAAAGCAAGGCTCGATGCGCTGGTCGCCGGCCTCGTCGCGCGGCTGCCCCCGGAAGAGTGACTATCGCGGTTTGCGGGTGGGCGGGGGTGCGCGCTCGGCTTTCCTGCTGTCCCGCGCCGCCTGGGCACGCAGGCGATTTTCGCGCTCGGCCAGCTCTTCAAAGCGGCAAAGCGCTATGGGTGGGGGCGTCTTTTTCCTGACCATCCGCTCTCCTTCTGTCGTTCCCCAGCCCCGATGGGGTGAAGAGTGCGGACAAAAGCGATGGCGGGTCAAGTCCGGGGTGCCCCACGCCGCGCCTCTCCCGCCAGCAAGGCAGGAGAGGCCGGGGTCTTCAAGCCATTTCGAGTTCGGCCTCGGCGGGCAGACGGATCATATAATCAAACGCCGACAGCGCCGCCTTTGACCCTTCGCCCATGGCGATGACAATTTGCTTATAGGGGACGGTCGTGCAATCGCCCGCCGCGAAAATGCCGGGCTGGCTGGTTTCGCCGCGATGGTCGACCTCGATCTCGCCGCGCTGCGACAGCGTCACCGCGCCCGCCAGCCATTCGGTGTTGGGGACAAGGCCGATCTGGACGAACACGCCTTCCAGTTCGATCTGGTGCAGCGCGTCCTTGTTGCGATCCTTGTACGTCAGCCCGGTCACCCTGGCGCCATCGCCCACCACTTCGGTGGTCAACGCCGAGGTGATGATCTTCACATTGGGCAGGCTGGCAAGCTTGCGCTGGAGCACCGCATCGGCGCGCAATTCGCTGTCAAATTCGATCAGCGTGACATGGGCGACGATGCCCGCAAGGTCGATCGCTGCCTCGACCCCCGAATTGCCGCCGCCAATCACGGCGACACGCTTGCCCTTGTACAGCGGGCCATCGCAGTGCGGGCAATAGGCCACGCCCTTGTTGCGATATTCCTCCTCGCCGGGAACGCCCATCTGCCGCCAGCGGGCGCCGGTCGACAGGATGACGGTGCGCGCCTTCAGCGAGGCGCCATTGGCGAGCACCACTTCGTGCAGCCCGCCTTCGCGCGCCGCCGGGACCAGCTTTTCGGCGCGCTGCAGATTCATGACATCAACGTCATAATCCTTCACATGTTGCTCAAGCTGCGCGACGAGCTTCGGCCCTTCGGTATGCTGGACCGAGATGAAATTTTCGATCGCCATGGTGTCGAGTACCTGCCCGCCAAAGCGTTCGGCGGCGATGCCGGTGCGAATGCCCTTGCGGGCGGCATAAATGGCCGCCGCCGCCCCGGCGGGACCGCCGCCGACGACGAGAACGTCGAAGGGATCCTTGGCGGCGATTTTCTCCGCAGCCCGTGCCTCGGCGCCAGTATCGAGCTTGGCCAATATCTGTTCCAGCTCCATCCGGCCCTGGCCGAAATTTTCGCCGTTAAGGAAAATGGTCGGCACCGCCATCACCTGCCGCTCTTCGACTTCCGCCTGGAACAGGCTGCCGTCGATCGCGGTATGGGTGATGCGCGGGTTGATCACGCTCATCAGATTGAGCGCCTGAACGATGTCGGGGCAATTCTGGCACGACAGCGAAAAATAGGTTTCGAAATGATAATCACCGTCGAGCGCGCGCACCTGCTCGATCAGCTCCGCGTCGGTCTTGGGCGGGTGCCCGCCAACCTGCAGCAGCGCCAGGACGAGCGAGGTAAATTCATGGCCCAGCGGAATGCCGGCAAAGCGGACCGCGACCGCGGGATCGCCGGTGCGACGGATCAGGAAGCTGGGGCGGCGCGCGTCATCGTCGGCGCGGGTGACGCTGACCTTGTCGGACAGCGACGCGATTTCGTCGAGGAGGCTCGCCAGCTCGGCCGATTTGGCGCCATCGTCGAGCGACGAGACAAGTTCGATCGGTTCGCGAATATTCGCAAGATAGGCTTGAAGCTGCTGCTTCAGATTGGCGTCGAGCATGGGGGAGAGCTCCTGCTGGAAGGGGAGAAAAGAGCCGCGTGCCCCCGCACAATTGCGGGGACCCAGAGCTGGATTGCGCTTGGTTGCGCTTGGGCGCTCCGGGCTCCCGCCTTCGCGGGAGCACGCTGGCATTTTTCGATATGTTAGATTTTGCCGACGAGGTCCAGCGAGGGAGCCAGCGTCTCTGCGCCTTCTTCCCACTTGGCGGGGCAAACTTCGCCGGGGTGGCTGACCCAATATTGCAGCGCCTTGATCTTGCGGAGCAATTCGGCAGCGTTGCGGCCCACACCTTCGGGCGTGATTTCGAGAAGCTGGATTTCGCCCTGCGGATCAAGGACGAAGGTGCCGCGGTCGGCCAGGCCGACGCCGGGACGGAGCACTTCGAAATTGTTCGAAATCACATGGTTCTGGTCGCCGACCATATAATAGTCGATCTTGCCGATGGCCGGCGAGGTGTCATGCCAAGCCTTGTGGCAGAAATGCGTGTCGGTCGACACGGCATAAACTTCGACGTCCATTTTCTGAAGCTGCGGATAGATGTCCGCCAGATCTTCGAGTTCGGTCGGGCAAACGAAGGTGAAGTCGGCGGGGTAGAAGAAGAAGACCGCCCATTTGCCCTTCACATCCTCGTCGCTGATGTCGACGAACTTGCCCTGCTTGTAGGCCGTGGCCTGGAAAGGTTTGAGGGTGGTGTTGAGAACCGACATGGAGAGCTCCTTTTTTGCTGATTGGAGCAGCCATATAGGGACGGATACTGCAATGAGACAATTGATAAATTGACGATCTTTGATCGAATTTATCAATAAGTTGATCAGCCTTTCAAAGCCGTTTCAAAGAGATGGCGAAAACTTTCGGCGCACACGTCGGCTTCAGCATCGTCCGCGTTGAACCGATCCACCTTCATGATGGTTCGCAGAACGCTGATCCCCATTAATATGGCGAGCATCATATGCGCGCGCATTTCGCCATGCTCGTCGTCGATCAGGGCGGTGAGCGGTTCGAGCACCTGTTGCTGAACGAGATCGCGAATAATAGCGCCCGCTCGCGGCGAAGAAGCCGACCGTAGCATGATGATGAACATTTCCATGCGCCGCATGCGGTCTTCATCGGCGTCCTCCAGCACCACCTGCGCCAAAACCGCAGGGAGTTCGGCGGCGCTCTTGGCGTCTTGGAAAGGCGCGCCCCCTTCCTTTTGGTGCAGGACTGTTTCGCGAAAAAGTCCTTCTTTCCCTCCGAAATAGCGGCTGATCAAGGCGGCATCGACGCCAGCATCGCCCGCAATATCGCGTAACCCGACACTGTCATAATTTTCGCGAAGAAAGCGCTGATGCGCCGCCTCCAGGATCGCGGCGCGCGTCGCCGCCGCATCGCGTCTGCGGATCGTGGGAATCTTGGCCATGGGTAAAGTTCTAGTTAGCATTTTACCTAAATCAACAAGTGTTGACTTAGTTCCCGGGGCGGATTAATCCACCAACCCGGCATCGAGCGGCTCCCCCTCCCTCCTCCGTCGCCCGGTGTCGGAACGTCCACAATATAAGAATAAAGGCCATGTCCATGCGCCCGCTCCTTGCGCCCCTGATGTTGCTGCTGTCCTTGTCGCTTGCCGCCTGTTCGAGTGGGGAGGAAGCGCAAGGAGGTCCGCCCGCTTTGCCCGTGACCGTGGCGCAGCCGCTGGTTCGCGAAGTGACCGAATGGGATGATTATGTCGGACGGTTCGAGGCCGTGAGCAGCGTCGATGTACGCCCGCGCGCCACGGGCTATCTGCAGCGGTCACACTTCACCGATGGTCAATATGTCCGCGCAAGGCAATTGCTTTTCACCATCGACGCGCGCCCGACACAGGCAGCCCTCGATCAGGCACGCGCGCAGCTTGCGCGGGCGAAAGCGACGCTGGTCAATGCGCGCACCGAATTGGCGCGGTCGGAAACCTTGGCCAAATCGCAGGCCGCGAGTGTCGAGGAAGTCGAACAGCGCCGCGCCACTGTGCGCGCGGGCGAAGCCGATGTCGCCGCCGCCCAGGCCGCCGTGCGCGCCGCGCAGCTCAATGTCGGCTTCACCCGCGTTACCGCCCCCATTTCGGGCCGCGTGTCGCAGCGCATGGTCGACCCCGGCAATGCGGTTACCGCCGACCAGACGGTGCTGACCCGGATCGTTTCGACGAATCCGATGCATTTCCTGTTCCAGGGGTCGGAAGCCAGCCTGCTGCAATATGAACGGCAGGGCGATACGCTGCAAAATGCCCCGGTCCGCATCCGCCTGCAGGGGGAGGAGGATTATCGCATCCATGGCCGCATCGACTTTGTCGACAATGCGCTGTCCGACGGGTCGGGCACGATTGCGGTGCGCGCAGTTGTTCCCAATTCGGACGGGAAATTGCGTCCCGGCATGTTCGGCCAGCTCCAGCTTGCCGCATCGGCCCCGCGCGCCTCGCTGATGGTCCCGGCAACCGCCATCGTAACCGACGGCGCGCGCCGCCTTGTCTATGTCATCGGCAAGGGCGATGTGGTGCAGGCCCGTGCTGTCGAGCTTGGCCCCGTGATCGACGGACTGCGCGTTATCCGTTCGGGCATCACCGCCCAGGACCGGGTGATCGTCAACGGCATTCAGCGCGCCCAGCCCGGCAAGCCTGCCAAGGTGCAGCCCGGCCGCATCGGCCCCGATGGCAAGGTCGGGCCCGCAGCGGGTGGCGGTCAGGCCGCCCCGGCAGCGAAAGCGCCGGAAAAGGCCGCGCCAGCCGCCGATAGCGAAAAGGGCGCCGCAGAGGCCCCCGCCGCCAAGGCAAAGGAAGCCGCTCAGTGAATTTCAGCCGCTTTTTCGTCGATCGGCCGATCTTCGCGGCCGTCATCGCGATCTTCATCACGCTGCTGGGCGCCTTTGCCTATCCGCAGCTTCCGCTCGCCCAATATCCCGACATTGCGCCGCCGACGATTGCCGTTACGGCGGCCTATCCCGGCGCCTCGTCCGAAACGATCGCGGAGACGGTCGCATCGACGCTGGAACAGGAAATTAACGGCGTTGAAAATATGCTCTATCTGCAGAGCAGTTCGACACAGGGCGCCGCGCAGATCACCGTCACCTTCCATCCCGGAACCGACCTCGATGCCGCGCAGGTGCTCGTGCAAAACCGCGTCGCTTTGGCCGAACCCCGCCTGCCCGAACAAGTGCGCCAGATCGGCGTACAAGTGAACAAGCAGGAAACCGGATTCCTGATGATCGTCGCGCTGACGTCGACCGATCCCGCGATCGACATCGACTATGTCGGCAATTACGCCAATTCCACCCTGCGCGACCGGCTGCTCCGCCTCGACGGGGTGGGCGGCGTGCAGATTTTCGGCGGCGGCTATTATTCAATGCGCGTGTGGATCGACCCCGACAAGGCGGCCGCGCGCAACATGACCGCGCCGGAAATCGTCTCCGCATTGCAAAGCCAGAATGTGCAGGTCGCGGGCGGCAGCGTCGGCGCGCCGCCTTTCGGCAGCGGCAATCCCGCTTTCGAGCTGCCCGTCGAAGTCCCCGGTCGCCTCGTCACGCCCGAGGAATTCCAGAATGTCGTCGTCAAGACCGACACCGCCACCGGCGCGATTACCCGGCTGAAGGATGTCGCGCGGGTCGAGCTGGGTGCGCAGGATTATGGCGTGCGCGGCGTGTTCAACGGACGCCCCGGCATTGGCATGGCCGTCATCCAGCAGCCCGGCGCCAATGCCCTCGACGCCGCCAATCTGGTGTTGAAAGAGGTGGAAGCCGCGTCGAAGGATTTTCCGCCGGGGATGGAATATGAAATCCCCTTCAACCCCACCGAGTATGTCCAGGCATCGGTGTCGGCGGTGCAGAGCACTCTGGTCGAAGCGATTTTCCTTGTCGTGCTCGTCGTCCTTGTCTTCCTTCAGACGTGGCGCGCCGCGATCATTCCCATCATCGCCATTCCGGTTGCGCTGATCGGCACTTTCGCGGTCCAGCTCGCGCTCGGCTTTTCGATCAACTCGCTGTCGCTGTTCGCGCTCGTGCTGGCCGTGGGGATTGTCGTCGACGACGCCATCGTCGTGGTCGAGGCGGTCGAGAAACATATTCGCGAAGGGCTGAGCCCGCGCGAGGCTGCGCACCGAACGATGGACGAAGTCTCAGGCGCGCTGATCGCCATCGGGCTGGTGCTCGTCGCGGTCTTTGTCCCGACCGCCTTCATGCCCGGCATTCCCGGCATCTTCTATCAGCAGTTCGCGGTGACCATCGCCGCCGCCACCGTCTTTTCGACGCTGACGTCGCTGACCCTGTCGCCCGCGATGGCTGCCCTGTTGCTGAAACCGCATCAGGAAGGCGCGCAGGAAGAGCCGAAAAATCCGGTCCTGCGCACACTTCGCCGCGCGGCGGACAAGTTCAACCATGGCTTTGACAAATTGTCGCAGCGCTATGGCCGCACCACCGCCTCGCTGGTTCGCAAGACAGGGCTGATGCTGGGGATATATGCCATTCTCCTTGCTTTCACCGGCTGGCGGATGCTCGACACGCCGACGGGCTTCATTCCCGATCAGGACCAGGGCGTGCTGATCGGCGTGGTTCAGCTTCCCCCCGGCGCAGCGCTCGACCGCACGAGCGAGGTGCTGGAGCGCGCGCAGCAAAATGTGTCGCAGATGGACGGGGTCGCGAGCATCGCCACCTTTGCCGGCCTCGACGGCTCCAGCTTTTCGACCGCCTCCAACGCCGGCACCATGTTTATCCGCCTGACCGACTGGAGCGAACGCGGCGATGATATGAGCGCTACCGCCATGTCGCAGAAATTGTCGGGGCTGCTCGTCAATCTTCTGCCCGAAGCCAATGCCTTCGTCATCGCGCCTCCTGCGGTGCAGGGTCTTGGCAATGGCAATGGCTTCATGATGATGCTGCAGGCCCGCGACGGGCAAAGCTATCAGGAGCTGGAGCAGGCGACTTTCGCCATGATGGGCGGCGCGCAGCAAATACCCGAAGTCACGCAGGTCTTCTCGATGTTCAACACCGGCAGCCCGCGCATTTTTGCCGAAGTCGACCGCGACAAGGCACAGATGCTGGGGGTGGACCCAAGCCAGGTTTATGCCGCGCTCGGCACCTATCTCGCCTCCACCTATGTCAATGACTTCAACTTTCTTGGCCGCACTTTCCGTGTGACGGCGCAGGCCGAGCCTGCGGCGCGCGCCAGCATCGAGGATGTGGGCCGGTTGCAGGTGCGTTCGACATCGGGCGAAATGGTGCCGCTGTCAGCAGTCGCGACCTTCCGCAACGACAGCGGCCCGACGCGTGTCGTGCGCTATAACCTCTTCCCGGCGGTGGAATTGCAGGGGCAGGCAGCACCCGGCGTTTCCTCGGGCGCGGCGCTCGCCGCGATGGAAGGACTGGCCGCCAACGCCCTGCCCCCCGGCTTTGGCTATGAATGGACCGGCCTTGCCTATCAGGAAAAGGCAGCGGGCAGCAGCGCCGTGCTGATCTTCCTGTTGGCGGTGGTGTTCGTCTTCCTTGTCCTCGCCGCCCAATATGAATCGCTGCCCCTCCCGCTGGCGGTGATCCTAATCGTGCCCATGTGTTTGCTGGCCGCGATGCTGGGGGTCAATTTGCGCGGGATGGACAATAATATCCTCACCCAGGTCGGGCTGGTCGTGCTTATCGCCCTTGCGGCGAAAAACGCGATCCTGATCGTCGAATTCGCCAAACAGGCCGAAGAGGAAGAAGGGATGAGCATCTATGATGCCGCCGTCCATGCCGCACGCTCGCGTCTGCGTCCGATTTTGATGACCAGCTTTGCCTTCATCTTTGGCGTCATCCCGCTCGCCGTCGCCAGCGGGCCGGGCCAGGAAATGCGTCAGGCGCTGGGCACCGCGGTCACCTTCGGCATGTTGGGCGTGACCTTCTTCGGGCTGATCTTCACCCCGCTCTTCTATGTGCTCTGCCGCAAGCTGGGCGACAAGACGCGCGCCCTCGCGCAGCGGGGCAAGCACAAGGCCGCCGCGCAATCGACGCAGGAGACGCAATAATGACCCGCAGCCTGCTGATCACGGCAAGCGCGCTGACCTTGTCCGCCTGCGCCGTTGGCCCCGCCTATGTCGCGCCGACCCCGGCGGTCCCGGCCGAGGCATCCTTTGCCGAAGCGGCCAAGTCGCCGGCCTTCACCGGCGAGCAGCCGCCGGGCAAATGGTGGAGCCTGTTCGGCGACCCGACGCTCGACGCGCTGGTCGAGGAAGCGCTCGCTGCCAGCACCGACCTGCGCGTGGCCGCCGCCAATCTGGCGCAGGCACGCGCCGTGCTGCTCGAATCGCGCGCCGGACGCCTGCCCACGACCGGCATCAGCGCCAGCGGCGCCTATGCGCGCCAGCCGGGCAGCCAGACCGGCGGGCTCGGCCCGATCGAGGGCGACAGCTATGACGCCGGGCTCGATGTCGGATATCAGATCGACCTGTTCGGGCGGGTGGAAAGTGCGATCCGCGCCGCGCGTGCCGATGCGGATGCGGTGCAGGCCGCCTTTGACCTCACCCGCATCAGCGTCGCGGCGGAAACGACCCGCGCCTATACCGACATATGCGCCTTTAATCGCCAGATTGCGGTGGCGCAGGAAACGCTGCGGATTCAGGAAGAAACCTTCGACCTGACCCGCCGCCTGTTCGAAGGCGGGCGCGCGACGCGGCTCGAAACCGGGCAAGCGGGCGCGCTGCTTGAACAGACGCGCGCCGCGCTGCCGACGCTGGAGGCGCAGCGCTCCGCCGCGCTCTACCGTCTCGCGGTCCTCACCGGCAAGCCGCCCGCCGAAGCGCCGCAACAGCTTCTCGCCTGTCAGGCGCCGCCCCATCTCGACCGGCCCATTCCGGTCGGCGACGGCGCCAGCCTGCTCGCACGCCGCCCCGATATTCGCCGGGCCGAGCGCCAGCTCGCCGCGGCCGCCGCGCGGGTCAATGTCGCAACCGCCGACCTTTACCCCAGCATCCGGTTGGGCGGGTCGATCGGATCGACCGCAGGCTCGATCGGCGATCTGGGTTCAAGCGACGGCTTCCGTTTTTCAATCGGGCCGCTGATCTCGTGGAATTTCCCCAATATGGCGACCGCCCGGGCGCGCGTCGAACAGGCCGAAGCGGGCGCCGATGCCGCGCTCGCCGCCTTTGACGGCACATGGCTGTCGGCGCTCGAGGAAAGCGAAAGCGCGCTCGCCCGTTATGCCGGGGAACTCGACCGGCTGGCCGCGCTTCGCCGGGCGGCGGACGAGGCTGGAGAAGCCGCCCGCATCGCGCGCCTGCGCTATCAGGCAGGACGCGAGGGGTTTCAGATCGTCCTCGATGCCGAACGGTCACTCGCGCAAATTCAGGCAAGCATTGCCCAGTCCGAACAGCAACGCGCATCCTATCTGGTCGCCCTTTTCCTCGCGCTTGGCGGCGGATGGCAGGAAAATGGATAAAAAAATCCCAATTTCCAGGCACAGATCAATAACGCCGCGGTGAATAAATCTATAATTACTTGTGGCAATAGGATGAGCGCGGCGGACACTTAACGGCTTTTTCAAATTTGAGCGGTATCGGGATTTGCAACCTCCTTTCGTTGGGATGATTGCAAGGACCATGCCGCTCATCGCCGATTCCAGTCTCCAGAGCCTGTCGCACGCCTATCCCGCGGCTCCCGCACTGCTGCATCATTCGCTGGAAGGCCATCCGCTACTGGACTATCCGGCGCTGGCGGAGGCGGCGCGCGCCTTGCCGCAAAGCCATGTCGAACGCCGCGTCGCTGATGCCGTCAATGGCGGCGATTTCGCGCATGACAGCGCCAGCGGGCAAGATGCCGCAACGCTCCTCGAAACAATGCAGGTAGATGGCAATTGGATCATGCTGCGCTGCGTCGAGCAGCTCCCGGCCTACCGCAAGTTGCTGGAGGAGCTTATCGCGGTCATTGCGCCCGCCATCTCGCCCGCCACTGGCACAGCGCGCAATATAAAGGGCTTTGTCTTCATCTCCGCGCCGGGAACGCTCACGCCCTTTCACTTCGACTGCGAGCATAATATCCTGTTCCAGGTGCGCGGCGACAAGCAATTCGCCACCTACCCTCCCGCCCCGCCGTGGCTGCCGCTCGACCGGCATGAGGCCTATTTTGCAGCGGGTGACAATATGCTGCCCTGGCAGGAGGATTATCTCGGCGATGCGCGCGTTCATTCCCTGACTGCGGGCGACGCATTGTTCGTTCCCTATGCCTCACCCCACTGGGTGAAGGCGGGATCCACCCCTTCGATCTCGCTGTCGATGACATGGCAATGCGACTGGAGCCATATCGCTGCCGACGCGATGCTCGCCAACCCGCTACTACGCCGCATTGGCGCAGGGATGGACCGGGCGCCCGCATGGCCCGCCCGTCCCCGCTGGCGCGCCTGGTGCGGACGCGTCGCGCGCCGGGCCGGGCTGGCATGATGCACGCGCCGTCCACCCTGTTCCTCACCCATTCTGCCCCCGTGATCGGCCCCTGTCAGGTGCGGCTGATCCCGCCGGGACAGCTTGGCGAGGAGGATCGCGCGCGGTGGGCGCAATTGTCGCGTGCGGCGGACGAGGGAAATATCTTCGCGCAGCATTGGTTCATGGACGCCGCACTGACCCATGCGCCCCGCGAAGAGGATGTTCATCTGGCGGTTGTTCAGGACCGGCATGGCCGCTGGATCGGCGCCCTGCCCCTGTTCCGCGAAAAATCTTTCGGGCGCTGGCCGGTGCGGATCTGGACAAGCTGGCTGTCAACCAACCAGTTTCTGGGCACGCCCCTGCTCCTGCCCGATCATGGCGAATTTTTCTGGCGTCAGCTTTTCGCCCATCTTGATAGCCACAGCGAGGGCGAGATTCTGCTTTTCCTGCGCCAGCTCGCTTTCGACGATTCCGCCAGCGCGGCGCTCTTTGCCCATTGTGCGGCGACAGGCCGGCCGGTTCGCATGACGCAGCGCCACGAACGGCCGGCGCGCCGCCCCGATGCCCCGGAAGGCGCGCCGGGCGACCGCAAGACCGCCAGCCGCTTGCGCGGCCTGCGCCGCAAGCTGGAGCGCGACCATGGCAAGATATGTATCGATATCATCGCGGACGGTCAGAACATCGAACAATGGGTCGACCAGTTTCTGCCGCTCGAAAAATCGGGGTGGAAAGGGCGGCGGGGCAGCGCGCTCGGCTGCGACCAGGCGACCGAGGCGCTTTTCCGCAATGTTATGCAGCATGGACAGGGCAATGGCAGCCTCCGCCTCGCCTCGCTGCGCGCGGGGGGAAAAGACATTGCCATGACCAGCTGGTTCGAAACCCGCACCCATGGCTATGGCTTCAAAATGGCCTTTGACGAAGCCTATCGCCGCTATGCTCCCGGTCAGCAATTGATGCAGGAAATTGCAGCCCACATTGCCCGGCGCGCTCATCTTTATTTTGACACCTGCGCGCCGGAAGGAACGACCAGCTACCACAAACTCTGGCCCCACCGCCGCATGATCTTCGACGCCGCCATCGCCCTCGGCTCGACGCCACGCCGCCTTGCCTTCGAAACCCTGATGAATGCCCGTACATTTTATGCAAACATCACGGCCCCTTGGCGCCGGATCTAGAATCGGGTTTCATTCATTTGTTCTAGCGGCTGTAAGGGTGCGAGCGATCAAAGAACCCGGCGCAATGCCGAGCGTTGTTCAGCTATGATGCGACCAAGATGATGAGATAAGAACTGGGATATTCTCGTTTCCCAAGCGCAGCAGAGAGAAAAGGGCAGCTTTACGCTCTGCTGCGCTCGATTCCTCAACGACCCCTGACTCTGTCTTCCAGAACAGCACGACAGAACCCGCTTTCCGCTGCGTGTCGCTTGGCTGAAAAGCCTTACGGTTCAGTGAATTCGATCGTGGTGGCCAACGCGTGATATGCTACGCGCCCGTGGAGCGCAATCCGGGGTCCTTCAGACCACAGGGACGCCATGGATATTGGCTTGTTTATTAAGCCAGAACGCTTCGTTCTCGAATCGACGGAAAATATCCGGCGGCAATATCGTCTTGCGCTCTTGCGCAGCTACTTTGCGGCCGACTGCATGCAGTCCCGGCATCCCCGTGTGCGCATCGAACGCTTCGGTATCGAGATGCACATTGTTGAAATCATGCTGGAATGGCGCTTCTCCGATGAAATCATAAACCGCCGCCATCGCCTTGGCGGGATCGCGCGCCAATGTTTCATACTGAAGCAGCATCAAATGACCTGCATACTCGCCAAAAAAAGCATTTTTCAGCGCATTGTAGGAGTAACCCACCAGCCCATCGCCCATGGTGAATCCATCCGCCCGGTGATAGACAGTGCTGCCGGTTTGGAAATTGGACATGAAAGATGGGCGCAAGGCGTTTCTTTGCATCGCCCGTTCCAAGCTGTCGATGATCCAGGACAGATGGCGCACGCAGGCAATGATCTTGAAGTCCGGATAAAGCTCGCTCAGCACAGGCAGCTTGGCGCACCATGTGCGGTTTGTGTCAAAAATGACGTCGCCTGCGAAATCCTGGCCATAATAACCTTCAAAAAGGCCTCGCAATACGCGCCGGCGCTGTTCATCGCTAATGAAGACGGACAATTCATTGCGATCGCTCATCTCCCCCAGCATGGCATCGACCATGCCCGCCAGCGGGCTGCTCATATGCGCGTGGAATCGCGGGTTCTGCCGCAACAATGCGGCCAGCAAGGTCGATCCCGACCTGGGCAGGCCAGAGATGAAATATATCGGCCGCACGGCTTCTCCCTTTTTCCAATCGCCAGATCCGGTGATAGCGTGCGCAGACTTCATTGGATACTCTCGGCATTCATATACCCCTGCGGTAAGGCTTGGTTCTGCAGGGGAGCATTTCGTGGTCAGAACTTCATCCGAAATCCGGTATCGCCCCTGAGACTGTTGCTGTCGCCGAAATCGTCGATCGCGGTGTCGAGCGAAAGCTCCGTGAACAGGGTGAAGCGGTCGTCGCTCCAGCTATAGCTGCCGCCTATGCCGACCTCGCCCCACAGGCGTTCGTCGCGGCGCGCAAGCGGTGTGCCGGAAACGCCGACGATGCTGCCATCGAGCCATTCGTACCGGAGGTTGACGATGCCGTAGAGATGGCTGCGACGGGCGCCGTCGCTGCCGTCCCAGATGCGCTGATGATCGAGCGCGATGCCCCAGCGGGTCTGGAGGCTGCCGCTCATGTCGGAGGAGACGTACGCCTCGCTGGGGTCTGTGAAGGAGCCGAACCGTACATGCGAATAGATCATCTGGATCTGCGGTGTAACACTGAGACCGCCGCCTACGGGCGAACGCTTGCCAACCTCGAGGCTGAACGTCTCGCCCGATCCATGATTATTGTCGATGAGCGTGCCGAGCACATCCGATGCGAGGTCGCTGCGATACCAGCTGACCTGCGCCTGCGCGTCAGCATAGAAGCCGGTACTCTCATACCAGGTCAGCGTCGCACCAAGGCCGTAGCCCTGGGTGTCGATCGAGCCATCGCCAAAGCGCGAGCCTATGCTGGCATCGGCTGTGCCATACCGCCCGTTGATCCCTGCGATGATGATATCCTCGGCATTGTCGACCAGTGCCTTGTCGAACCCTGCCTGGAGCGACCAATTGTCAACGTCGAGATCCGCGCGGCTGGTCGAGAAGGCCGCATCGGGACGATGACGGGTGCTTTCGATGCGCCCCCACATGCCGACCCCGCCTTGCGTAAAGCCCGACCATTGGCGGTTGCCCACGCGTTGCTGCAGGGTAGGCAGGCGGTTGAGTGTCTGGAGCGTGGCCGCATAGCTTTCATAAAGCGGTACGCCGGGCTGGTAGAGCGGACCAAGGGGCCCGATGGGGTCGAGCAAAGCTGAGCGCAGATACCAGTCACCGTCGTCGGGTGCGGAAACCCCGCCCTGAAACAACCGGTAGCCGTACGCGCCGGCGATCACCGCCGGACTGCCTTCAAAGTCATAGTCGCCATTGAGCGTAAAAATGCCCGCGGAGAGTCCGCCGGTGACGTCGATGATCTTGATGCCCTCCATAGTCTGCGCGCCGAGGCCGCCGCGATTGACGAGGTTGATCGCGGTGGTTCCCGATGTGCCATTTGCAACGACAAGGCGGTCGGTCAGCGAGGCATCGCCCCCGAGGGCGGCTTCGATTTCCAGCGTGCCGCCCGCGCCGGTATAGCTGCCCGTGACGGTCAGGGTCCCGAATCCTTCGCGGCCCGGCGCCACCACCCCGCTGTTGGCAAGGTCGCCGACCGTGCCGGTTCCCTCCAGGCGACCGTCCCTGTTGACGCTCACCGCGCCGCCAAGAACCCCCGTAACCGCAAGCGTACCCGCCGCCACATTGGTCGCGCCCGTGAAGCCCGCATTGTCACCGGTGACGAGCAAAGTTCCCGCGCCCGACTTGGTCAGCGCGCCAGTACCGGAAAAAGCACCGCCATAGGTGAAAACGGTATCGGCGGCGGTGGCGATTGTCCCCGCGCCCGCCATCAGGATGTCCCGTGTACTGGCCAGGCTGGCGCTGGTCGCAAGCGTTCCACCGTCAAGCGTCACATTGCCCGTCGCCGCACCAAGGCCCGCGTCGGCTGCAATCTGCACCGTGCCGCCGGTGATCGCAGTGCCACCGGTATAGCTGTTGACGCCGGAGAGGATAAGCGTTCCGGCGTCGCTCTTCACGAGCTGTGCATCGCCCGACAGAACCGCCGCGATCGTCGCGGTGATGCCCGCACCGCTGGCACTGCCGTCGCCGACGCGGATGATCGAGTTCGGCGCCGCAAGCAGGATGTTGCCGCCGGTGATCATATAGCCGTCACTTGCGAACTGCATCCCCGATGCCGCCACTTGTCCCACGCCGTTGTCGACCGTTACAATACCGCCGGTGCCGCCAAACACCGCGAAGGCGGCATCCGAGTAAGCGGCGTTGGGATTGCCATTGGCGTCCGTCCAATTATCATTGCCGCCGCTCGCCTGCCAGATGCCATCGCCGCCGTTGACGATGCCGTCATTCTTTGGCCCCGCCCCGCCGTCCCAGAAATTGAGCGTGAGGCCCGCTGCGTTGACAAGGTTGACCTGGCCGGCGACGGATGTCTGCACAGCAACATCGCTTCCGGCCGGCATGATGCCGAGGCCTAGCCCGTTGTTGGTGAGTGTCCCGCCATAATTGAACAGACGATAGACGCCGACGTCGAAGGCGCCGCCGGTTGGCACGGTCACATCGAGCGTCCCGTCGAGGATCAGATTGCCGCCAACATTCACCAAATCATTCAGGGATCCGCCAACGACACCGGCCTCGCCGAGCTCCCAGGCAAGTCGCGTGCCGCCCCCAAGCGACAAATTGCCGCCAATGTTTAATGTGCCCGCGCCGCCCGCGCCCGGCGCCAGCATGGCGCCGTCCGCCAGCGTTACGTCGCCGCCGAGCGTGCCGGTGCCGCCCAGGCTCGCGCCCGAAGCGACGCTGGTGAGGCTGCTAACCCCGGCATAATTGCCGTTGACGAGCAAAGTGCCCGCCGTGACCGCTGTGCCGCCGCTGTAGCTGCCGACGCCGCCCAGCACCAGCGTCCCTGCGCCGCTCTTGGTCAGGCTGCCGCCGCCCGAAATTGTGCCGCTGAGACCCAGGGTCGTTCCGCCATCGGTGGAAATCGTCCCGATACCGGCCAAATCAACTGCGCGGACCGCGTTGAAGCTGGCGGTTGTATTGAGCGTGCCACCGCCAAAAACCAGCCCGCCTGCGGCGTCGCCAAGATTGGCGTCGCTTGAAATTTGCAGCGTCCCGCCGTTGATCGCGGTACCGCCACTATAGCTGTTGGAGCCCACCAGAATGAGCGTGCCGGCATCCGTCTTGACCAGTTGGCTGCCGCCCATGATCGCACTGGCGATGGTTGTGGTATAGCCTGCGCCCGCCGCCGTGCCGTCGCCGACGCGGACCACCGATTGCGCCCCCGTCAGAGTAAGGTCACCACCGATGAGGCTGTAGCCATCGACCGCGAATTGCATTCCCGAAACGGTGACCGCGCCCAGACTATTGTCGATTGTGACCGAGCCGGGCGCGCCGGTAAAGATGGCGAAGGCGCCATCGTCGAATGACGCGTTGACCGCGCCGGTCGCGTCCGCCCAGTTATCATTGCCGGTGCCGCTCTGCCATACGCCGTGGCCGCCATTGACGGCGCCGTTGAATTTGGGCCCAGCAGCGCCATCCCAGAAATTGAGGGTCACGCCGCCAGTATTGATCAGGTTGATCTGGTTCGCGACCGCCGCTTGGACAAAAACATCAGAACCCGCCGGCATGGTGCCGATCGCAAGGCCGTTGTCGGTAAGTGTCCCGCCATAGTTGATCACGCGATAGAGGCCGATGTCAAAAGAGCCTCCCGGGGTTACTGTGACGTCGATTGTGCCGTCGAGCACAAGGTCGCCCACCACATTTACCACGTCGTTAAGCGGACTGCCCGGCGCGTTTGCGAGGCCAAAGTCATACCCCAGCGACGCCCCCGCCGCGAGAGACAGGTCGCCGTTGATGGTAAGCGCACCTGCCCCGCCAGCGCCGGGCATCAATGCGGCGCCATCCGCCAAGCTGACGTTCCCGCCGATGATCCCCGTGCCGCCCAGGGTCGCGCCAGCCGCAACATTCGTCGCGCCGCTGGCGGCGCTCTGGTCGCCATTGACCAGCAGCGTCCCCGCAGCAACGCGCGTTACGCCAACATAGCTGTTGGCGCCGGTGAGAGTCAGGATGCCGCCGCCTGTCTGGGTCAGCGTGCCATTGCCCGAGATCAGACCCGCAAAGGTTACGCCGTCTGAGCGGTCGAAGGCCAATGCGGCGTTATTGAGGACGTTACCGGTGATGCTGCCGGTCGTGCCGCCATTGCCTATCTGGAGCGTGCCTGCCCCGATCGTCGTGCCGCCGCCGTAACGGTTGTCGGCGGCGAGGATCGTCGTACCGCTGCCGATCTGGCTGAGCGCGCCATTGCCGGTAATCGCACCTGCAAAGACGACGCGGTCAGAGCGATTGAACGCCAGAAGGCCGTCGTTTGCGACATTGCCCACGATGCGGCCGGTCGTGCCGCCATTGCCTAGTTGCAGCCTGCCAGCCGCAATGCTGGTCCCGCCAGTATATGCATTATCGGCCGCCAGCACCAGC
The DNA here is from genome assembly GCF_000763945.1 of Sphingopyxis sp. MWB1. Taxonomy (NCBI): domain Bacteria; kingdom Pseudomonadati; phylum Pseudomonadota; class Alphaproteobacteria; order Sphingomonadales; family Sphingopyxidaceae; genus Sphingopyxis; species Sphingopyxis sp. MWB1. The sequence continues at coordinate 1,700,324 of NZ_JQFJ01000002.1, forward strand.
GAACCTGCGCCGTCCTTGGTCAGCAATCCGCCACCGGTGATTGTGCCATTCAACGTCAGCACCGTGCCCCCTTCGGTAAGGAAGCTGCCGGCACCCGCCAAATCGACCGCACGGTTCGACCCCATATCGGCGGTCGTGTTCAGCGTGCCGCCATCAAGAAGCAAGCCGCCTGCCGCATCACCGAGATTGGCATCGTTCGAAACCCGCAACGTCCCGCCGGTCACCGCGGTGCCTCCGCTGAAGCTGTTCGCGCCCGTCAATATGAGCGTACCGGCGTCCGTCTTGACCAGACCCGCTGTGCCCGCCAGCTCGGCGGTGATGCTTGCGCTAAAGCCTGCCCCTGCCGCGCTGCTGTCGCCGACCTGGACGATCGCTCGCGCGCCAGTCAGCGTCAGCGCATCTCCGGTCAGGATATATCCGTCGCTGGCGAACTGCATTCCCGACGCCTGGACCATGCCTCCAGCATCGTCGATCGTCACTGTCCCCGGCGCGGCCGAAAAAATCGCGAAGCTGCCCTGCGCATAGTCGGCGTTGACCGACCCGTTGAGGTCGGTCCAATTGTTCGAACCGCCGACGATCCGCCATACGCCGTCGCCCCCGTTGACAGCGCCATTATTCTTTGGGCCGGCATTGCCATCCCAAAAGCTCAGGTTCAGCCCAGCGGTATTGACCAGATTGACTTGTCCCCCGATCGCGGTCTGCACCGACACCATGCTGCCCGCCGGCATCGTGCCAAGCGTCAGGCCATTGTCGGTCAACGTGCCGCCATAGTTGAACGCACGGTAGATGCCGGGGCCGAAGCTGCCGGTGGCGGGCACCGAAACATTCACCGTCCCGGCGAGGGTCAGGTCGCCGCCGACATTGACGAGATCGTTGAGTGACCCGCCCGCGACATTCGCCGCGCCGAACTCGAAATCAAGTACCGACCCGGCGGAAAGCATAAGGTTGCCGCCCACCGAGAGCGTGCCGACATTCCCGGCGCCAGCCGCCAGCGTGGCGCCATCGGCCAGCATAACATTCCCGCCAATGATGCCCGATCCACCGAGCAGGGCACCGGACGCAATGCTCACCAGCCCCGTTGCCGCCGATTGGTCGCCGTTCACGAACAGGCTGCCCGCTGTCACGATGGTGTCGCCCGCATAGCTGTTCGTGCCGGTCAGCACGAGATTTCCGGTTCCGACCTTGGTGACGCCGCCAACGCCGGAGATCACCCCGGAAAGCGTCAGAAAGGTCCCGGTTTCGGTTGCCAGGGTGCCGGCCCCGATCAGATCCACCGCCCGACTGGACGTGACGTCTGCCGTGGTGTGGAGTGTGCCGCCGTTGAAGCTGAGCCCAGACCCCGCCGCACCAAGGTTGACGTCGCTCGCGATACGCAGCGTTCCGCCGTTCATCGCGGTGCCGCCGGTGTAGCCATTGGTTCCGGTCAGCACCAGCGTGCCCATATCGGTCTTGACGAGCTGGCTCGCACCCAGAAGGTCAGAGGCAATCGTGGCGGTGATCGCGGCGCCGGACGCTGAACCATCGCCGACACGGATCACTGAAACCGGTGCGCCGGTCAGGTTGATCGGATCGCCTTCGATAGCATAGCCTTCGCTCGCAAACTGCATGCCCGCGACGTTAATCGCACCGAGGCCCCCGTCGACCGTAACGGTCCCGCCGATACCGCCGAAAATCGCGAAAGCGCTGTCGAGGAACGGAGCGTTGATCGACGCATCGTCCAGCGTCCAGTTATCGTTGCCCGATATGTTCTGCCACACACCGTCGCCGCCGGTGATAATAGCGTCGTTGCGGCCACCGCTCGCGCCGTCCCAGAAGCGCAGCGCCAGGCCATTGGTGTTGATCAGATTCACCTGATTGGGCACCGAGGTCTGCACAAAAAAGTCGGTCCCAGCGGGGATGGCACCGATCATCAGGCCGTTATTGGTCAAGGCGCCAGCATAGTTGATGACCCGGTAAATTCCCGGATCAAAGCTGCCGCCGGCGCTTGTGACCACGTTGAGCGTGCCGTCCAGCAACAGGTCGCCGCCGACATTGACGAGATCGTTGAACGCACCCCCGATGACATTGGCCTGACCAAAGTCGTAATTGAGGGTGGAACCTCCCGCCAATGCGAGATGGCCGTTGATCGCGAGCGTGCCTGGACCGTCAGCACCGCCCGGGGCGAGAATCCCCCGGTCAGCAATCGCAACGTCGCCGCCGATCGTGCCGACGCCGCCCAGCGTTGCACCCAGGGCGACGCTGGTCACGCCGGTCGCCGCGCTCTGGTCACCGTTGACCAGCAATGTCCCCGCACTCACAGTGCTGGCACCAGTGTAGCTGTTGGCGCCGGTGAGGATGGTCGTACCCGAACCGATCTGGGCGAACGTTCCCGTCCCGGAAATCATACCAGAGAAGGTTACCGCATCCGACCGATTGAAACCGAACGCGGCGTTGTTGAGCACGTCACCAGTGATGCCACCCGTAGTCCCGCCGTTCCCCAGTAGAAGCTCCCCGGCGGTGATCGTGGTGCCGCCCCTATAGCTTCCGTTACCTGTCAGGATCGTCTTCCCGGGGCCAATTTGGCTAACCATGCCGTCGCCGGTGATCGCGCCCGCAAAAATCAGGCTATCCGAGCGGTTGAACGCCAGCTGGCCATTGTTAAATACATCCCCGACAAGGCTTCCAGCAGTTCCCCCAGCACCGAGATGGAGCGAGCCCGCCCCAATCGTGGTACCACCGCCATAGGTATTGGCGTTGGTGAGAATGAGCGAACCCCCGCCTTCCTTGGTCAGTGCGCCCGCGCCTGACACAACGCCCGCCAGCGTGAGCGTCGTGCCGCCATCGGTCAGAAACCTGCCAGCACCCGCAAGGTCGACAGCCCGGGCCGAAACAATGTTCGCCGTGGTGTTGAGCGTACCGCCGTTGAAGGAGAGGCTCCCTGCTGCGTCGCCCAGATTGGTATCGCTGGAGATGCGCAATGTGCCGTCATTGATCGCGGTGCCCCCTGTGTAGCTGTTGGCACCAGCCAGCACGAGCGTGCCGCCCAGATCCTTGACCAGACGTGCCGAGCCCGCGAGCTGCGCGGTGATCGTGGTGGTGATAGCCCCATCGGCTGGACTGCCGTCGCCGATACGCACCCACGCATCCACGCCGGTCAGCGTGAGGGGACCACCTGCAATAGTGTAGCCGTCGACCGCGAACTGCATGCCCGCTGACAGAACATTGCCGCCGACATTATCGACCGTGACGGTGCCGCCCGTCCCCTGAAAGATCGCAAAGCTGTCCTGCGCATAGTCGGCGTTGACCGTCCCGTTCACGTCGGTCCAGTCGATCTGATTGCCGCTGACACGCCATATTCCGTCGCCGCCCTGGATTGCGCCGTCGTTCTTTGGTTGACCGGTGCCGTCCCAGAAGTTGAGCATGAGCCCCGCGGTGTTCGCGAGGTTAACCTGCCCCCCAATCGCGGTCTGAACGAAAACATCGCTGCCCGGCGGCATCGTGCCGACAGAAAGGCCATTGTCCGTCAGCGCACCCGAATAGTTGAACATCCGGTACACACCGGGACCAAAGCTGCCGCCCGGCGCCTGCGTCACATTGACGACGCCATCGAGCACCAGATCCCCGCCCACATTGACCAGATCGTTGAGCGGACCGCCTGGCACGTTCGCCTGCCCGAACTCGAAATCGACCAGCGAGGCATTGCCAAGCGCAAGCCCGCCGTTGATCGTCAACGCACCGACCCCGTTCGATCCGGCCGCAAGCGTGCCACCGTCGGCGATGATCACACTGCCGCCGATCGTGCCGATACCGCCCAATGTCGCGCCCGAAGCGACGCTGGTAAGGTTCGTCGCGCCCGACTGGTCGCCATTCACCAGCAAGACGCCCGAATTGACGATCGTCGGGCCTGCATAGCTGTTGTTGCCGGTCAGGATCGTGGTCCCGGGCCCTGATTGCGTGACCGATCCGCCGCCAATGATCATCCCGCCCATGGTCAGCGTACCTGCGCGGTTGAACAACAGCGCACTATTGTTGAGCAAATTGCCCGCTATGCTGCCCGCCGTGCCACCGTAACCGATCTGCAGCGTCCCCGCGCTGATCGTCGTCAGCCCCGTGTAGCCATTGTCCGCAGTCAGCGTCAGCGTTCCCGCGCCGGTCTTGGTGAGCGTGCCCGGTCCCGACAGCGCACCTGCCAGCGTCAGCACTGTCCCGGCGTCGGTCGAAATATTGCCAGCCCCTGCCAGTTCCACCGCTCGGTTCGACGTGAAGCTGGCCGTCGTGTTGAGCCGCCCGCCCGTCAGCGTCAGTCCCCCGCTCGACGTGCCCAGATTGGCGTCGCCCGAAACCTGGAGCGTCCCCGCAGTGACGTTCGTGCCACCCTGATAGCTGTTCACGCCGGAAAGAATCGTGGTACCGCTGCCGATCTGGCGCACGGCACCCGTACCCGATATCGCGCCCGTAACCGCAAGCGTGCCCGAACGGTTGAACTCCAGCAGGGCATTGTTCGCGACATCGCCCGCGAGCGCCCCGGACCCGCCGCCATTGCCGATCCGCAGCGTCCCCGTCGTGATCGTCGTTCCACCGCTATAGCTATGGTTGCCGGTCAGCGTCAGCGTACCCGCCGCCTGTTTCTCTAGCCGTTCGAAGCCGTTCACGTTGGCACCATCGACCGTCAGGGCGGCGGCGTTGATCACTTGCAGCAGATCCGACCCCGCCCCGCCATCGACAAATGCGGCGCTGATGCCCGCTCCGTCATACAGGGCCAGCGTGTCATCCCCCGCGCCCAGCGACAATGTGCCGCCAGCGGTATTCACGGTGCCGAACAGTTCAACGCGATCCGCGCCGTCGCCCAGATTGCCAGTCGCCCGCATGGTAACGCCATTGCCCAGCCTCACGACCTGGCTGCCGCCGTCTCCGGTGATAACGGTCTGCGCCCCAGCGGTTCCCTGCAGCATGCCGTTGACGACCAGCGCCGAATTGCCGGTCATGGCGAGCGTGGGGGTCGTCAGCGCACCTGATGTCCCGTCTCCGATCTGAAGCGTCCCGCCGCTGATCGTGGTCGCACCGATATTGTTGAGCGCCGAGGTCAATATGCTGGTGCCAGTGCCGATCTGCGCCAGCGTGCCGGGGCCGCTCAACGTGCCGCTGAAGAGGAAGGTGTCGCTGCGGTTGAGCGAGAGAGTCGATGTCGCCGAATCAACGATCACATTGCCTGCACCCGCATTACCGGTCGTGCCGCCGTTGCCCACCATCAGGTTGCCGTCATTTATGACGGTGTTGCCCGTAAAGCTGTTATTGCCGGTCAGTACCCAGGTGCCGCTGTCATTCTTCGCCAAGGTCGTCCTGCCGGTGCCGTTGTCGGCGATGGCCCCGCCCATGGTGTTTGAGCCGGTATTGGTTCCGCCGAGTACGATCGTGCGCATTGCATTAGTGCCGTTAAGGCCGACCGTGCCGGTGTTCGCGAATATGAGCGCGCCCGTTCCCGACGACTGGATATAAGTCACGCCGGTATCGAGCGTGAACCGGCGGTCCGTACTGTCGCCGGTGCCAACATAGCGCAGGGTCGAACCGTTGCCGATGACCAGATTGCTGGCCACATTGGTCGAGGCACCGATGCTGCTCGCCGCGCCGCCATCGCTGAGCTTGTCGACAATGAGGATGCCGCCGCTGATCGTCGTGGCGCCAGTATAGGTGCTCGCGCTATTGGTCAGGCGCCAGGTGCCCGCGCCTGCCTTGACCAGTCGGGTCGTCCCCGAATTGTCCAGGCGCGCGGCGAAAATATTCTCGCCCACATTCGTGCCGGTCAGGGTCAGCGTGCGCGTTGTCCCAGGACTCGCAAGCGTCACCGCCCCCCCATAAGTCAGCGCAAGTGCGCCCGTCCCGGAGGAATCGATCGTTCCGCCACTGGCCCCCAAGGTAAACTGGCGGTTCGTGCTGCTGCCTGCTCCGACGTAATTCAACGTGCCGTTGATAACCAGATTTGCCGGGCCGGAAGACGAAGCGCCGATCGAGCTGTTGAATCCACCGTTCGCCAGACAATCAACCGTCAGCGTTCCCGCATTGATGGTAGTAACGCCAGTATAGCTGCTGTCGCAGCCCGCGAGCCTCTGGTTGCCGCCGCCGCTCTTCACCAAATTTCCGCTACCGCTAATGGCGCCCGCGTAGGTCTGGCTGGCGCCATCCCCAATTGTTAGCGTACCCGTGCCCAACGCGATGTTTCCGCCCAGACTTCCTCCACCGATCAGGGATCGTGCGGTGGCGCTGAAATCATTCAGGTCCAGCAACACTCCGGCGGTATTGTTCAGCCAGAAGGAATTGGTGGCGCCGAAAGCCGTAGCCGAACCGGCGCGCAAGATGCCGCCTCTTACGCGGGTATTATTGGTGTAACTGTTGTTGCCGGACAGCACCATCGTGCCTGGGCCGTCCTTGTACAACTCGCCGCCGCCGACGATCTGACCGCTGAACCCGAGCGTGCTGGCGGCATTGGTCACATTGATGACGCCATAGCCCGTAAGGCTGAACCCCCGATCAATGCTGATAGTCCCGCCGGTGTAGTTCAAGCTGCCGCTAATGAACACCAGATTGGCAGACGCACTGCTGGAGGCGCCGATGCCGCTGGCCTGCCCGCCGTTCGCCAGGCAGTCGACAGTGATCGCGGCGCCTTGCAATGTTGTAGCGCCGGTGTAGCTGTTGTTGCAGCCGTTGAAGGTCTGGTTGCCGCCGTTGGTGCGCCACACGCCGCCGGTCCCGCTGATGACGCCGGAATAATCGCCATTTCCGGATGCGATGCGCAGCGTGCCCGAGCCCAGCGTGACGTTGCCACCCATCGCCCCGCCGCCATTGAGCGGACCGATGAGGTTGTCGAAGTTATTGAGATCGAGCACTGCACCCGCCGCATCGGCCAGATTTGTGCTCGAACCGGTCAATGCTCCGAATACGTTCGCCGCGCCCGCGCGCAGCACGCCGTTGTTGATGCTGTTGCCGCCCGTATGAGTATTGGCCCCTGTCAGCACCAATGTGCCGGCGCCGTTCTTGGTCAATCGACCACCGCCTACCACGACGCCACTATTGGTGAGAATAGTGGCCGCCGACGTCACATCGACGATCCCGCCACTGGCGCCAAGGGTGAATCCGCGATTGCTGGTGGTCGTGCCGCCCGTATATTGCAGCCCGCCGCCATTGAGGATGAGGCTGCTCGGCGCGTTGCTTCCCGCGCCGATACTGCTCACCTGCCCGCCATCGGCCAACGTGGTCGCGCCCAAAAGCCCGCCGTTGACGGTTATGACTCCGGTGAAGTCATTGGCCGAATTGGCCAGCGTCAACGTGCCAGGGCCGCTCTTGGTAAAAGCGGCGTCGCCCGGACTGGTGACCAAGCCGCTCAAGGTCAGATTGGCAGCCGCGTTAGTGACTTCAATGCCACTGCCCAGGATGGCTCCCGACTTGTCAAAGACGAAGCCGCGGTCGCTACTGTCGCCGCCACCTGTATAGCGCAGCGTGCTGCCTTCCAGCACCAGATTCGACGAAGCCGCCGATGAGGCGCCTATGCTGCTCGCAGCGCCGCCATTGCGGACGCTGGCCACCGCCAGCGTACCATGAACGACGCGCGTGGCGCCGGTATAGCTGTTGGCCGTGTTGCTAAGCGTGACGAGACCGGTGCCCGCCTTGGTAAAGCCCATGCCCGGACCATTGTCGACAATCTGCGAACCGATTGTGAAATTGCCCGTGCTATTCTGCTGGATGCCCAGCACGCCGCCAGAGGCGCCAGTCATCATACCACCGGTAATCTGCTGGTTGCCGCCCATCACGGTCGGCGCGACGATGATGGTGCCATCGACACCCAGCGTTTCGCCGGCATCGACCGTCACGGTGGTGGACACCGCCTGTGTATAGCGCAGCCCGCCAAGCTGCTTTGTGCCCGTCACCGTGCCAAAGAAGCCCGCAACATCGGTTATATATTCATCGGGGACCCAGTTGGCGGCATTGTCCTTGTCGGTATAGTCGGCGTCGGTGAAGGCCTGGATGTTGCCGCCGACCACCTTGGCGTAATCGGTGCCGTTAACGGTGGCCCAGCCGCCGAGCGCCGTGTTGGTAGTGGTGATGTTGCCGCTGCTCGGCAAGACGAAGTTCATCAGTCCACCGGTCCGGGTGATGGCGCCAAGATTGATGGTCATGCTGCCGCCCGTTCCCGACACGGCGCTGATCATGTTGTTGCCAGCGCTGATCACCAGACCGTCAAATGTCTGCGTGTTGCTTTCGTTCGCGGCGCCGGTCACCCTCAGGGTGCCGCCAGCCATGCGGAGCGTCGAGTCACTGCCGATGATATTGCTCAGCGGGCCGCCGGTGGAGCTGAAGTCAAGCGCCAGCGTGCCCCCGCCGACCCTTGTGTCGCCGCTGTAGCTGCTGGCTCCGGTCAGGGTCTGGGTACTGTTACCCATTTTGCTGAGCCCGCCATTACCCGTAATGCTGCCCCCAAAGCTCGCGCTTGTGCCTGTCGGCCCATCGATTTTCAGCAGCGCGGTGCCCAGATCGAGCGTACCGCCTGTGCCGGTCAGCGCGGTCAGGGTCTGGTCGAAATCGTTAAGGTCCAACGTGCCGCCATTGACGTCAAAACGGGTCGACCCGGCGAAAGCGGTGGCCGATCCGGCGCGCAAAATGCCACTGTCAACGATGGTCTGGCCCGTATAGCTGTTGTCGCCGGTCACCAACCAGGTTCCCGATCCGGCGCCGCGCAGATTGCCCGTACCCGAAATCACGCCTGAGATTACATTGTCCGCGCCGGTGAAACTGCCACCGAGAGTGGCAGTGTTAGTAATGCCCATCGGGCCACTGAGCGTCAGCGCTCCCGCACCGTTGCTGTTGAGCGAACCATTGGAGATACCGAAACTCTTGTTGGTCGATTCTCCTGCACCGACATAGGAGAGATTGCCGCCATTGATGGAAATGGCGCCCGTGCCGAGCGAACCGGCCACGCCGACATGGGAAAACAGCGCTGCTTCGACCAGACCTGCGCCACCGATGCTCGCCGTGCCCGAAAATATATTGGCGGTGCCCAGCCTGAGCGTATGGCCGCTGCCCGCACTGAAAAAAGCGGTGCGGCCGGAATTGCTGCTGATCACGCCCAGCAGATTCATGTCTGCGGAATTTGCGCTGAAACCAAAGGGACGCGAGCCACCCGTGGCGGAAATATCCCCCGTCAACGTCAGCGCCCCGCTGCCATTGTTGTGCAGGAACACCCCGCCCGAATAATTGCCGGGCCGGAAGTTCCAGTTGCGGTTGGAACTGTGGCCTGTGCCAGTATAACCGAGTATCGAATTACCCAAGGCCTGGCAGCAGCCTGGCCCTAACAGGATGGTGCCGTTGGCCACGGTGGTGGGAGCGCCAAGCGCGCTTGCCTCGCCCAGATTTCCGATCGAACTGAAGGAATTGGAGATGCCGCCCCAGCCGGGCAAGGTGGTGAACTGGGTTTGCCCCTGATAGTTGCTGGCGTCGTTGGTCAGCGCGATACCGGCCCCCACATTTAAGCCGCCAGCGCCGGTGTAGAACGCATCCCCCAGCCCTCCGCCCCGGATATTGCCGATGCCACTGTCGATATTGATCGTACGGCTTGCTGAAATCATGCCATTCGCCGTCAATGTGCGGCTATTACCAAGATTGATCACATTGCCGGAACTGCCAAGTGCAGCATCGCCGATCGCGCCGATGGTGAGGCTGCCACCCGTGGCGTTGATAGTCCCGGTGAAACTGTTGGCCGCATTCAGCGTAAGCCCGCCACCCGTGATATCAATACCGCCGCCAAAGGTGTTGGCGCCGTTCAAGGCCAGATTGCCACCACCAGCTTTGGTCCAACCGCCATCGGTGGTGACCCGCGATCCAATGGTCGAAGCCCCCGTCGTCACCGTCAGCGTGGGATTGGCTCCGCGCAGGTTTAATGTGCCGCCTGTGATAATATAGCCGTTGGTCTGGAAAGTGATATTGCGCACGGTTATCGGCGCATTCACCGTTACTGTACCAGCGCTTCCGCCGAATATGGCGTCGTCAAGCGCCGCGTTATTCCAGGGCCGGAATGGTCCGCTCACCCCATCGGCGCTGAGGCTCCAGGCGGGTGCCGTCTCGTCCCATGTGCCGGTGCCTCCTTCGCCAATGGCAGTGCCATTGACATCCCAGCGGACCGTCTCCTGGCCCCAGGACGAGGCCGGCGATCCCACGGCAGCCATTGCCAGCAGCGCCCAGCGGCAGACGCCTGCCCGCATCATAGGCCGGGTGATTATTCTTTTCCGGGCTAGAGACGGCTTGTTGCGGAGAGCCTCCTGCGTGATCGCCGGTAAACCCATCTGGCCCCCCTCATATATATGCGTTAAGCAACTGAATTCCGGTAGGGAGTGTAGGCACTTACCAGAAATCCGCTATCCATTATCGGAAGCTGTCGCGTTAATCATGATCATGCCTCGGGAGAGCAGGCGATGAAGAAAGGAGATTTGCGCGAGTTCAGGGACATCAATCATTTTCGGGCCCATCTGCGCGGGCGCGATACACCGGCCGTCCAAATTGAGCCTGGCGCCATCAATATCCGCTTTCGGTCTGTCGACCTGCACGGGATGGTTTTTTCAGAAAATCGCGTGAATTGTAGCGTTATCGATCATTCCCGCATCAAGGCGGGGTTAACATTCTTTGTCATAAATCTTTCGCCTGCCATCTTCCTTGGAAGAAGGATGGATCCGGGTCATCTGATCATCCTCGATTCCGGACGCGAATATCGCAACATCCTCGCCAGCAAATGGCACGGCATCGGGATCGCGGTCGAAACCCAGATGCTCGCGGCTGAAAATGTCACCCTGCCTCTATCCCGTCTTCGACCCGAGGATTCCTGCATTCCGCTGCCAATCGAGCTGGTCGGGATATTTCGGCGGCTCGCGGACACCGCGTTCGGCGGGACCAAAGCCGCGGATACCTCTGACCTTCGCGTTTCCCTCCTGCGAGCACTCGGCAAGGGGTTAACGCTCGGCACGAGCAGGCGCGATGCGCACGCCGTTTCGCGGCCCGTCGAAGGCTATGCGCTGACCATGCGGATGATCCGGCAGGTCGAAGGGTGTTTCGGACAGCGCGTAAGCGTGAACGAAATCGCCCGTCATCTCGATGTCACGCCGCGTGCGCTTCACTATGCCGTTCGATCGACCCTGGGTATCCGTCCGCTCGACTTGCTCCTGCGGCTCCGTCTCAACCATGTGCGCAACGAACTTTGGCAGATGCGCAGATCGGGAGCGAGCATCACAAGCGCCGCCCTGGCGCAGGATTTCGTCCATCTCGGGCGCTTTTCGCAGCAATATCGCGCGCTGTTCGGCGAATTGCCGTCTCAGACATTAGAGAGAACGCGGTTGATTGCCGATGAATTTCCGCATGCCGCGGAAGCACCCATTATCGCAGCCTGAAAGGCCGTCACCGGCTGGCGCCGGAAAAACTCTTCACGGTTGTTTGGCCATGACCTTTAAATTCAGCGCTGCCCCACGAAGCGCGGCACATAGAGCCCCAATAGGAGCGGTCCCGCTTAACCATGTTCCTCATGCCGTCGATCGACCCGATGCCTCATAATATGACGCCCAGATAGCTTCGGGAGCGTAGCCGATCCCGGCATCGGCCAAAAGGTAGGCTCTTCACATGCTGGCCCGTTGCATTGAGCGGCTCAAAATCCGTGCTGGCACGGACTGCGGCAGCAGGCGTAGCCAAAACCACGCCCGCACTTCTCTCTTTTGTTGTTCGGCTATGGCGTACCCAAGATGATGAAGGTGCGAACTGGGTGATCATCGCTTGAAGTCAATGAAAGTCGCGGGACTTCGGGATAATGCGCAGGTTGCGGGGATGCTGTGCGCGGGGTGTTTCCGAATGAAAGGCAATCTCTGTTGGCTCGATGACTCTCTCGTTCAACCGATCGAGCAGGATGGTGCGATCGACGATGCGCTTAGCCAGCAGGTGGAGGACGCCCTCCTCGCTCTTTTGAACCTCTCCCTGCACTTCCATCAGGCGTGAAGCCATCAGGGGGCGCCGATAGCGTTCGAGCAGGCTGGCCCAGAGCAGAATATTCACAATCCCCGTCTCATCCTCCAATGTGACGAAGACGGCGTTACCCTTGCCTGGCCGTTGGCGGACCAATACGACTCCTGCCACCTTTGCCACATCGCCATCAGGCACGGCGAAAAGTTCGGCGCTGGAGAGAATGCCTTCGGCGCGCAGCGTTTGGCGCAGGAAATATAGGGGGTGCTGCTTTAACGAGAGACGGGTGGTCTGATAATCCGCCGCCACCTCTTCCGACAGCGGCATCGCCGGTAGCAACGCATCGGGCTCGGCGGCCAGTTCGCGCGCACGCGCGGCAGCGAAGAGAGGTAACTCGCCGCCCGCGGGCAAGCGCCTTGCTTCCCAGGCGGCGGTCCGCCGCCCAAGCCCGATCGAACTGCAAGCGTCGGCATCGGCCAGCAAGTGTAGCGCCCGTCGCGGCAGCGGCGCGGTTCGCACTTCGCTCGGCCCCTTTTCGGCCTGCGGCACGCGCACCCGTCGCTGCAAATCCTCGATATTGGTGAAATGACCGCCGGTGCGCCGTTCGGCCACGATGGCATACCCCCAATCCGCGCGGAATCCATCAATCTGGCGAAAACCCAGACGCAGCGCATGCTGCTTGTCCCCTCGATGCGCGGCGACATTCCACTTCCAGCGGTCATGTACAGCTTGATCTTCCGCGCCGCTTTCCAGCCGATTATCCCAATCGCTGTAATTTATGTCGATGGGATGCACCGTCACGCCATGTTCGCGCGCATCGCGTACGATTTGTGCGGGGGCGTAAAAGCCCATCGGCTGCGAATTGAGCAAGGCGGCGGCAAAAACCGCCGGATGCGTGCATTTGAGCCATGCCGAGACATAGACAAGCAGCGCGAAGGAAATAGCGTGGCTTTCGGGAAAGCCATAGCTGCCGAAACCCTTGATCTGGTTATAGCAGCGCTGTGCGAAATCGCGCTGATAGCCGCGCGCGACCATGCCTTCGACCATCTTGGTTTCGAAATGGGTGATGGTGCCGACATTGCGAAAGGTCGCCATCGCGCGGCGGAGCTGGTTCGCCTCATCGGGGGTGAAGCCCGCGGCGATGATGGCAAGCTTCATCGCCTGTTCCTGAAACAGCGGCACGCCATAAGTGTCCCCCAGCACCCCGCGGAGCTCATCGGGATCATGCGGCGGCGCGGGAGAGGGAAAGTCGACTTTCTCTTTTCCCATGCGCCGCTTGAGATAGGGGTGAACCATATCGCCTTCGATCGGACCTGGCCGGACGATCGCCACCTGCACGGCGAGATCATAAAATTCGCGTGGCTTGAGGCGCGGGAGCATGTTGATCTGGGCGCGGCTTTCGACCTGGAACACCCCGATGCTGTCGCCCGCGCAAAGCATGTCATAAACTGGCGGTGCGTCCTGCGGGATGCTGGCAAGGGTGAAGTCGCCAAGGCCATGATCGCGCATCATCTCGAACGCCTTGCGGATGCAGCTCAACATGCCGAGCGCCAGTACATCGACCTTCATCAGGCCGAGCGCGTCAATGTCATCCTTGTCCCATTCGATGAAGGTGCGATCCTCCATCGCGGCGTTGTGGATCGGCACCAGTTCATCGAGCCGCCCCTGGGTCAGCACAAATCCGCCGACATGCTGGGACAGGTGGCGGGGCGCGTTGAGCAATTGATCGACGATCCAGCGCAACCGCGCGAGTTCGGGGGCATCGGGATCAAAACCGCTGTCGGCGATGCGCTGCGCTTCCACCGCACCCGCATAGCTTCCCCAGACGGTGCTGGTCAGCCGCGCGGTCATATCTTCAGAGAGGCCGAGCACCTTGCCCACTTCGCGCACCGCGCTTTTGGGGCGGTAGTGAATAACCGTTGCGGCGATCCCCGCCCGGCTGCGGCCATAGCGTTCATAAATATGCTGGATCACTTCCTCGCGGCGCTCATGCTCGAAATCGACGTCGATATCGGGCGGTTCATTGCGCTCTGCCGACACGAAGCGCGAGAAGAGCAGGTTGAACTTTGCCGGATCGACCGAGGTGATGCCCAGAAAATAGCATACTGCCGAATTGGCCGCCGATCCCCGCCCCTGGCACAGGATGGGCGGATCGAGCGAACGCGCAAATTTCACCAGCTCATAGACGGTGAGGAAATAGCAGGCATAGCGCCGTTTGCGGATCAGCCGGAATTCGGTGCGCAACAGGTTGCGAATCCGGCGGGGAATGCCGCCCGGATAGGCTTTTTCGGCGGCCTGAAGTGTGATGTGCTTGAGCCAGGGCATGGGCTTCCATCCCTTGGGCACCGGCTCGCGCGGATATTCATAGCGTAATTGGTCGAGCGTGAAGCCGATCCGCGACATTATGTCGGTGGATGCGGTCAAAGCTTCGGGCGCGGCCTTGAACAGGCGCGCCATTTCCCCCGGTGATCTGAGATGGCGTTCGGCATTGGGAAGCAGGCGCGTTCCGGCCTCGGCCAGGGTGATGCCTTCGTCGATACAGCGAATGACATCGTGCAGCGGTCGCTGTTCGGGGGTCGCATATAGCGCGTCGCAAGTGGCGAGCAAGGGGATGCCCGTGCGGGCCGACAGGGCTTTCAGGCGGGCGAGACGGCGCTGGTCATCGCCCCTTCGCCGCATCGTCGCGGCAATCCACAAGGGCGCGCGACCAGCCAGGCGGCGGAGCAAAAACTCCGCGCTTTCATCGGCAAAGGCGATCAGCAGCAGGCCTTGGACATGCTCGACCAAGTCGGCCAGATAGAGGGCACAGCCCCCTTTTTCCGCGCGGCGATTGCCAAGCGTCAGCAGCCGCGTCAGCCGTCCCCATCCCTCCCGGTCCATGGGATAGGCGATGATGTCGGGCGTATCATCCGCAAACACCAGCCGCGCGCCGACCAGCAACTGGAAATCAAAAGCCGCCGGTTCGGTTTCGGCCAGCTTTGCCCGTGCGGCCTTCCACGCGGAAAAAGCCCGCACCACTCCAGCGACCGTGTTGCGGTCCGCGATGCCAATACCCTTGTACCCCAGCGCAATCGCTCTTGCGACCATGTCGGCCGGATGGGAGGCGCCGTGCAAAAAGGAATAGTTGGTGGCGGCCGCCAGTTCGGAAAAAGACGGGGGCGGAGACAGGGTTTTCGTCACGCGAACAGCCCATGGATATACCAGACAGGCGTCTGCGTTTCGCGCTCATACAGGCCATGGCGGAACAGCCAGAAACGCCGGCCGCGCGCATCCTCGACCCGGAAATAATCACGGGTCAGCAGCGGGCGGGAGGGGGGATTGTTGAGCGCGCCGGGGTCGGGATCGGGGTCGGGCAGGCGCTCGACCGGGACGCGCCACCATTCCCCCGCAATGCGCTCCGGCCCTTCAAAGCGTTTCACCTCGTGAAGCGTGCGGCGCCAGCGAAAGCGGCGGGGCGGACCGTCGGGCACTTCGGCCAGAACCTCCACCGGTTGGGGGGGATCGAATAGATGCAAAGGGCGAAGAGGCACTTCCCCCGCCGCCGGACGCGGCCAAGGCAGGGGGTCGCGGGTCTCGCTGACCGGTAGGGTCAGCATCTGCTGTTCGGGAATATGCGTATCGCGCCAGATAAAGCGCCGAATGCGCCGCCGCCCCAATCTCGTGCCCAGCCGGTCAATCAGCGCGGCCATCGCCTCTTCGCTCAGACCGCCGCCTTCCAGCTCCAGCTGGGACGGCCCCAACGGTTCGGCTGTCGGCACGGTCAGTCGGACCAGATCGAAACCGAAGCCGGGATCGATCGGATCGGCAAGCGTATTGATCCGTTCCCAAAACAGGCGCGCCGTGACGGCTGGGTCGCGCGTGGGCAGCCCGGTCTCAACCGCAATCTCCCGCACCGCGCCATCGCTGCGATAGAGGCGCCCGACAAAATGCCGCCCGCCCTTCCCGCCTTCTTCCAGCACTTTTGCGGCTTCGCGGACAAGCCCGTCCAGCGCCGTCAATATATCTTCGGTGCGGGCAACCGGTTCTGCAAAACGCTGTTCGAACATCAACGCTGGAGGGGCGCGGCGAGGGGAAATGCGGCTGTTGGCATGACCCAGAAGCCGATCGAGTCTGGTCACCATCTCTGCGCCAAAGCGGGCCGCGAGCGGCGCCATGGGGCGCGCGGCAAGATCGCCGACGGTCTTGAGACCGGCGCGGCGGAGCGCCATTTCGTCTTCCTCCTCCAGTCGCAACGCCGCGATGGAAAGGCGGCGGATGGCTTGATGCTCGTTGACAGCCGGCGCCGTCTGAAAGCGAGCCAACGCCTGCGCGGCTTCAGCCGTTTTGGCGAAGGCATGGCGCAGGGTCATGCCGGCGGCGCCTATCCGCCGTTCGACCTCCGCCGCCAGCGCAGCCTCTCCCCCCCAAAGATGCGCGCATCCCGTGACATCGAGGGTAACCCCATCAGGCGGATCGAGGGCGACCATTGGGCTCCAGCGGTCGCAGCCATCGGCAATGCGCTCGAGCCAGAGATGGTCGGCATGGTTATCCTGCTCAATCACGGCAAGCTCGGGAACGCGCGCGCGCGCATCCGCCAACGTCAGACCAGGGGTCAGGCCCAGACGCAGCGCATACGAATCGAGCGCCACGACGTGCATCGCGCCGCGCTGCTTTTCGACGAAGGCGAACGGCGCGTCATCCGGTTCGGAGCGGTGCGCCACGCGCCAGCGATCGGCCGAGAGAAACGGAAACCATAGAGCCAGATAGCGTCGTATCGCGGAAGCTGCTTCGGTCACGATCCCATTCCAGATGCCAAGTGCCACCATCCGGACGGCCACGCTGACGCAACAATTTGATGATGAAAGAAGGCCGACCGGGCGCTCCAGCCTCCAATGCTGTGGAAGGCGCGGCGTGAACGCTCCAACGTGTCTGGGCCGCGCTGGGCCCGGGCTCCGCTTCGACACGGAGAAGCAAGATGGTGACGCCGGACGCTTTTGCCGCCAGCGCCAAACGCCGACTTGCAGTCAGGTCGAGCGCGCGCGGGCTGCGCCACACTTCGATCACCGCGACGCCCACCGAAGCGCAGCGAGCCACGTCGACCGCCGTGCGTAGCAGCGTTACCGGATCGGGCAAAGCGACCAACACAATGCGTTCCGGATCGATTCCTATCTCCGCCAATCCGGGCGGATAAAGACGGGCCTGTCGCTCCGCCATATCCTCGCGCAGCCAGAACAAAGGAGCGCGCCCCTGGTTGACGAGACAGGCCAGCATCGCCGTGAAGCCAGCCGCACTGCTGCTGTCGGCCCGTTCTGCTGCGAATAATTCGTGCAATCGCCCCCGCGCCAACCCGCCGCCAATTGCGATGTCGAGCGTCGAATGGCCCAGAGCTGTCGAATGACACGCGCCGTCTTGCGCCTCGATCGAGACAGACTTCCCTTGCATAGCGCATAAAGCATTCACCGACTCGACTGCCCAAATGTTCCTCATATGTTCTTTTCAGACATATGGCAGGGAGGTGTCAAGTTGGGCAATTCCGTCTGCGGGGAGCTAAAATTCCGGTCCGAACCAGAGCTTTTCTCGAGTTCTGGAGACCCTGGCAGGGTATTAATGATGTATTTTCAGGGACGTGGTGCACCCAAGATGAAAAAATTCTCTTTGCATCATTTGCTGGGCTACATGCCCTCGCCGCATCGGACCACCTCAATCCATTGCGGTTGACGAAGATGGTTTTGCTCAAAACTCGCCGACCATCGACGTGCGTGCGGCCCTGGCTCTTGGACAAACAGGGCAGAAGCCGAGCCATTTGCTCGTCCGCCATTCAGAACAAATTACTCATTCGTTAAGCTCCTCACGCGAGCTTCACACCCAACACACCGAATTATTGGCAATCAAGTCGGGTTACGCCGCCCGTCTGGCATAATATCCGAATGCGGCGATGACGGCGTAGCATGCGGCGGGGAGCAGCATGGCGAGGCCGAGGCTTCCGGTGATGTCGGCAAGCGCCCCGGTGGCGAGCGGGATGACGGCGCCGCCGAAGATGGCGACATTGATGATGCCCGATCCGTCGGCGGCGCGGCTGCCGAGCTTTTCGGAAGCGAGGCTGAAGATGGTCGGGAACATGATCGCGTTCATCAGGCCGATCGCGAGCAGGCTGTAGCCGGAGATCATTCCGGTCGTGTTGATCGAGACAAGGATCAGCGCGATGGCGCCCAGCGCGACCGCGGCGAGCAGCTTGCCCGGGCTGATGACGCGCATCAGGCCCGATCCGATGAAGCGGCCGACCATGGCGCCGCCCCAGTAAAGGCCGATCAGCTTGCCCGCGGCTTGCTCGGGAAGCGCCATGACATGGCCCTGCATCAGATAATTGACGATCAGCGAGCCGATCGACACCTCGGCCCCGACATAGAGAAAGATGCACAGTGCGCCAAAGCCGAAGCGCGGGCGCTTGAGCAGGTCGAGCCCCGCCAGCGCCGCGCTCGGCTCATGCCGTTCATTCTTGAGCCGGCCGCGGAACAGCCAGACCGCCCCCGCCACAACGGCCAGCGCCGCCGCAATGCCCAGATAGCCATGGACGATCGCCTGGCTTTCGGCGGTGCGATAGGCATCAAGTTCGGCGCCCGACAATTGATCCGCGCTCATCGTCGCCAGGCTGCCGAGGATCAGCACCGATCCAGCAATCGGAAAGATGGTGGTGCCCAGCGAGTTGAACGCCTGGGCAAAGGTCAGCCGGCTGTGTGCGGTTTCGGGCTTGCCGAGCAGCGAGATGAGCGGATTGGCGACGACCTGCACGATCACCACCCCGCTCGCGAGCACGAACAGGGCAAAGAGAAACAGGCCATAGACCGCCTGCTGCGAGGCAGGGATGAAGAGCAGGCAGCCGACCATCATCGTCAGCAGCCCCGCCACCGCGCCGCGCATATAACCGATCTTCTTGACCAGCTTTGCCCCCGGAATGCCGATGACCAGATAGGCGGTGAAGAAGCAGAATTGCACCAGCATCGCCTGCGTATAGCTCAGCGTGAACAGCTCCTTCAGCTTCGGGATGATCACATCATTCAAGGACGTAATCCCCCCGAAGATGAAGAACAGACCCATTACAAACCAGCGCAGCTCCGGCGCATCAACATGCGATGCAGCGCTTTCGCTTTCCCCGGGTCCGGCCGCCATATCCTGCGGTGCATGGGCCATCTCATTCTCCTTCATATAAATATCCGGGCATTGGCCCCAATGTAGCGGTCGGCCATTTCAGACGCCGCCTTCCGCCGACAGGCGACGCTCGGCTGGATTTGCACGAATGGCCTCGCGCCCGGTGTCCCGGGGCACCGCCATGAGCAGGAGGGCCGCGCCAAGCGCGAGCAGGGCGAGGATCAGGAACAGCGGTCCGAAACCGAAACCCGGCACGACCGAAATCGCCAGCCAGGGCATGAGGAGCGAGGGCGCGGTGTTGGTGAGATTGAAGAGGCCAATGCCATATCCCCTTTGGCGGGGGTCCGGCAGAATGCGCAGGGTCTGACTGGAATGGAGTGCCAGAAAAGCCGCATTGGCCGCGGTGAAAAGGACATAAGCCAGCTTCGCTCCCGCCGGAGCGCCGATCAGCGCCATTGCGACAAGCGACGCGCAGGCGAGGACCGCAAGCGCCGCGAGAATAGCAAAAGCATGGCCATGACGGTCGATCCAGCGCCCCATCAGCAAGGCCGCCCCGACCGAAAGCAGCAACCCGCCCGCGAACAGCGCCGCCTTTGCGCCATCATCCATCGCAGGGTCGATGCTGCGCAGCCAGAAATAAAGATAGGCGGCAAGCGCTGCGCCGGAAAGCTGCATCAGCAAACGCGCTGTCCACATGCAAAAGCGCGCGCGGGCAAGCGGGGGGTGATCGGCCAAGGCGCAGTCGGCTTGCTTCTGCACCGTAAAGGAGGCGCTCTCCCGCCCGAAAAACAGCAGCGGCAGGATCAGGCATATGGTGAGAATGGCGGCCGCAAAGATGCGGTCTGCGAAGAGCTGGGACGATATAGCCGGGATGAGCATCGCCGACGCCGCCCCCAGCACGGGAGCGATGGAAAGCAGCCCGCCGAGAAGGCCCTTTTGACTGTCGGGACATAATTCCCCCGCCCAGGCGTGCAGCGGCACCAGCATCAGGTTGAGCGCGATTTGCCACCCCACAACCAGCCACAACAGCGCCGCGACGCTCTGATAATGCGGCATGGCCAGTTGCAGGAGGATCGTTGCGGTCAACCCGATAGCGACCCACAGGCGGCGGCTGCGCGTCCGGTCGCTCAGCCATCCCGACAGGACCCCCGACAGACTGGCCGCAAGCGCGCCAGCGAAAATCATATAGCCGAGCCAGCTCACATCCTCTGCCCCGGCGAGGCGGGTGACCTGTGCTGGCAGAAACAGCATCAGAAAGGGCGTATAGGCGACAACGCCCCCGCCATAGGCAAGCGCGTAGATGAGCAGCATGGCCAAGGGCTGCCGCGGCGGGCGTGTCTTTTCGCCGGTATGTTCTTCCTGCGTCACTGCGCCATGCCCTGGGCCTCTCCCCCAACATCGGCCGGCAAGCTCCGGCGAGGCCAGCCTGCTGATGCAGCCGTCCAGACCGCCTTGCGGACCGGACGGCTGCCCCCCTTATGCTAGAAATTCACGCGAAGGCGAAGGCCATAGCTGCGCGCATCGTTGAGGAAACGTATGTTCAACGAGGAGCCGACCAGCGCCTTTTGCGACACTTCCTCGTTCAGGAAATTATTGGCCCACGCCTCGATCCGGAAATTGTCGATCGTATAGCCCATGCCGAGGTTGAGCGTCGCATAGCCCTTCTGCCGATCGGGGAAACCCGCCTCCAGCGCGCTCTGCCGCGTTCCGTCGAGGAAGACGATATCATCCTCGTTGAACTGGCTGAGGAAATAGGAGGAGCGATAGTTCAGCAAGGCCTGCCAGTCGAAACGGCCCCGTCCGACCTCGAACCATTGCGACAGCCGGGCGCTGACGTTCATCTTTGATGCCAGCGGCAGGCGATTGCCAACAAGGCTGATCAGCGGCGATTCGCCCCCGGCGCTGTGGTCCTGCGCGCGCGCATCTGCCACGGTGCCGCGCGTGATCTTGGTGTCGAGATAAGCGGCATTGAGATCGAGCGCAAATTGGCCGGGAAGCTGGAAGCGCAATTCTGCCTCCGCGCCATAGATGCGCGACGCCCCGATATTGCGGTTGACCATCGAATAGCCGTTGCAGACCGGGGGATTTTGCGCTTCGTCGAGATTGATACAGGTCAGATCCTGAAATACCTGATCGGTATAATCATAGTAGAAACCGGTCAGGTTGAAGATGGCGCGGCGACCAAAGGCATCGAAGCTGTTGCGGGCGCCGATTTCATAGACGACCAGCTCTTCCGGGCTGAAGGTTTCCGGAATGGGCGAGGCGGCAAAACTGTCGTTGAAGCCGCCCGATTTATGGCCGGTCGAAACCTTGCCATAGATCATATTGTCATCGCTCAGATCATATTCGAAGCCCGCGCGCCAGTCGATATAATCGAATTTCGAGCTTCCCTGCTGCTGACCGGGAATGGTGAGATTGGCATAGGTGAACCCGCCACTGGCCGGGCAGCGCACAAAACCATTGTCGATATCCGGCCGCTCAAAGCAGGTGCCACTGGGATTGGTCCCATCGGCAATCGAACCAATCTGAGCAATCAGCGTATCGCGCATCCCCGGCGTCGCAATGCCTTCGATCAGGAATTGCGCCCTGCCCTGCGGCGTGGTGATGCCGCTGACGTCGAAATTGGGGCGGTCGAGCAGCGCGGGCCGAAAGCCTTCGGTGCCCAGACGCGTTGCAAAACAGCAGTCGAAATTCTCACCGCCCAGCGTCAGCGCCCAATTGCCGCCTATGCCGTAGCGCGATTTCTTTTCTTCTGTGTAACGTATGCCGCCGAGGAGGCGGAGGCGGTCGGTGACGTCGTAGGTGGCGTCGGCGTAGAAGGCATAGCTTTCGCCCTCCACGTCGGGCATGGTGAATTCGGTGCCCGAATAGCAGCAATAGCCGCGATCGGCGACCGCGAGATAGCCGACCTGCTGGTCCTCCTTGAAATAGAAGCCGCCCAGATTCCAGCGCAACCGCTGGTCGTCATTGGCGAAGAGGCGCGCTTCATAGACCTGGCTCTTTGACTTGGTCTGCCAGAAATTGCTGGAGAAATTATCATATTGAACCGCGTCGAGGTCGCGGCCCGGATAGTCGATGCCGTCGGACGAGGCATTGACCTGATAAAAATCGACCGAGCGATAGCTGCCGCTCAGTTCGGCGCCGAAGCTGCCGAAATCATAGTTGATCCTGCCCTGTATCCCCCACAGCTCATTTTCCATTTCGCCCTGCAGTCCGCGATAGACGACATGTTTGAGATTGAGCTTGTCGGGACGCAGGCCGCTGGCCTGAACCGCGCTGAAGATATTGGCGCCGGGATAGCCCGTGCCCGTTTCCTTGCCATAATCGCCGACGATGGAGACGCTGAGCTGGTCGCTCGGCTCCCACAAGAGCGAGAGGCGGCCCGCGTAATTTTCCTCCAGCCCCGCAGGCTTCAAATCCTTGGCGAGATCGCCGGTCGAGACATTTTTGAAGCCATAGTCGCGGTTGATATAATAGCCCGCGGCGCGCACCGCCAAAGTCTCGCCCAGCGGAATATTGAGCGCGCCCTCTGCCCCATAGGAAGAGCGGTTCGCGATTTCCGCCTGCGCATAGCCGCTGAATTCGCCGAGGCGCGGCTTGGCGGTGATGATGTTGAGCGTGCCCGCAAGCGCGTTGCGGCCATAGAGCGTGCCCTGCGGCCCCTTGTTCACCTCGACCCGGTCAAGGTCATAGAACATCACCCCCAGCCCGCGCGGGCGCGGGATATAGGTGCCGTTCAAATGCGGCGCGGCGCCCGGATCGCCGAGTTCGGTATTGTTCGCCGAACCGACACCGCGAATGAAGATTTCGACATTGCCTTCCTGATTGGCGATGCTGAGCCCCGGAACCGCCATCTGCAACTGGCGAATTTCGTTGATGCCATCCTGCCGAAGCTGATCGGCGCTGAGCGCCTGCACCACCCCCGACACATCCTGCAGGCTTTGTTCGCGCCGCGTTGCGGTAACGATAATCTCGCTGCTGTCGTCGCCGGTTGCGCCGGGCTCTGCGGTCTGGCCATAGGCCGGCACCGCAGCTGCGGTCGAAAGCAGCGCGAGCAGCGCCGAATATCCGAATTTATCCCTTTTCATTGCATCCTCCCTGTTGTGATTATCACTTGCACGCAAGCCTTGCCCCCGACGGCGCGGTGATGCGCGCCCCCGAGAGGGTGAGGTCCAGACGTCCCGATGTGACGAGGCCGAGCGGCGTGTCGATCCGCGCCATATCGGCGCCCGCATCGGCAAAGCAGCGCAGCGGGACGGCCAGGCTGGTCCATTCGCCGCGCCGTGCAGCCTCCACCAGCGCGGCGCGCAGCGGCACGGTGCCGCCGCAGCCGTCGCCGCAGCCCATCAACAGCGCCACATCATCCGACGGCGGCGCATTCACTTTCACATCGAGTTCGAGCACGAGATCGCCGTTGGATTCGCGCGACAGATCGGCAGCGTCCTCTTGCACGATGGCGGCGACCGCCTCGCCCGCCCCGGTCCATTGCAGACGCACCGAATCTTCCTGCGCGTGCCGGTCGGCGCCGCGCGCCTCGATCAGGGCGGGGCCGGGATTGGTCGAAAGCGCGCCCGGTGCGCCGAGAAGAAGCTGCCGCCCCGCACCCGGCCGTCCCGCCGCAAAAATTATGCCGGGGTCCTCCGCCGCCGCGCTCGCGCGCGCCTCCGGCAGCGGCGCCAGATCGCCCTTGTCGGCAAGGGTCAGGCCAAAGCCATAGGGGAAAAGCGGGTCATAATCGGCGTCGCCGACATTGACCGCATTCTGGTCGCTCGCCTTTGGCCAGCTGTAAGGAAGCTTCCCCTTGAAATCCTTTTTCCCGAACAGCAGGTCGGCAACCCCGCCACCTTCGGACCCAGGAAGCCACGCCGCGACAAAGGCGTCGGACGCATTGAGGAAGGGATTGACCCACATGGCGCGCCCCGAAAGGAACACCGACACAGTGGGAATGCCGTCCGCCTGAAGCGCGCGCAGGATCCGCAGGCTGGCCGCATCATCATAGCCGACATCGGGGCGGTCGCCCTGAAACTCCGCATAAGGATCCTCGCCAAAGACGACGATCGCGACATCGGGCTTGTTCGCATAGCGGCCATCGGCGGCCAGCACTGCCCTGCCCCCGGCGGCTGCCACTTGTTCGGATATGCCTTCCCAGATCGACTGGGCGTTGGGGAAATCCTCCCGCTTCGTTCCCGTGCCCTGCCAGCTCAGCGTCCAGCCGCCCGTCTGTTTGGTGAGATTATGCGCGCCGTCGCCCGCGACCAGGATGCTGGCGTCGGGCTTGAGCGGCAGGATGCCGCCCGCATTTTTGAGCAGAACGAGCGATTCCTGCACCGCCTGCCGCGCGATGGCGCGGTGGTCGGGATTGCCGAGCAGATCATAGCGGCCCGCATAGGGGCGCGAGGAGGGTTTTCCGGCCTCGAACAATCCGGCGCGCATCTTGACCCGCAAGATGCGGCGCACCGCATCGTCGAGCCGCGCGATCGGCAGGCGTCCGTCGCGCGCCTGTGCCAGCGTGCTCTTGTAAAGCCCCTTCCAGCTGTCCGGCGCCATATACATGTCGAGCCCGGCGATGACCGATTCCGCGCAGTCGGTTACCGAACAGCCCGCCACCTGACCATGGCCGTTCCAGTCGCCGACCAGAAAGCCGTCGAAATTCCAGCGGTCCTTGACCACCCCGGTCAACAGCGAGCGGTGGCCGTGCATTTTCGCGCCATTCCAGCTGGAAAAGCTGACCATCACCGATTGCACGCCCGCGTCGAGCGCGGGCAGATAGGGCGGACTGAACAGGTCGCGAAGCTGCGTTTCGGACATGCGGGCATCGCCCTGATCCTTGCCGCCCTGCGTCCCGCCATCGCCGAGGAAATGCTTGGCGGTCGCAATGATATGCGGGCCGCGCAGCCAGTCGGGATCGCCAATCTTTCCCTGCAGCCCCTCGATCAGCGGCGCGGCATAGCTGGTCGCAATTTCGGGGTCCTCGCCAAAGCCTTCATAGGTGCGGCCCCAGCGATCGTCGCGGACAACCGCCAGCGTCGGCGCAAAGGTCCAGTCCAGCCCCGTGACCCGCATTTCAATCGCGGTTGCTTCGCCAATGCGGCGGAGCAGGTCGGGATTGCGCGCCGCGCCCAGCCCGATATTGTGGGGAAAGAGCGTCGCCCCGACGATATTATTATGGCCATGAACGGCATCGCTGCCCCAGATGACGGGGATGCGCGGCAATTTGCCATGGGGCTTCATCGAGGCGGCATAAAAGGCGTCCGCCGCCGCCAGCCATTCGGGCGCAGGCGCATTATAGCGTTCGCCGGGGGCGGAATTGCCGCCATTGAGCACCGAACCGAGATGATAGCGATGGACGTCATCGGGGGTGACGCTGGCGATATCGGCCTGAATGATCTGGCCGACCTTTTGCTCCAGCGACATGGCGGCGATCAGCGCGTCGATCCGCCGTTCCATCGCGGGGTCCTGCGCCACCGTCGCCGCGCGCGCGGGCCATGCCGCGGGGTGCGCCTCTGCACTGGCCGCAGCCTCAGCCGGCGGCGGTGCCGCCAGCGCCACAGAAAAAGATGAAACCAGCGCCGCCCACGACACTGCACCAAGCGCCATGACGGCGCCGCGCGATACGGTCAAACTCCCCTCCCCAATTTATGTCAACGTTTACCGATTTGACTGTCAACGTTTACCGTCATGGATCGACAGGAGTCAATAGGGACGCTAAGACAGGCGGTGTCGGGGGCGTGGCGTCCGCAGAAAATGACCTTTATCTGACGGATTGGAGGGGAAAATTTCCAGGCGAACCACCATCGTCGATATTGCGCGGGTCGCGGGCGTGACCCCGAAAACCGTGTCGCGCGCGCTGAACGATGCGCCGCATGTCAGCGAAGCGGTGCGCCGCAAGGTGAAGGAAGCCGCCGCCGCGCTCGACTATCATCCCAATCGCGCTGCCCAGAGCCTGATCGCGCGCCGGTCCTTTCTGATCGGGCTGACCTATGAACGCCCCAGCCCCTCCTATGTCGTCGAACTGCAAAATGGCGCGCTGGGGCGACTCGATGACGGGCGCTACCGGCTCGCCGTCCTGCCCTTCAACCATGTCGCCGATCATCCCGAGGAACTGGGCAAATTGCTGCTGCGCGCGGGTCTCGACGGGGTGCTGCTCGCCCCGCCTGCCTGCGACCAGCCGGTCCTGCTCGACATGCTCGAACGCCAGAAATTTCCCTATGCCCGCATCACCCCGCACAATGACCTGACGCGCGGCATCGTGGTGGCGATGGACGAGGTGGCGGCGGGCGAAGCCGTCGCGCACCACCTGCTGTCGCTGGGCCACCGGCGCATCGGCATCATTTTGGGCGACCCGTCGCACGCCGCCTGTATAAGCCGCATGGACGGATATCGCCGCGCCTTTGCCGAGGCGGGGGTTTCCATTGACGACAGGCTGATCGTCACCGGCGATTTCACCTATGACATTGGTTATCAGGTCGCGCGGACGCTGTTGGACCGCGCGGAACGCCCGACCGCCATTCTCGCGCAAAATGACGATATGGCGGTCGCCGCCATCGCCGCCGCGCGCGACCTGGGGCTTTCGGTGCCCCAGCAATTGTCGGTCGCCGGTTTCGACAATTCGGAAGTGTCGCGCACCGCCTGGCCCCCGCTGACCACGGTGAACCAGCCGGTGCAGCAAATGGCATGGGATGCCGCCGACCGGCTGATCGCCGCGCTCGACGGGAAAGCGGACGCCGCAGCGGCGCCGGGGGCCCATGCCCATGAATTGCTGATCCGCGCGTCGACCGCGCCGCCGGCCTAATCCGGCTCGCCGTCTTCAGCGGGAAGTGGCGGGTTGGCCAATTCGATCAGCTCACGCGCCTGCGCGGCGAACCATTGCCCCGCCGGCGGTGCCTTTACCCCGCGTTCGGGATCGCCCGGCCCCGCAGTGCCGCGCCAGCATTCGCCATCGGATTCGCCCGGCACCTTGATCCACAAAAAAGCGTCGACATAGGGGTGGTCGCTGGTCAGCGTCGGACGCCGCCCCAGCCCGCGGCCCGGCGGATTGCACCAGACTTCGGCATCGCGATATTTGCCCTGCGGGGGCGTCCATGATCCCTGCCCATTGCGGCTGCTGTCGATCACCGCGCGTTTCTGCCGCGCGGGATCGCGCGCCAGCCCGGCGCGCGCGAACAAGCGGTCATAGGCGGCGTCGGTCAAGGTCCATGTCGCATGATCGCCGAAGGTCGCGGGGCTATATTGGCTGGGGCATTGGCGCGGATCGAGCCCGGCTTCGGTGACCAGCGCGATGCAGTCGCTCACAAAGCGGGCATAGGATGCAACGCGCGCGTCGCTTTCATAATTGGAGACATTGAGGAAAAAGCCCGCAATGCGTGCGACATCGGCCCGGATCAGGCGGCTGGCAATCTCGCCGGGGGCGAGCCAGCTGCTGCCCGTGCCGTCGAGATAGATGCGCGCCTTTGGCAGGGCGGACAATATGGCGACCGCGCCGCGCAATTCGGCATAGCGGCGGGCGGCGGCGCTTTCATCCTGTCCATCGGGGCGGCAGCTTTCCGCCGCACCATCGAGGGTGCGGTGCCAGGGGATGACGCCCAGCCCGTCGGGTTCCAGCAGGATGATGGCGGGCCGCTCGCCAATTCCCCGGGCCACGCCCCGGACCCAGTCGAGATAAGCGTCGCTGTCCGCCGCGCCACCCGCCGAGTAGAGCGCGCAGTCGCGATAGGGGATGTTATAGAGGGCGAGCACGGCAAGCTCGCCCCGCGCTTCCGCCCGGTCGAGCAGGTCGCGCGCGCGCGCCTCGACAAAATCGGGGGTGCCATGGGCGAACCAGCTGGCCGAAGGATATTGCGCGAGGAGCAGCGCATCGCGCCGCGCCGCCCCCTCCAGCCGCCGGGCAGCCTCATGCGTGGTGCTGGCGGGATCGACGAAGAGGGTTTCTGCTCGAACCGGAAATTTCGTCGATAACCCGGCCAGGATAAGAGCGAGCAAGGCCGCTTTCCAAACAGGGCGCATCCGGCTTCCTTCCCTCAGTTCGCTCCACGGGGAATAGCCATGTCAGCGCGAAGAGAAAACAGAAACCGCCGATGCAGGTGCACTTCTCTTTTGTCGGCTATGGTGCGCCCGGCAGGATTCGAACCTGCGGCCACCCGCTTAGAAGGCGGGTGCTCTATCCAGCTGAGCTACGGGCGCATTGCGCGGTGACGCGGGGGATCGAATAGCGTGGTTTGCGCCGCGCGCAAAGCGCGTTAAGCAGCGTGCCATGTCCGGTCCCGCGCCCGCCCCTGATCAGCCCGTGCAAATCAGCGCCGCCGACGCGCGGCAGTTTCGCTATTATGATCTGGTGATGGCGGCCTTTGTCGCCATTCTGCTGCTCTCGAACATCATCGGCGCGTCGAAGCCCAGCTATATTCCGCTGCCCGGCGGGGGCGAATGGGCCTTTGCCGCGGGGGTGATGTTTTTCCCGGTGAGCTATATCATCGGCGACATATTGACCGAGGTTTATGGCTATGCCCGCGCGCGGCGGGTGATCTGGACCGGGTTCGCCGCGCTGGCCTTCATGGCCTTTATGGCGTGGGTCGTTGTCTCGCTGCCGCCCGCGAAAGGCTGGCCGGGGCAGGAAAGCTATGAATTTGTTTTCGGCAACAGCTGGCGGATCGTCATTGCGTCCATGCTCGCCTTCTGGGCCGGAGAATTTGCCAATTCCTATGTGCTCGCGCGCATGAAATTATGGACGCAAGGGCGGCATTTGTGGATGCGCACCATCGGATCGACGATTGTCGGCCAGGGTCTCGACAGCCTGATTTTCTACCCGCTGGCCTTTTACGGGCTTGTCGGCTGGCCGCCCGAACAGCTTATGCAGGTTGCGCTGTCGCAATGGCTGATAAAGACATTATGGGAAGCGCTGCTGACGCCGGCCACCTATATGGTAGTCACTACGCTCAAACGGCGTGAAGGAGTAGATGTGTTCGACGACAAGACGGATTTCACGCCCTTTCAGGCGCATCTATGACCCTGCCCGACAATCTGCCGCTCATTTTCCACGATTTCAAAGTCTGGCTGGTCGACTGGAGCGGCCTCAGCCGCGATGCGCTGCATGTCTATGTCGCGATCGGGCTGTTCCTGTTCGTGCGCATTTTGTGGCGCGGATGGTGGGGAAGCTTGGCGGGGCTGCTCCTCGTCGCGGCGGCCGCGCTCGGCGGCGAATGGCTCGACCATCAGGTGGAGTTGATGCAGGGCGCCGCCTGCGACCGCGCCGAACATTGGCATGATCTGCGCAATACCTTGTTCTGGCCCGCGGCGCTTACCTTGCTGATGCCCCTGTTGCGCCCCGGCAAGCCCCGGACGCGCGCGGAAGGGGACAGCCTCCGCCAAGCCGAACCAGGGACGGCGCCTGCCGCCGATCCGCCCTCAGGCGAGCGCGCCGAGCGCCGCTTCGAAGAGGCGTAGCCCGTCGGTCCCGCCATGGACGGGATCGACCGCGCGTTCGGGGTGCGGCATCATGCCGAGCACATTGCCTGCGCCGTTGAGCACGCCCGCAATGTCGCGCGCCGCGCCATTAACCGGCGTGGCATAGCGAAAAGCGACGCGGCCCTCGCCTTCCAGCCGGTCGAGCGTCTCCGCGTCGGCAAAATAATTGCCATCATGGTGCGCGACCGGAATGTCGATCATTTCTCCCGCCTGATAGGCGGCGGTGAAGAGCGACTGGCTGTTTTCGACCGTGAGGCGCACGGTGCGGCACACAAAGTTGAGCCCTGCATTGCGCATCAGCGCGCCGGGAAGCAGCCCCGCCTCGGTCAATACCTGAAAGCCATTGCAGATGCCCAGCACGGGAACGCCCCGCGCCGCCGCCTCGACCACTGCGGCCAAAATCGGCGACCGCGCCGCCATGGCGCCCGAACGCAGATAATCGCCATAGGAAAAGCCGCCGGGAAGCGCGATAAAGTCGGTGCCCTCTGGCAGCGCGGTTTCACGGTGCCAGACCATCGCGGGCGCGCGCCCGGTCACGCGTTCGAGCGCGACCGCCATGTCGCGATCGCAATTGGATCCGGGAAAAACGATAACGGCGGTCTTCATGCGCCTTCTCCTTCACCCCTTCAGGGGCGCTCGATCCGATAATTTTCGATCACCGTGTTGGCGAGCAGCTTGGTGCACATCGCATCAAGATCGGCGTCCGACACATCGTCCGCCACATCCAGTTCGATGAAACGCCCCGCGCGCACATCCGAAACCCCGGCAAAGCCCAACCCTTCCAGTGCATGATGGATCGCCTTGCCCTGCGGGTCGAGAACCCCCGGCTTGAGCGTCACATAGACATTGACTTTCATGGGCGGCGACCTTTGCGAAAATGGCGGGAAATATGGGCGCGCCTATGCCCGCGAATCACGCGGCGGGCAAGAGGGCGCGTGGCCGAAAATCGCCCTTTTGGAATTGCGAGCCAGTCGCAACTTTCTTGTTGCGAGTCCGTCGCACTAGCTCTAGAGAGGAGTTGTTGAGAAGGATTCGCACATGGTCGTCTGTGTCTGCAACGCAATAAGAGAACGGGAATTGCGCGACGTGGCGCGCAATGGCCAATTGCGGTGTGCAAAGGCGGCTTATGCGCAAATGGGTCGCAAACCCAAATGCGGACAGTGCCTGCCTTTCGCTCGCAATATCATCAAAGACGCCGCTGCAACGGCCTGATTTTTCGCGGAATTCCGCCATTTTTACCCTTGGCCTGATGGGGCGAAGGCGGGTATAATGCGCCCATTATCCCCAGCTTTCAAACAGACAGGACAGGCCATGAAAGGCGACGCAAAGGTTATCGATTTTCTGAACGAGGCGCTCAAGAACGAGCTGACCGCGATCAACCAATATTGGCTCCATTACCGGATGCTCGACAATTGGGGGGTCGCGCGGCTCGCCAAATTTGAGCGCGAGGAATCGATCGACGAGATGAAACATGCCGATCAGCTTGCCGATCGCATTCTCTTTCTGGGCGGGCTCCCCAACTTCCAGTTGCTGGGGCGTCTGCGCGTCGGCGAAACGGTCGAAGAGATATTGAAGGCCGATCTCGCGCTGGAAGAAGAAGCGATCCCCTTGCTCAAGGACGCCATTGCGCACTGCGAAAGCGTACGCGACTATGTGAGCCGCGACCTGTTCGCCGCCATATTGGAAAGCGAAGAGCATCATGTCGACGAGCTGGAAAAGCAGTTCGACATGATCGAGCGCATGGGCATGGAAAATTATGTCCAGCTCCAGTCCAAGCCCGCGAACGCGGATTAAGCCGCCACAGGCGCTTTTTCCGTTATATATCCTGATTTTATGGAGGCGCTTTCGGGCGCCTCATTTTTTGCTTGTATTTGCGAGTAATTATCAATAGCAAGATTGGGCAGTCCCCTCCTGCCGGTCGCGGCCCTGGTGCAGCGACCGGCATCTTTTTCGAATATCGAACGGGATGCACAGCATGATCGACAAAGGAAGAGGGCGGGATGGACAGCAGAAACCTCATGACGAAACTGACGGCGCAGCCGATGATCGGCGAATTGCCCGTCGAGGCGGCCCAATCGGTCCTTGCCTTGCGCTATGCGATATTATGCCGCCGCTGCGGCCATGACCCCCTGCCCGAACTGGAACGCCGCTGGGGCCATATATTGGCCGCTCGCCGCTTTCGCCTGGTGGTCGAGGCCATCGCCCAGATCTGGCCCGATCCTTTTGCGGTGGCGCCGCCCTGTTGCCGCCGGGTCAGCTTCGACGAGGCATTGCTCGCCACAACAGTGACCGCCACCGCGCGCGGCGACCGCGCCGATTTCGACTATCACACCGCCGAAATGCTGGACGGCGATGCCCGCGACCTTCTCTATGGCGCGCTCACCGCTTTTTTGCGGGCGCGGCAGGCGGCAAGCGCAGGCCCCGCGACACCGCAGCGCGATTAGGCCCCCGCCCCTATCCCCCGAGAAACGGCGCCACCACTTCGGCGGTGACCCGCATCGGGCGCCCGCTTGCCTTGTCGAGCAAGGCCCAGATGGTGCGGGCGCGCACATGCACGCGCCCGTCATCGCCGGTAAATTCCATGAAGCGTTCGAATTTCGCTCCCTGCGGCGCCTCGGCCACCCAGGTGCGCGCCGTCACGCTTTCGCCGGGGCCGAGCGCGCGCAGATAGTCAATCTCGTGCCGCACCACGACCCAGATATAGGCATCCTTGTGGCTCTGCGGCGCCGCCGCGTCCCAATGGGCGGTTGCGACCCGCTGGATCCACTGCACCCACACGGCATTGTTGACATGGCCCAGTTCGTCGATGCTGTCGGGGGTCGCGGTGAGTTGAAGTGTATATTCTTTCATCCCGCGTGCGCGCCTATGCGAGTTCGACCGTCGTCACCATATAGCCCGCATCGCGCAAGGCGACGACCAGACTATCGAGATGCTCCCTGTCGCGCGCCTCGCACTCAATGTCGGTGATCAGCCCCTTGGCCGGCAAGGTGGTGAAAATGCGCTGGTGATAAATTTCGATGATATTGACCTGTTTCTCGTCAAACAGCTTCATCACCTTGAACAGCGCACCGGGTCGATCCTGCAGGCGAATACGCAGCCGCGCGATTCGCCCCGACCGCGCCAGATCGCGCAGCAGCACATTGGCGAGCAGGCGCGTGTCGATATTGCCGCCGGTCAGGACAAGGCCGACTTTGCGCCCCTGAAACTCGTCGCCATGCGCGAGCAGCGCGGCGAGCCCAGCAGCGCCCGCGCCTTCGACCACGGTTTTCTCGATCTGGAGCAACAGGCTGACCGCGCGTTCCAGATGACGTTCGGCGACGAGGACGATATCGTCGTTGAGCGAGGCGACCAGCTTGCGCGTATAGGCGCCCGGCTCTTTCACCGCGATGCCTTCGGCCAGCGTATCGCCTTCGCACGCCATATCGACGCCGTTAAGTTCGGCATACATGGAAGGGTAAAGCTCCGCCTGCACCCCGACGAGGCGAATATCATTCTTGATCCCGCGCGCTGCCGTGCCCATGCCAGCAAGCAGCCCGCCACCGCCGATCGGCACGATCAGCGTGTCGAGCTCGGGCACATCCTCCAGCATTTCGAGCGCCACCGTCCCCTGCCCCGCCGCGACATGCGGATGGTCAAAGGGGTGGACAAAGGTCATGCCGCGCTCGGCCTCCAGCTCGCGCGCATGGGCATAGGCATCGTCGAACTTCTCGCCATGCAGCACGATCTGCGCGCCATGGCTGGCGGTTTGCGACACCTTCACCTGCGGCGTCGTGCTCGGCATGACGATGGTGACGGGTATGCCAAGCCTTTTGCCATGATAGGCCAGCCCCTGGGCATGGTTGCCCGCCGACGCCGCGATCACGCCGCGCGCGCGCGCTTCGGCATCGAGAAGCAGCAAGGCGTTCAGCGCCCCGCGCTCCTTATAGGCGGCGGTGAACTGCAGATTCTCAAACTTCAGCCAGACTTCAGCGCCGACCATGTCCGACAAGGTTTGCGATTTCAGCGTCGGGGTCCGCACGACCGCGCCCATAATTCGCTCCGCCGCCGCGCGCACATCGTCAAGGGCGATTGCCGGAAGATCGGCAGCGGGCGGGATAGAGAGCGATTGTTCGGTCATAGCGCGCTGGCCCTAACGGCAAGCCGCGCCAAGGGAAAGTTTTTTACGGTCCCCTTGCCCCTCCAGCCGATCGCGTCAGGCAACAGCAAGGCGCGCGCGATGCGCTGGCGCCCCATCAAAACAATGCTATGGACGCGGCATGAGCGACAAGAAATTACGTATCGCATTCATCGGCACCGGCGTGATGGGCGGACCGATGGCCGGACATCTCGCAAAGGCGGGCCATGATGTCATCGTCTATAATCGCACCAGAGCCAAAGCCGAGGATTGGGCGCAGCGCCACGGCGGATCCGCCGCCGCGACCCCGGCCGAAGCGGCCGCGGGCGCCGACGCCGTTTTAAGCTGCGTCGGCAATGACGATGATCTGGCGCAGGTGACCTTGGGCCGCGACGGCGCCTTCAACGCCATGCGCCGCGGCGCGTTGTTCATCGACCATACCACCGTATCGGCGCGCATCGCGCGGCAATTGTCGGTCGAGGCCGAAACATTGGGCCTGCTGTGCGTCGATGCCCCCGTATCGGGCGGCGAATCGGGCGCGCAGGCGGGCAGCCTGTCGATCATGTGCGGCGCGAGCGACGCCGCCTTTGCCGCTGCCGAGCCGGTGATGCGCGCCTATGCGGGCCGCATCGTCCATATCGGCGGCCCCGGCGCGGGACAGACGACCAAGATGGTCAACCAGATCGCCATTGCCGGGGTGGTACAGGGCCTGTCCGAAGCGCTGCGCTTTGCCCAGGCCTCGGACCTCGATACCGACAAGGTCTTCGAGGCCGTATCGGGCGGCGCCGCGGCCAGCTGGCAGATGCTCAACCGCTGGGAAACCATGGCGAAAGGCGAATTTGACTTCGGTTTTGCCATCGACTGGATGCGCAAGGATCTGGGCCTCGCGCTTGAGGAAGCGCGCGCCAATGGCGCGACCCTGCCTGTCGCGGCGCTGGTCGATCAATTTTACGCCGATGTGCAAAAGGCGGGCGGCGGGCGCAAGGATACGAGCGCGCTTGTTACGAGGCTGCCGCAATGAGGGGCTGGCTCGCGCTCGCCGCGCTTCTTTTCACATCGCCCGCCCATGCCGATACGCTGATCGACAATGTCAACGGGCTGACGCTCGACAAATCGGGCAAGCTCGTCCGTTTCACCGGCCTCGTCATCGACCGCGAGGGCAAGGTGAAGCAATTGCTCGATCGCAAGGACAAAAGGCCCGAACGCCCCGATTTCAAGGAAGATGGCAAGGGCCGCACGCTGATCCCCGGCCTGATCGACGCACATGGCCATGTCATGGGGCTGGGCTTTCAGCTCATGCTGCTCGACCTCAGCGAGACGCAAAGCCTGGCCGAAGCGCAGGCGATGATCCGCGACTATGCTGCCAAAAATCCGGAAATGCCGTGGATCATCGGGCGCGGCTGGAATCAGGAGAAATGGGGGCTGGGCCGTTTTCCCACCGCGGCCGATCTCGATGCCGTGGTCGCAGGCCGCCCGGTCTGGCTCGAACGGATCGACGGTCATGCCGGATGGGCGAACAGCGCTGCGATGGCCGCGGCGGGCGTAACCGCCGCCAGCAAGTCGCCCGAAGGCGGGCGCATCGAAATGCAGGGCGGCAAGCCAAGCGGCGTGTTCATCGACGCCGCAGCGCGGCTGGTCGATCAGGCCAAGCCCAAACCGCTCGCGCGCGACCTCGACCGCGCCTTTCTCCTCGCCCAGCAAAAGCTGATCGAACAGGGGATCACCGCCATCGCCGACATGGGCACGACGATCGAGGAATGGCAGGCTTATCGCCGCGCGGGCGACAAGCGCCAGCTGGCCGTGCGTATCCTCTCCTATGCCGGGGACATCGACAATATGGCGCTGATCGGCGGGCCGGGGCCGACGCCCTGGCTTTATGACGACAGGCTGCGGATGGTTGGCGTCAAACTCTATCTCGACGGCGCGCTGGGATCGCGCGGCGCGTGGCTGAAGGCGCCCTATGCCGATGCAGCGGGCGAAAAGGGGCTGGCGCTGCTCACCCCGGCGCAGCTTCGCAACAAGATGGTGCGTGCGGCGATGGATGATTTTCAGGTCGCGATCCACGCCATCGGCGATGCCGCCAATGGCGAAGCGCTCGACGCCATCGCCGATCTTGAAGCCGACCTGCCGGGCAAAAGGCGCTGGCGCATCGAACATGCGCAGGTCATCGACCCCGCCGATATTCCGCGCTTTGCCAAGCTGAATGTAATCGCCTCGATGCAGCCGGTGCATCAGGCATCGGATTGGCGCATGGCAGAGGCGCGGCTCGGTCCTGACCGGCTCGCAGGCGCCTATGCGTGGCGCAGCCTTGAAAATGCAGGCGTCCGGCTTGCCTTTGGGTCGGATGTTCCGGTCGAAAGCGCCGATCCCTTTGCCGGGCTGGCGACCGCCATCTCGCGGACCGACGCTGCGGGCGAGCCCGTGGGCGGATGGCGCGCGGGCGAAGCGGTCAGCCGCGAAGCCGCCCTCGACGGCTTCACCCGCACCGCCGCCTTTGCCGGTTTTGCCGAGGACCGACTCGGCACGCTGGAACCGGGCAAGCGCGCCGATTTCGTGATAGTGGATAGCGACCCGATGCTCGCCAGCCCCGAAGAGCTGCGCCGCATGGTCCCGCTCGAAACATGGATCGGCGGCTATCGCTATTACAAGCGCGGCAAGGAGGGCGCGGATGAGTGATAAGGCCCCCTCGCGCCGTGCGCTGATCGCGGGACTGGCGGCTCTGCCGGTTGCGGCCAGCGCGGCCATCACCGCACCCGCCAGCGCCAGGGACAGCGAACGCCGCTCCAAAAAGCGCAAGGCGCCGCGCCCAAAGGTTCAGCATGTCGATGTCGCGGTGATCGGCGCCGGGGTGTTCGGCGCCTGGACCGCCTGGCATCTGGTGCGCGCGGGCAAGTCGGTGCGCCTGTTCGACGCCTATGGCGCTGGCCATGCGCGCGCGTCCTCGGGCGGGGAAAGCCGGGTGTTCCGCATGGGCTATGGCGCCGACACCCTTTATTCAGAGATGGCGCGCGAATCGCTCCCCTTTTGGAAGGCCCTGTCAGACAGTGCGAGCGCACCGATTTTTCACCAGACCGGCGTGCTGTGGTTCGCGCCCGAGGGCGGCGCGCACAGCGCCGCCTCGCGCGCCTGGCTTCACGCCAACAAGATCCCGCATCAGGCGGGCGATGTCCGCTGGCTGCAACAGGCCTATCGCCAGATCCAATTTTATCAGGGCGAGGCCGGCCTGCTCGAAAGCGAGGCCGGTGCGCTGATCGCGGCGCGCGGAGTGCAGGAAGTCATCGCCGATGCCGGAATAGAGGTGGAGCGCGTCGTCATGCCCGCGCCCCTTCTTTCCAAACGCACGCGGCGCCACAGCCTGCCCGATGGCGGCACTGCCGACCATCTCGTCTATGCCTGCGGTCCTTGGCTCGCCGAATTATTCCCGCAGCAACTCATGCACAAAATCGTCGCGACGCGGCAGGAAGTCTATCATTTCGGCGCGCCGCAGGGCGACACGCGCTTTGCCCCGCCCGAACTGCCTGCCTGGGCCGATTTCAACAATGGCCGCATCATCTATGGCCTGCCCGACCTCGAAGGCGCAGGCTTCAAAATCGCTTTTGACAGCCACGGCCCGGTGATCGACCCCGACACGATGGAGCGCGACCTCACCCCGGCGGGGATAGCGGCGGCGCGCGCCTATGTCGCACGGCGTTTTCCCGGCCTCGCCAATGCCCCGCTGATCGGCGGGCGCGTCTGCCAATATGAAAATAGCTCCAGCGGCGATTATCTGATCGATCGCCTGCCGGGCGAGGAACGCGTTTGGCTCGTCGGTGGCGGATCGGGCCATGGTTTCAAGAACGGTCCCGCCGTTGGCAAGCGCGTCGCGGCACATATCGCAAATGCCAGCCTCGCCATCGAACCGCGCTTCAGCTTCGCCAGCAAGGGCACAGTCGCAGCGCGGGCGGTGTTTTAGTCTCGCATCATTGCGAGGAGCGAAGCGACGAAGCAATCTCCAGCCATCGGCCCCGCGCAACATTGAGGGCAGGAGATTGCTTCGCTACGCTCGCAATGACGCGATAAAAGCGGGGCCAGAATGAAACTCACCGACTGCCATAATATCGACGATTTCCGCCTGCTGGCAAAGCGGCGCCTGCCCTGGCCGGTGTTCGACTATATCGATGGCGCCGCCGATGACGAAGTCACGCGCCGCCAGAACCGCGCGGCTTTCGACAGCTGCGATCTCATCCCCCGCGTGCTGGCCGGCGTCGAAAAGGTCGATATGCGCACCACGCTGTTCGGGCGCGAAATGGCGATGCCGCTCTTCCTTTCCCCCACCGCGCTCCAGCGCCTGTTCCACTGGCAGGGCGAGCGCGCGGTGCTGCGCGCCGCCGCCGAAGCAGGGACGATGGCGGGCATTTCGAGCCTCGCCACCGTCAGCCTTGCCGAAGCGGGGGCGCTCACCAATGGCCCCAAGCTGTTCCAGCTTTATGTCCACAAGGATGAGGGGCTGAACCATGCGATGCTGGAGGCGGCGCGCGACGCGAAGTTCGACGCCGTCGCACTCACCGTTGACACCATCGTCGGGGGCAATCGCGAACGCTGCCTGCGCTCGGGCTTTACCTCGCCGCCGCGTTTCACCCCGTCAAACATGCTGAGCTATGCCGCCAAGCCGGGCTGGGGATTGAACTATCTTTGCCGCGAGAAATTCAGCCTGCCCAATCTGGCGACGCATGTCAGCGAGGGGTCGAGCGTCCCCAAATCGGTCGCCGATTATTTCACCACCATGCTCGACCAGAGCCTCAACTGGAAACGCGCCGAGGCGATCCGCAAGGCGTGGGACGGCCCCTTTTGCCTGAAAGGCATTGTCGCGGTCGAGGATGCGCGGCGCGCGGTCGATATCGGCGCCACGGCGATCATGGTCTCCAACCATGGCGGGCGCCAGCTCGACGGCAGCATCGCCCCCTTTGACGCACTGGCCGAGATTGTCGATGCCGTCGGCGACCGGATTGAGGTGATTTGCGACGGCGGCATCACCCGCGGCACCCATGTGCTCAAAGCGCTGTCGGTCGGCGCCAAGGCCTGCTCGGGCGGGCGGCTTTATCTCTATGCGCTCGCCGCGGCGGGTGAGGCCGGGGTGGCGCGCGCCATCGCGCTGCTGCGCGCCGAGATGGAGCGGGGGATGAAATTGATGGGCGCGCGCCAGTTGAGCGACCTTGGCCGCGCCAATCTGCGCTGGCGCTGACGCCTCGCAACGTGAGAAGGGGCGGCCTCCCCCCGAAGACCGCCCCGGTGCCCGGCGTCAGAAAGACGCGCCGAGCGAAAAGATAACCGCGCCATCGGCGCCGACCGTTTCCTTGTAGCCGCCCGCCTTGGGCGCATCGGTGTTCACATAGGAAATGCCAAGGGTCAGCGCCTTCCAGCTTGTTTCGACCCCCACCGAATAGTCGATCACGCTGCCGTCGGCGCCGCCCAGAAAGCTGTCGCTTTTGGCAAAGCCGATATGGCCGTTGAGCGTCAGCGGCGTGCCGGGCAGACCGAGGCCTGCATCGGTATAAAGATAAATGCCGCTGTCGCCGCCCAGCGAATCCTGCCCGCCCGGTGCCCAGGCAATGCCGGTCTTGAGCGACGCGGGACCCAGATCGCCCGAAACCGAGGCATAGGGTTCGAAAATCCGGCTGTCAGCGGTGCCGGGATAAAGATACAGCGTGGCGCCAACGTCGGCGGTCACACCCGACGCAACTTCGGTCGAATAGCCAGCGAACACGTCAATTTCCGTGCCATTGGCAAAACCGATGCTTGATCCCCAGGTGCCCACATACAGGCCGCTGTCATGGTTGATCGAGAAAGTGCCCTGAATGGCGGCTTCTTCATTCGACTGGCTGAAACCGCGAAAGCGATAATCGCTTACCACCGTGGCGCCGCCCGAAACGGTCAGCCCCTCGGCGACTTCTTCCTGGGCATAAGCGGTGGCGGGAAGGGCGGAAAGCGCAGCGGCCGCAGCGAGCCACGCGCAAGAAAGAGTCTTCATGGGTTGATCCCCTAAACTTAGGTCAAACGGATCGTCCCTGCCTGCTGCCAGAGGGCCAGCCTCTTT
The DNA here is from genome assembly GCF_000763945.1 of Sphingopyxis sp. MWB1. Lineage (NCBI taxonomy): Bacteria > Pseudomonadati > Pseudomonadota > Alphaproteobacteria > Sphingomonadales > Sphingopyxidaceae > Sphingopyxis > Sphingopyxis sp. MWB1. Next base: position 1,740,055 of record NZ_JQFJ01000002.1, read on the forward strand.
AACGGGCCAGTCCACTCTTGCGCAATCCTTGTGGGGGCAAGTTGCTGCGTTGCACAAATAAAAAATTGCGAGCGTCGCGGAAAATTTCAGATTGCGACAAATATGCAACAGGATCGTTACGGCAATCCGGTTTCCAATGAAACAAATTGTCTGTGGTCACCCGACGCACGGCGGCAGGTCAGAAATAGAGTCCCAGCGTCAGCAACACTCCGGCATCGTAAAATTTGTCACGCGCCTTGTCACCCGTCATCGGAATATCGGTATCGACATATTGGACGCCCGCTACAAAGGGACCGATATTTGTGGTCGCACCGATCGACCAGTCCCAATAACGCTGCCCGGGCGCGAGCGCCGCAAGCCCGCCGTCATTACGACCCAGCGACGCCTTCAGCGTGACCGGCGTCGTCGGGATTGCCGCGGCCAGATCCACCCCCAGCCGCAGATTATCGTCGCCAAGCGCGGCCTGATCCCAGGCATAACCAAGGCTGCCGCTCGCCTCGACCGGGCCAAGCATGTAGGAAAGCCGTGCATTGGCTTCGGCATAGTCGCTCGCCCCCCGCGCCGCCGGGGCGTCGGGATGCCAATAATAGGTGAGGCCGAGGTCGAGTGCAGTGCCCGGGGCGACATCCAGCCCATAGCCGCCATAAAGATTGAGCTCGACATCGCCGAAGCCGCGCGCATCGTCGATATTCGATCCCCAGCCGCCAACATACAGCCCATTTGCATGGCTGATCGTCACATGCGGCTGCACCGCCACATCGCCGCCGCTGCGCGATAGGCCGCGAAACCGATATTCGCTTACCAGATCGACGCCGCCGGAAAGGGAAACAGGTCCGGTCGGAATGTCCTGCGCCGATGCGGAAGTCGCGGCGCAACTGGCGAGAAGAGCGGAAAGGGTAAGACGCGCGGCGGAGAAATTCATGACGGGTCCTTGGCTGGTAAAAGACAGGACGCGCGAAATCGCCGTTTCGCACGCCCGGCACAACAGGAAATCGACGAGCGCCCGCTGCGCGGCGGAGAAATGCGCTTCGCTTTGCCAAGCGCGGCAGAGACGGCTAGAGAAGGCGCAGCTTTCCCTTCTGTCGAGCCTGATATGAGCGATCACAACCCCGGCCTGCGCCCCTGGCGCGACATTGCGCGGCGCGACTGCCGCCAGATCATGGTGGGCGACGTCCCTGTCGGCGGCGGCGCGCCGATCACTGTGCAGACGATGACCAACACGCCGACGAGCGATCCGGTGGCGACGATCGACCAGATCCGCCGCTGCGAGGAGGCGGGCGCCGACCTGATCCGCGTCTCCTGCCCCGACACCGACAGCACGGCGGCGCTTGGCAAAATCGTCCGCGCCGCGCGCATCCCGATCATCGCGGACATTCATTTCCATTATAAGCGCGCCTTGGAGGCTGCCGATGCCGGCGCCGCCTGCCTGCGTATCAACCCCGGCAATATCGGCAGCAGCGAGCGCGTCGGCGAAGTCGTGCGCGCGGCCAAGGCCAATGGCTGCGCAATCCGTATCGGAGTCAACGCCGGTAGCCTCGAAAAAGACCTGCTCGAGAAATATGGCGAGCCCTGCCCCGAGGCGCTCGTTGAAAGCGCGCTCGACCATATCAAGCTCTTACAGGATCACGACTTCCACGATTATAAGGTCGCGGTAAAGGCGAGCGACGTCTTCCTCGCCGTCGCCGCCTATATGCAGCTCGCCGAAGCGGTCGACTGCCCACTTCACCTTGGCATCACCGAAGCAGGCGGACTGATCGGCGGCACCGTCAAATCGGCGCTCGGCATCGGCAATCTGCTTTGGGCCGGGATTGGCGACACCATCCGCGTCAGCCTCTCGGCCGAACCCGAAGAGGAAGTCCGCGTCGGCTATGAGATTTTGAAGGCATTGGGCCTTCGCACCCGCGGCGTGCGCGTCGTGTCCTGCCCCAGTTGCGCGCGCCAGGGTTTTGACGTCATCCGCACTGTCCAAGCCCTTGAAGAAGCGCTCAGCCACATCAAAACCCCAATGAGCCTCTCGGTCCTCGGCTGCGTCGTCAACGGTCCCGGCGAAGCGCGCGAAACCGATATCGGCATCACCGGCGGCGGCAATGGCAAGCATATGGTCTATCTCTCGGGCGTCACCGACCACCATGTCGCCGACGCCGACATGATCGCCCATGTCGTCAAGCTAGTCGAAGCCAAGGCGGCGGAAATCGACGCAGGCAACGCGGTGAGCATGGACGTCACACACGGCAAGGCGGCATAAAGAAGATATTATGATCGCAGCCAGGAATGTCCGCCGTGAGGCAGGCTGCGTTGGGGTGGGTCCGCCCCTATTTGTTATCGCCGCACAGGTTATTCTATTGGCGCGAAAACGTATGCACGCATCGGCCATTTGACACCCGCCCAGTGGCGCGACATGGCTCCACAATGACTCTTTCCATCCGCCCCGCCACGCCCGCCGATCTCCCGCTAATCGCGCAGTTCATTCGCGACCTCGCCGAATATGAAAAACTCGCGCATGAAGCACGTTTCGACGAGGCGAAGCTTAGCGAGAATCTGTTCGGCGCCCGCCCCTATGCCGAGGTCGTGATCGGTGAACTGGCTGGGGTGCCCCAGGGCTTCGCGCTCTTCTTCCACAATTTTTCGACCTTCGAGGGACGCCCCGGCATTTACCTCGAAGATCTGTTTGTTCGCCCCGCGGCGCGCGGATCGGGGCTCGGAAAGGCGCTGCTGACACATCTTGCGAAACTCTGCGTGGCGCGCGATTGCGCCCGGCTCGAATGGTCGGTGCTCGACTGGAACGAGCCGAGCATCGGCTTCTACAAAAGCCTGGGCGCGCGGATGATGGACGAATGGACGGTGATGCGCGTCGATGGCGACGCGCTCCCCGCCCTCGCCAGCTCAGCGTCCTGAGGCTGGCGTCACCAGCGGCTTGCGCCGCTCCATCGACCGCGTCGGCATATAGGCGTCCGAGAGCCGCTTCGCGTCATCAGCGGGAAGTCCCAGTTCCGCGAGCGCGACCTCGAGCGCGCGTTCGGGCGCAACCTCGACATCGGGCGCGAGGCCGTCGCCTTCCCAATCCTTGCCCGTCACGGGGTCATAGGTACGCCCGACAGGGATGAAGGCGCCGAAATCGCCGCCCAGATCCTGCCCACCGCCGAAATGATTGGCCCCGCCCGTCGCCGCGCCGATCAGCCTGGCGCGCCCCGTATGCTTCATCGACAGGGCGAAATGCTCCGCCGCCGACCGCGACGCGCCCGACGTGAGCAGATAGACTTTGGCGTCGCGCAGGCGTCCGTCTTTATTGGGTGTGACCCAATGTTCGCGCGTCACCATCGCTGGGTCACCCGGGACACGGCGCATTGTCGGGCCGTCGCCGATCAGAAAGCCCTTTGCATCGACCGAGGCGCGCAGCGCCATGGTGACGAGCCGCGTCGGCTTGTCGAACAGCCAGGGGAGCATGGCGTCCATTTGTGCAAGGCCGCCGCCATTATTGGTGCGAATATCAAAGATGACCGCCCGGGCATCCGCATGATCGGCCATGAACTTCGCGGCGCGCGCCGTGGTCGCATCATCATGCGGAAAATTGTTGAACCGGATATAGGCGATGCCCGGCGCGATCCATCCCGCCTGCTCGATCGGTTCGGGCATGGACGGCGGAGCGCCCGCGCCCTGTGGCGGCGGCGCCCCCACCCCGGCGCGCACGCGGATATGCCCGTCGGGCGAAACCGACTGCACCGTCGTTTCGAGCGCCCCGGCAAGTTCTTCGCCAGTCAGCTTCGCAAAGCGCCCTGACGCAATCCCGGCGCGCAGCGCCTCGGCATAACGTTTGCCAATGTCGGCATAGACATAATCCTCCTCGAGCATTTTCGCGTAATTTTCGGCGATTTCATTGGCAGAGACCGTTTCGGCAGCGAGAGCCGGAGCGGGAAAAATGGGTGAGGAGACGAAACTGCCGGTTGCAACGAGCAGCGCCGGGAGAAAGAAAGGCAGGCGAATCATGTGAACCTCCAAAAACATCCCCGGTCCACAGGGCGGTGTATCACATGAACAATACACATCAACTACATTTGTAGTTTGCAGATCGGCGCGATGTCGCGCGCGCCAGACTCCGCAGGAACGGGCGTTATGTCAGCACCCTCCACGCCAGTCCGGCAAATTCGCAGAGCAGCGGCCTCGTATCGCGCGGATCGATAATATCCTCGACCCCGAATTTCTCCGCCGTGCGAAAGGGCGAGCGCACACGATTCAATCGCGCGCGGATCGCCTCCAGATGGGCGGCGGGGTCCGCCGCCGCCTCCAGCTCACTCTTGTAGGCGACTTCGACCCCGCCCTCGATCGGCAGGCTGCCCCAGTCGCCCGACGGCCAGGCGAAGCGATATTGAAAGCGCTCGGCGTTCGACATCGCGCTGCCCGCAATGCCATAGGCGCGCCGCACCACGACCGACGCCAGCGGCACAGTGGCGCGGTAGATCGCATTCATCGCCTGCACGCCATAGCGGATCGTCCCCGTCCGCTCGGCCTCGCCGCCGATCATGAAGCCCGGATTGTCGACCAGATGGACGATCGGCAGGCGGAACTGGTCGGCGAGCTTGACGAAACGTTCGGCCTTCTCGCTCGTCTTCGCGTCCCACGATCCGCCAAGATAGGAAGGGTCGCTCGCGAGCACCGCGACCGGCCAGCCGTCGAGCCGGGCAAAGGCGGTGATGACCGCGCGGCCCCAGCGCGCGCCCATCTCGAAAACACTGCCCTTGTCGAACACCGCGTCGGTAATGCGCCGCATCGAATAAACTTGCTTCGCCTCGCGCGGGACGACCGACAGCAAGGCGTCGTCGCGGCGATCCACCGGATCGCTGCACGCCGTGCGCGCTGCCCGTTCGTGGATCGACGAAGGCAGGTAGGAGAGGAAACGCCGCGCCGCTGCGAACGCCTCCGCCTCGCTCGCCACCTCATCATCGACCACGCCGTTGCGGGTATGGACATCACAGCCGCCCAATTGCTCGCGGTCCAATGTGTCGCCAATCGCCGCCGCGACCGCCGGTCCCGCCGCAAACAGCTGCGACAGCCCGCGAACCATGATGCTGTAATGGCTCGCGACGACGCGCGCCGCGCCCAGCCCCGCGGTCGGCCCCAGCGCCAGCGCGACCACCGGCACCGTGTCGAGGTTTGCGATGATCTCGTCCCAGCCCGGAACATGGGGGATATAGGTATAGCCCATATCCTCGAGCGACTTGACCGACCCGCCGCCGCCCGTGCCGTCGATCATGCGGATCAGCGGCAGGCGATATTCATGCGCCATCGCCTCGCACTGGACGAATTTCCTGTGCAGCGCCGCATCGGCCGCGCCGCCCCGCACGGTGAAATCGTCGGCGCTGGCGACGACCGGCCGCCCCGCGATATTGGCGCGGCCAAAGATGAAGTTCGACGCCGCCAGATCTTCCAGTTCGCCTTCGGGCCCATAAGTGCCGCGCCCGGCAATCTTGCCGATCTCGCGAAAGCTCCCCGGATCGACGAGCGCCGCTAGCCGCGCGCGGGCATCCATCTTGCCCCGGCTGTGCTGGCGCGCGACCTTTTCCGTGCCGCCCATCTTCTCGGCCATCGCCCGCCGCGCGGCGAGTTCGTCGACTTCTTTCTTCCAGCTCATGGCGCCGAGGCTAACTGACGTTGACGGAAACGTCATCGTCTTTCCTCGGCACCGGCCCATCTTTCCGCTGCATCAGCCCGGACAAGGGCCGAACGATCGATCCATGAACGCGCGATAATGAGCAAGCGGCTCAAGGCCCATCGCGGCTCGCAACTGGTCCAGTTGTTGGGGATCATTATTTTCCAGCGGGCGCAGCGGCCTTTCCCGATGTCCGTGCTCGCAACCGGAAAACTGCGTCGCATAACGCTGAAATCCCGAAATCTTCAACATGACGCGGTCATATAAATAGGCGTAGTTCGATTTATCGACCTCGCCCTCCTTTGCGAGCGGCTCCATCAGCCGGAGCGCCCGCAATTGCAGCGCTGGGTCCTGATCGGCATGTTGCGCCAAAAGCCAAGCGGCGCGTGACGCGTGGTTTCCTGCCTCGCTGATTTTCGGCCAGCCCTTTTCCTCGATATAGCCGCGAAGAAATTCGGTGTTTTTCCGATCCTCGCGATCCACCATCAACTCTGCCAGATACTGGAAAAAGGGTTGAAGCTCCTCAGGAAGCGGAGGCGCATTTTCTACCCGGTCCCACGACATGGCACGGCGGGCATATTGCTCCCCGATCGTTGCGCGAATGAGCGCATCGGGGCCCTCTTCCATGTAGGGCCGGACGATGGCCTGATTCAGCCCGGCCCCCGCAAGCGCAAATTCCCACAAGAGCTTCGCTCTCGCAAAATGATGCGGCCATTGGGCAAAATCGGCCGGGGACGCCGGGCGGAGGCTGACGGCGGCCTTTATCTGGCCGCACAGCGCGTCACCATAGGAAGCCGAGGGCAGCGCCACGGCCTCAATGCCCAATGCGGCCAGTTGTTGGCGCATGGCCAATGTCGCGGTTTCGGAACATTGGTTGATATAGGCACGCACCGTTTCCCATTGACGGCGATCTGCAGGCGGCGCTTCGGACCAGCGACCCGCCATCCATTGGAAGTCCCCCGGATCAAACGTCCCGTCATGGATATAGGCTTGGAGGATCGTCGGCACGGCCGAGCGCTCCGCCGCAGCAAGCCCGGGCGGCCCCAAATAGCTCGCCAGCACCAGCCCGGCGGCCACGAATCGTGCGATCATCTTCATAACCGTCTTGCTATCACTGCGCCTGGAAGCGGCAACCACTGGCTGACCCCGATCCGGATTCTCGGCTACAGCCATTTCATGCGCCCCGATTCGCCTTCCCCGCTCATCCCCTTTCTGATCGCCTGTCTGGGCATTGCCACCTATTCGGCGATGGACGTGCTGATGAAGGGGCTGTCGATCGGGCTTGGCGTTTATAATGCGGTGCTCTGGCGCAATGCGGCGGGGGCGGTGATCAGCGGGCTGGTTTATTTTGCGGCGCGGCCGGTCATGCCGGCGGCGGCGACGCTTCGCATTCATGCGGTGCGCTCCTTCTTTGTTGCGGCGATGGCGCTGTGCTTTTTCTGGGCGCTGGCGCGGCTGCCGATGGCGGAGGCGATTGCGCTGGCCTTTGTCGCGCCGCTGATGGCGCTTTATATGGCGGCGGTGTTTCTGGGCGAGAAGATCGGACCGCGCTCGATCGCCGCTTCGCTCCTCGGCCTGACCGGCGTCATCGTCATCGTCACCGGCAAGCTGGGGCGTGGCGATTATGCGCCCGAGGCGCTGTGGGCGGTCGGCGCGGTGTTTCTGTCGGCGCTATTCTATGCCTATAATCTGATCCTCGCGCGGCGGCAGGCGAAGATGGCCGAGCCGCTGGAGATCGCCTTTTTCCAAAATTTGTTCGTGACGCTGATCCTCGCGCTGGGTGCGCCCTGGTTTCTGGTCATCCCCGGCATGGCGCATGGCCCGGCGATCGGCGGAGCCGCGCTGTTGGCGACGCTGTCGCTGCTGCTTTTAAGCTGGGCCTATGGCCGCGCCGAAACCCAGATTCTGGCGACGAGCGAATATACGGGCTTTTTATGGGCGATGCTGTTCGGATGGTATTTTTATGCCGAGCCGGTGACGCTGCCGACCGTTGCGGGGGCGATGCTGATCGTCGGAGCCTGTTTGATCGTGGCGCGCAAGTCGCCGCAGCTTGATCCGGTGGAACCGGCGGCGGCGTAGGGATTGTTTCGCACGAAGACACAAAGACACGAAGACGACATTTTTGCCGCGATGCGGCATTCCCTTTTTATCGATCCCTTCCAACGCAACGTCGGGGGGCAATGGCGCCTGTCGGCGCCAGCAAGGCTCTTCGTATCTTTGCGCCTTTGCGCGAACCAAAAATCACACCGCGGCGCGCGCAAGCCGGTCGTTGATCGCCGCGCCCAGCCCCTCGGCGGGAATGGCAGCGACGGCAATTTCGGCCTTCACACTGGCCGCGGCGGCGTGGAGCGCGTCGAACAAATTGGCCGCCGCTTCGGTCAGATCGCCCGCTGCGCTGAGATTATAATCGCCGGCAATCGCGCCAAAGCCGATGCCAAATTCCTCGACAGCAAAGCCCGTGGCGCTGAGCCGCACGGGCTTGCCCGGCGCATAATGGCTGGCGAGCATTCCCGGCGCGACGAGTTCGGCGCCGCTCGCGCCCGTGACCGGCAATCCGCTTGCCTCCCCCAGCATCGACGCAGTGACCGGACCGGGACGCAGGATTTGCACCGCGCCGTCCACCACCCGCGCGATGGTCGATTCGACCCCGGCGCGCGTCGCGCCATCGTCGATCACCAGCGCGATGCGGCCATCGAGGCTGGCGCGCACATGCTCGGCGCGCGTGGGGCTGACCCGGCCGCTGGCATTGGCGCTGGGCGCGGCCAGCGGTGCGCCGGTCTCCGCAAGCAGCGCCTGCATCGCGCGATGTTCGGGCACGCGCAGCGCGATCGTATCGAGCCCCGCGGTCGCAATGCTGGCCACCGGGCAATCGGGCGCGCGCGGCACCACCAGAGTGAGCGGCCCCGGCCAGAAAGCCTCTGCCAGCGCGCGCTCGACAGCACCGAATCGCCCCAGCGTCTCCGCCATTTCGGCGCTGGGCACATGAACGATCAGCGGGTTGAAATCGGGTCGCCCCTTGGCCGCATAGATGCGCGCCACCGCCTGCGAATCGCGCGCATCGGCGGCAAGGCCATAGACGGTCTCGGTCGGCACCGCGACGGGCTGGCCCGCCGCGATCAGCGCCGCTGCGCGCGCTATGGCGTTGCTGCCGTAGGGGCAGCTTTCGGTGATCATCGGCTCATTTTGACGCTCGGCCATGCCGCGCTATAGCCGCCGCCAACCGATGAATCACCAGCAAAAGCGGGGCATCCCATGACGTATAGCGCGCCGACCACCGAACAGCTTTTCGTTCTCAACCATATCGCGCGGATCGACGCGATGGCGCAGCATGAGCGTTTCGCCGCCGCCGCCCCCGATATGGTCGAAGCGATTGTGGCGGGAATCGGCGAATTTGCCGCCGATGTTTACGCGCCGCTGAACCGCGTCGGCGATGTGCAAAATCCCAAATGGGACAATGGCCGCGTCACCATGCCGCCGGGGTTCAAGGAAGCCTATCGCCAATTTGTCGAGGGCGGCTGGGGCACCATCGACGGACCAGCCGCCTATGGCGGGCAGGACCTGCCCTTCACGCTGGCGACGGTGGTGATCGAAGCGCTGGGCAGCGCCGACATGGGCTTTACCCTGTGCAACATCCTGACCCCCGGCGCGATCCACGCGCTGATGGCCTATGGCACCGAGGAGCAGCGGCAGCGCTGGCTGCCCAAGCTTGTCACCGGCGAGTGGAACGGAACGATGAACCTGACCGAGCCTGCCGCGGGCAGCGACGTCGGCGCGCTGCGTTCGACCGCCGAAAAAATCACCGAGGGCGAACATGCGGGCCTCTACAAGATCAAGGGGCAAAAGATCTTCATTACCTTCGGCGAGCATGACCTGACCGACAATATTGTCCACCTCGTCCTCGCGCGCACGCCGGGCGCGCCCGAAGGCACGCGCGGCATTTCGCTGTTCCTCGTCCCCAAATATCGGCTCGATGCCGATGGCCAGCCGGCGATTTCGAACGGCGTTCATTGCGCGTCGATCGAGCATAAGCTCGGCATCCACGCCTCCCCCACCGCCGTCATGGTCTATGGCGAGGACGAAGACTGCCTCGGCGAGATTGTCGGCGAAGAAATGGGCGGAATGCGCGCCATGTTCGTGATGATGAACAATGCGCGCCTGATGGTCGGTTGCCAGGGCGTACAGATCGCCGAACGCGCGACGCAGCAGGCGCAGCGTTATGCTGCCGAGCGCGTGCAATCGGCGCTGGCGGGAAGCGCCGACCGCACCCCCGTCACGATCGACCATCATCCCGACGTCAAGCGCATGTTGTGGCGGATGCGCGCGCAGACCGAGGCTGCGCGCGCGCTCATCTATTATGCCGCCGCGCAGACCGATTTCGGCAAGCTGGGCGATGAGGCCGCAAAGATGCGCGCCGAAATATTGATCCCGCTGGCCAAGGCACATGCAACCGACATCGGCTGCGAAGTCGCGAGCCTGGGCGTGCAGGTGCATGGCGGCATGGGCTTCATCGAGGAAACCGGCGCCGCGCAACATTATCGCGACGCGCGCATCGCGCCGATTTACGAAGGCACCAATGGCATTCAGGCCGCCGATCTGGTCGGGCGCAAGCTGGGCATGGCGGGCGGCGACATGGTCCGCGCGCTGATCGACGATATTGCCCATGGCGCGGGCGACTTTCCCGAGCTTCGCGAACTGGCCGAGGCGTGCCGCGCGGTCACCGACTGGATGGCCGGCGCCAATGCCCCCGACCGGCTGGCGGGCAGCTATCCCTATCTCACCATGCTCGCCACCGCGACCTGCGGCTGGCTGATGGCGATCCAGCACCATGCGGCCAAGGCCGGGCTGGCAGAAGACAGCGGCGACACGGCGTTTCTGGAAGCCAAAATCGCCTCGACCCGCTTTTACCTGCAGCAGATTGTGCCCGCGGCAACGGGCCTTGCCCCCTCGGCGCTCGCGGGCGACGCGGCGCTGGCGCCGCTTCCCACGCTCGGCTGAAGCGGCAGAGAGGCGGCAGCGGGAAGAGCCCCGTGTCAGCGCCGTCCGCGCAGGTCACAACAAAAGGCACCGCCCCCGCGCCGGCGGGGGCTGCTGTCGCCCTTGCGCCGCTCGGCTGTGCACACAAGGGGCGCCCCCCGCCTTTCGTGCCGCGAAAGATTTCATTCATAATTAACGCAATGATAACCATCGCATTCTAAGCACATCCGGCAATTGCTGGAGACGTGCGTGCCAAAATCTGGCCCCAATATGATCATCAGTTGGCGCGCCATCGGGGTGTCGCTGCTGCTGGCACTTGCCGTCGGGCTTTCAGACGCCTCCGAACCGATCGACCGCATGGTTGAGGCGGCAATCGGCCGATTGGCCTGGCGTCCCGTATCCGGCGACATTGCCGTAGTAGCTCTTGATGAAAAGACGCTGGAGCATTTCGAAAATGGCGATGTGTCGATGACGCAGCACGCCAAAATTGTTGAGGCGATCGACAAGGCGGGGGCCGCCCGATTGTTCATCGACTTTATTTATGACCGCCGCGAAAAAGATGCGGATTTCCCGAAGCTGACCCGTGCCGTCCGTGAGATGGGGGAACGCGTGGGACTGGCGGTGGAGGCAAAATCGACGCGGCAAGGTGCAACGCAGTTCACACGTTTTCCCACCGTTGCTTTTGGCCCGAAAGCGCAGCGCGTCCCGATCGGTTGGGAATATGAATATTGGCAGGTTTGGCGGTTGCCGGTCGCGCTGGAGATGAATGGGCAGATTTATCCGAGCATGTCCGCGGAGATTGCGCGCCGTTACATCAAGACGCCGACAACCTATGCCCTCGATTATTCCTATCGCACCGATTCCATTCCCGTCGTCAGCGCGCTGGACCTGTTGACTGGCAAAGCCGGGACCGCAGAGCTTGCGGGCAAAGATGTCATTTTTGCGGCGACCGCGCCGACCTTTCAGGACACACATTTTCTGCCCGGGCATGACCGTATTCCGGGAGCTTTCATTCATCTGATCGGCGCGGAAACGCTCAAGCGTGGCCTTCCCAGCGATATCGGCTGGTGGTTGAGCCTCGCTGCGGCCGGCATCGCCCTCGCCGTAGGGCTGTGGTATAAAAGGGGTCGCCACTTTTATCTGGCGGCCAGCGCGGCTATTCTGCTGGTGATCGGCGGAAAAATTTGGCTCGCAGCCCAGTTGGTCACTACGGTGGTGGGCCCTGCCCTCGTGCTTGTCGCCGCCATCGCCGCGAATGTAACAAGGCAGCGGCGCAAACAATCTGCGCAACGGCAAAATCCGGTTTCCGGCCTTCCCAATTTTGAGGCGCTACGCAATCAGGCTGCTTTCGGTAGCCACACTGTCATCGCGGCCAAGCTCGTCAATTTCGACGATCTGACCGCCTTTCTGCCCGGTGAGGGTAGCCAGCAATTGATCGAGCAGGTTGCGCGCCGGTTGCAACTGGCATCACAAGGCACCGCCTTGCACCATGACCCCGACGGCAGTTTTGCCTGGCTGGTCCCCTATTATCAGCATAGCCAGATTGAGAGTCAGCTGGCGGGTCTCGCCGCGCTCTTCAATGCTCCCCTGACCATCGGAGAGTTGCGCGTCGACGTGTCGATCGCCTTTGGGGTCAATGACGAATTTGAAGGGTCCAACGGCCAGCGGCTGGCCGCCGCCCTGGTCGCTGCGGAGCACGCGATACGCACCCGTGCGCTTTGGACGAAATATACCCCCCGTGGCCAGGAGGATGCCGGCTGGCAGCTGAGCTTCCATTCGGAACTGGAAGATGCCCTGATCGGAGGCGATATCTGGGTCGCTTATCAGCCGCAATATCATATCGACAGCGGTTCGCTGGTCGGCATCGAAGCGCTGGCGCGCTGGAGCCACCCAACACGCGGCCCCATTCCGCCCGATGAATTTATCGTTCAAGCGGAGAAGAGCCAGGATATCTATCGCCTGACACTGTTCGTCATGGATCAGGCTATTCGCTCCAGCGCCCAATTACGCGACGAGGGCATAGTCGCGCATATGTCGGTCAATCTCTCCGCCGCCTTGCTCGACCATGCCGACCTTGTGAGCACGATCCGGGTGATGCTGACCGCGCATCATCTTCCGCCGGAGATGCTGACAATTGAAATCACCGAAACCGCGCAGATCGAAAATAGTCGTCAGGCGCGCCAGACCCTGAGCCAATTGCGGCGCGCAGGCGTACGCCTGTCGATCGACGATTATGGCACCGGTCAGTCGAACCTTGAATATCTGACCGAAATCGAGGCGGACGAAATCAAGATCGACAAACGTTTCGTTGGCACCATGTGCGATTCGTCCCGCAATTTTGAAATCGTTAAGTCCACAATTGACCTCGCCCATCGATTGGGCGCCGTCGCCGTGGCAGAGGGCATAGAGGACCGAGCGACGATGCAGTTGCTGGGGCAGCTCAATTGCGACGTAGGCCAAGGCTATTACCTTGGAAAACCACAGAATTTTGCCGACCTTTCAAAGGCGCTGCACAATAACAGCAAAGCGCGCTCTGCCTGAACAACGCCATCAGGCCCATAGTTATGGTTAAGACTCGATTAACCTTGAGGAATATGGTAAATACCATGTTAACTGTTCGATCCGAGCAGTACCTACAGGAGGTTTGTTATGGGTTGGTTTTGGAGTTGGATGGGCGGCGGCGGCACCGGCAACGGCGGCGCGCACGCTTAATCGAGTATAGATTTTAACAGGATAGGGCCTCGGCATTTGCCGGGGCCTTTTCTTTTGGAGGCGGGCGTTGTCCGGCGATAGCGTCAATAGCGAAGCAGGGGCTCAAGCGCCCCCTCAAGTCGCCCTTCTGTCAAGCCCTCGGCAGGGATAAATATTTTCTTAAGAAAAGGCCTCGCGTTCGCGGCGCACTTTTGATTGGGAAAGCCCGCTTTCCCGCGCTTCCCCGGGTCGCAGGCACGATGAAGCGAATCAAACGGGCGACGAGCCGAGTCGGTCAAGCCCCATTTACCGTCTTGCATCGCAGCGCCGACGTGGCACTATAGGTGGTGGGTCGGCCGAAGGGGGCACCCAATAATTAGTATTTGGCCCAAAATGGCGGAATTCCGCTGTCCACGCCATGTGGATAGCGGGACACCCTCTGTTGCGTCCAAATAGTGCCCCCATGCCACCCGCAGACGTGATAGACTGGGGCTTCGTCCCGAGTCGAACAAGAGTGGAACATCGCGCCAGGCGGCGTATTGGGAAAACAGGGGCGGTCAGATGGACTTTCGGGAAACGGATCGAGTGGAGACAAGCGACGTGTCGGCGGTGGAATTGACGAAGAATGAAGCGCCAAATGAAGCGCCCGCAGCTTCCGCCCTCCCTGAAGGGGACGTGGCCGCCAAGCTGAACCAGAGCGACGAGCCGAAAATCCGCGCGCGGCGCTTTTCCATTGTCACCGACGCCAGCCGCGACGCGCTGCTGACCGATTTTGGCAAGGAAACCCTGCAGGACCGCTATCTCCTCCCCGGCGAATCCTATCAGGACTTGTTCGCGCGCGTCGCCGACGCCTATGCCGACGATGCCGAGCACGCCCAGCGCCTTTACGATTATATCTCGCGCCTGTGGTTCATGCCCGCGACCCCCGTCTTGTCGAACGGCGGCACCGGACGCGGCCTTCCCATCTCCTGCTATCTCAATTCGGTCGACGACAGCCTCGAAGGCATCGTCAACACCTGGAATGAAAATGTCTGGCTGGCGAGCCGCGGCGGCGGCATCGGCACCTATTGGGGCGCGGTGCGCGGCATTGGCGAACCGGTCGGCCTCAATGGCAAGACCAGCGGGATCATCCCCTTTGTCCGCGTGATGGACTCGCTCACCCTCGCAATCAGCCAGGGCTCGCTGCGCCGCGGCTCGGCGGCCTGCTATCTCGACGTCTCGCACCCCGAGATTGAAGAGTTTCTGGAGGTTCGCAAACCCTCGGGCGATTTCAACCGCAAGGCGCTGAACCTGCACCATGGCGTGCTGATCACCGATGAATTTATGGAAGCGGTGCGCGACGGCCGCGAATTTGACCTGCGCAGCCCGCGCGACGGCAGCGTCCGCAACACGGTTGATGCGCGCAGCCTGTTCCAGAAGCTGGTCGAAACGCGCCTTGCGACGGGCGAGCCCTATATCATCTTCATCGACCAGGTGAACCGGATGATGCCCAAGCATCACCGCGAGCTGGGGCTCAAGGTCACGACGTCGAACCTGTGCAGCGAGATCACGCTGCCGACGGGCCGCGACCATCTGGGTAATGACCGCACCGCGGTCTGCTGCCTCTCGTCGCTCAACCTCGAAACCTGGGACGAGTGGAACGGCGACAAGCGCTTCATCGAAGATGTGATGCGCATGCTCGACAATGTCCTTCAGGATTATATCGACCGCGCCCCGCCCGAAATGGCGCGCGCCAAATATTCGGCGAGCCGCGAGCGCTCGGTCGGCCTCGGCGTGATGGGCTTCCACAGCTTCCTCCAGGCGCGCGGCCTTCCGTTCGAGGGCGCGATGGCGAAATCGTCGAACCTGCGCATCTTCAAGCATATCCGCAGCCAGGTCGACGCCGCGTCGATGCTGCTCGCCAAAGAGCGCGGCCCCTGCCCCGACGCCGCCGATCAGGGCGTGATGGAGCGCTTTTCGTGCAAGATGGCGATCGCGCCGACCGCGTCGATCAGCATCATCTGCGGCGGCACCAGCGCGTGCATCGAGCCGATCCCCGCGAACATCTACACGCACAAGACGCTGTCGGGCAGCTTTGTGGTCAAGAACCCGCATCTCGAGGCGCTGCTCGTCGACAAGGCGAAGAACAGCGACAATGTGTGGAACACGATCCTCGAAAAGGGGGGCAGCGTCCAGCACCTCGACTTCCTGACGCAGGACGAGAAGGACTGCTTCAAGACGAGCTTCGAGATCGACCAGCGCTGGCTGCTCGAACTCGCCGCCGACCGCACGCCCTATATCGACCAGGCCGCGTCGCTGAACCTCTTCATCCCGGCGGATGTCGAGAAATGGGACCTGCTCATGCTCCACTACCGCGCGTGGGAGCTTGGCATCAAATCGCTCTATTATCTCCGCTCGAAATCGGTGCAGCGCGCCGGCTTCGCGGGCGGGGTCGAGGCTGACAACACCCCCGAAGCCGCCAAGTTCGAACTCGCGGCGGGGACGACCGACTATGACGAGTGCCTGGCCTGCCAGTGAACCCCTTCCCCTTCCCCGTCACCCCGGACTTGATCCGGGGTCCATGCGGGGAAGCGTACCCCATCGACCGATTCCGCTTTCGCCGGAATGACGACCAAGATTTGACCCGAGGATAAGCCGATGCCTTTGTTGGAAGCCCGCAAAACCTACAAGCCCTTCGAATATCCCTGGGCCTATGATTTCTGGAAGCGCCAGCAGCAGATCCACTGGATGCCCGAGGAGGTGCCGCTGGGCGAGGATTGCCGCGACTGGGCGCAGAAGATCAGCGACCATGAACGCAATCTGCTCACGCAGATCTTCCGCTTCTTCACCCAGGCCGATGTCGAGGTGCAGGATTGCTATCACGACAAGTACGGCCGCGTGTTCAAGCCGACCGAGGTCAAGATGATGCTGACCGCGTTCAGCAACATGGAAACCGTCCATATCGCCGCCTACAGCCACCTGCTCGACACGATCGGCATGCCCGAGAGCGAATATGGCATGTTCCTCGAATATGACGAGATGCGCGCCAAGCACGATTATCTCGGCACCTTCGGCGTCGACAGCGACGAGGATATCGCGCGCACCCTCGCCATGTTCGGCGGCTTTACCGAGGGGCTGCAGCTTTTCGCCAGCTTCGCGATGCTGATGAACTTCCCGCGCTTCAACAAGATGAAAGGCATGGGCCAGATCGTCAGCTGGTCGGTGCGCGACGAAAGCCTGCACTGCGAAGGCATCACGCGCCTCTTCCACGCCTTTACCAAGGAACGCGGCTGCCTGACCAAGGCGGTGAAGGAAGATATCATCGACTGCTGCCAGAAAACGGTGCGGCTCGAAGATGCCTTCATCGACCTCGCCTTTGAACAAGGCCCCGTCCCCGGCATGACGCCCAAGGAGATCAAGCGCTACATCCGCTACATCGCCGACTGGCGCCTCGGGCAGCTCGGCTTCCAGCCGATCTACATGATCGACGAGCACCCGCTGCCATGGCTCGCCCCGCTCCTCAACGGCGTCGAGCACGCCAATTTCTTCGAAACCCGCGCGACCGAATATTCAAAGGCGGCAACGCGCGGCGACTGGAACAGCGTGTGGACCAGCTTCGATAGCCGCAAGAAAGCCAAGGCGAACGACGAAACCGCCCCCGAAGGCGACGACGGCGACGACATGTTCAAACAAGCCGGCATCGCCGCCGAGTAAAACGACTTAATCCCCTCCCGCCTGCGGGAGGGGCAGCAAGACTTGGGAGCTTGCTCCCTAGTCGCCGCGGGGAGGGCAAGCGACGTCGCGACCGGCCCAAAGCGACGCAGACAGAAAGCGACAGGGCTATCCCATGACCGACAAGAAAAAACTCAAACTCCTGATCCTCAGCCAGCCGCAACGCGCAACGCTGGAGGGCCTCGCCAACCGCCGCCCCCAACTCCCCACTGACCCCATCCGCGACGAACTCGCCGCACTGGGACTGGTGGCGCAACAAGGCGCCAAATGGGCGCTGACCCCGGCGGGCAAGAAGGTGCTGGCGGCGAACTCGAACCGGCGGAATGCAGGCGGGTTTTCGGTTTAGCGGATAAAGGCGCTATGATTACTGGCCAAAACCCCAATTCCAGCTTCACCGCGCATAGCATCGAAGACGCGCTGAAATTTTTCCAAGAGACAGTGGAACGCTATCCCAACAAAAGCCTCCTCTACCGCGGACATGCAGACGAGTCTTGGAAAGTCATCCCAAGCATATTCCGCCAAATTCCTGATGTTTCGAAATATGAAGCAGAGATCGTCCGAGAACTAGTAAGCCTCTTCCCAAATGATTTCTCTAACGATCAATCTATGTTTGATCGCCTAGTGAGAATGCAACATTATGGCCTTTACACCAGATTATTGGATGTAACCAAGAATCCTTTGGTCGCACTTTACTTTGCCGTAGATCAGGATGATTCGGCGGAAAAAGACGGAGCGGTCATTATATTCATAGGAATGGCAGAAAGACATAAATTTTATGATTCTGATGTTGTTAGCTGCATGGCGAATTTAGCGAACCTTAAAGAAGATGAACGCTTAACACTTGAAACAACGAAAGCTCGCACCGTCAGTGAATTCAATGCGCTACAACCTACTGATCGCCTTATTCAGTTTATTAGGGCCGAGAAGCCGCATTTTTCCCCTAGAATTCATAGGGTTGATTTATTTCGTCCGGTATCAGTAACCCCGAAACGGTCCAATCAGAGGATGCACGCACAATCGGGTCAATTCATTCTATATGGACTGGATCCAAAACGCGGACCCGCGTTCGAAAAAACAAATATGATGATAAAAATGACGATTTCGAAATCGGCTAAGTCACAGATTAGAAATAGACTAGATCAGCTCGGAATTGATGGAAGCACAATGTTTCCTGAAATAGACAAAGCCGCCAAGAGAATTTGCCAAAGATACAAAGATATGGCTTTTCCATTTTGAAAATATATGCCTTCATTTTCTAGATACCGGATCAAGTCCGGCATGACGAATGGAGGGGGATGGTTTGGCATGATGAGCGGGCAGACGTGTCCGCTTTGGCACCAATCTTCGTCACCCGCGAACGAGGCCCGTGACTCGTTCGCCTTGATCCGGGGTCCATCGCCGCCCTAGCCTCCACCACATGCACCGCGATTTTCAGCCATGCACCTATATGATGGCGAGCGCGCGGAAGGGGACGCTTTACACCGGCGTCACCTCGCACCTGATCCAGCGGATCGTCCAGCATCGCGAAGGCAGCTTCGACGGCGTTACCAAGCGATATGGCGTCAAGCGGCTCGTCTGGTTCGAACTCGCCGGGGCGATGGAGCATGCCATCGCGCGCGAAAAGCGGCTCAAGAACTGGCAGCGCCAGTGGAAGATCGACCTGATCGCCGCGTCGAACCCCGACCTGGCCGAGGAATTGGGGCTGCCGCCGCTGAGCGGGTGACGCCCTTCCCCCTTCGCCCCCCGGCCAGTCCCCCTTTCGGTTCCCCGCCCCTTCCCTCCTTCGTCATGCCGGACTTGATCCGGCATCCATTCCGCCGACGCCGCATGGACCCCGGCTCAAGTCCGGGGTGACGAAGGGGGGAGTCCTCCGCCCTTCGTGCCTTCGCGCCTTCGTGCGAAACCCAAATCGCCAACCTCACCCGCCAAAATCCTGTTTCGCGCCCCCCCTGTCCTACATCGCGCGGCTGTGCTCCACACGGGTGCATGAGCGATATGACCCCCATGCCCGCGCCGGACGCGGCCCTCGCCCCTTCCCCCGAAACCGCGCTCGACGCGCACGGCCATGACCCCGCCGCCTATGACTGGGTGCCGGTGCTCAAAAAGCGCCGCAAGGATGGCTGGTCGCCCGACAAGCAGCGCGCCTTTATCGAGGCGCTGGCCGATACCGGATCGGTCGCCACCGCGGCGCAGTGCGTCGATATGTCCGAATCCTCCGCCTATCGCCTGCGCCGTTCGCCGGGGGCGGAAGCGTTTGACCGCGCCTGGTCCGCGGCGATCGAAGCCGCGTCGAAAAAGCTGATCGACGCCGCCTTTGAACGCGCGCTCGTCGGCAGCGAGGAGCCGGTGTTCGACCGCGAAGGGCGCCGCGTCGGCCGCCGCCTGCGGCATAGCGACCGGCTGCTGATGTTCCTGCTGCGCGCTTATGGTCCCGACTATTTCCGCGATCTCGACGGTCGCCGCCTCCACCGCCCGCGCAAGGCAAAGGTGGCCGAGGCGCTTTCCCATCTCCACCCCGCGCCGCCCGCCGCGCCAGAGGCGCTGATGGCGCCCGATGATCTGGCGGTCGCGCTCGAGGTGGCCGATCTGTGCGATGGCGAGCTGCCGCCCTGGTATCGCCGCGAAGCGTGCGATGCGGCGTGCGAACCCGCCCTGTCCCCCGACGAGCCGCCCTTGTCACAGGGCTGAACTTTACTGAACTTTGGCGGGGCCGCCGTGCAAAAGGCGAACGCCACAAGGGTGAACTTTCCTGAACTTTGGCGGCGAAACCGGCCCCCGTCAGTTCAGCACCGATCCGGTGGGAAACCCCCGGACCGAGGATGCCGCAAACATAACGCCCCCGCGCACCGCCTCGGGCGGGTCGTTCAGAAGATAGAGGGGGACAAGCGCGCGGGTGACTTCGCTGTCATCGTCGATGACAAGGCGGAGCGAGGCGATGCCAAGGTCGCTGCGCTCGATCACCGCGTCGCGGATCGCGGCGAGCGGCCACGAAGCGTCCCGGCCGCGATAAAGACGCGCGCCGTCGTGATAAATATAGCGGCGGCGCTGGCGCCACATGCGGTGAAAATGGACAAGGCCCCAAAGCGCGGCGGCCATGGCGGCGGTGGCGACCAGATTGCCGAGCAGCAGGCTGGCGGCGATTTCGGTGAAGCCGCTGCCCCGCGCCTGCCGGATGACCAGCGCCGCGAGCAGGGCGGCGCAGGCGAGTTGCCAGGCGATCAGCGGCTTGGACCGCAGGCGCGCGATCAGGACGGGGGAACGGTGCGGAAGAGTCATCGCCCCCACCTTAGCAGCGCGCGGCGATGATGCCAGCGCATGTGCCCCCTCATGCGGTGGACCAAGGGGTAAGAAGCGAAGGCAGCTTTTCGCCGCGTCGCTCGTTGATCGGCGAAAGGAGAAATAGGATGGAATGGAGCCTGCTGACGATATTGGGGCCGATCCTGCTGTTGATCGTGCTCGGCTGGGCGATGCTCAACAATCGCCGCTCGCGCGCCGAAAAACGGCGGACCGAGGAAGCAACGCGCATCCGCCGCGAACAGGAGCATCGCGAGGCACAGCGATAAAAAGCCCCGTCGGCACAGCGTATAAACGCCCGCGTCCCCGGACGCGGGGTGGCTTCCCCCCGGCGCATCGGCGCGCTAAGCCGCTTTCATGCGCCTGCCGACCTATATCTATGGGCTGATCTATCCCGCCTTGCTGGGCAGTTTCATGTTCGGTGCGCTGGCGACGCCCTTTCCCGATATTTATCATGTCTGGGCGGCGATATTGATGATGCTCTATTTCGGCGCGCAGTTCGGCGAGGGCGCAATTGTCGCTTATGATCATAATCCCGACGGCACCCCGCGCTATGGCCGCTGGGAAGCGACGATCGACATCGCCGAAATATTGGCGATGCTGGCGATCATGGCGGCGCTGGGCATTTTCGGCGATGCGCCGGGCGGGCTGGTCGGGCGGCTGTTCGACCCCGAAAGCCGCTTTGACCATTGGAATTGGATGGCGCTGGCCTTTGCCGCGCCGCCGGTGGGGCGCGTCGCGCTGTCGATCTTTGGCAGCCCCGATCATCGGCAGAGCCATGATGTGAAGGCGCATGGGCGGCTGACGGCCCTGTCGCTGACCGCCGCCGTGGGGGCCGGGGCCGGGCAATTGGCGCCCGCGCTGGGGCTGGGGGTGATATCGCTCGCGCTTCTGTCCTATCTCGCCATATTTCTGGGCTGGCCCCATATTGGCGAGACTTTGGTGCGCGACCATTTCGGACGCCGGAAAGAGGCCTGATCGCGGCGAGCGGTGTTGGGCGCGACTCGCGCGTGCATGATAGGCTGCGCCCCGCGAAAGGAGACCTGCCCATGCAGACCGTGACCGAAGGCGACCGCCGCAAGGAAATCCGCACCCTTTTGAATTTGATCCAGCGGCATCCCGAACGCGACTGGAGCGCTGCGCGGCGCCGGATCGCCACCTTGAACCAGCTTGTCGGCAACGCGCGCAAAAAGCAGCTGCATTAAACCCGTCCCGCTGGCAACCGGCACGATATTTCGTCGCATCCGGATCGCCATTCACCGCGCGGCGCGCAACAATTTGCGCGCGCGCCGGTTTCTCCCCAGCACGGCCCAAGGGCCTATTCGTTAGGGAGAATGACGATGAAAAAAGTGATGAACTTTATGGCAGTGGGTGCAGCGCTTGCAGCACTGCCGGCTGCCGCCCAGATCAATGTCGGCGGCGCGGCCAATGCAAATGTTGGCGCGCAGCCGGGCGCCATTGTCGGCGACACAGTAAACCAGGTGACCGAACCCGTCGGCGATGTCGTCGATCATGCCGATCATCAGCTCAACAAGACCGTTGATGCGGCCCAGTTGAGCGTTGCCGCACGCGAGGATGTGCGCGCAGGCGCGACCATCACCGATATGAACGGCACCAACCTGGGTACGGTTCAGAGCATCGAAGGCGATATGGCAGTGATCGTCGATGGCGGTCAGCTTTACAATGTTCCGCTGTCTTCGCTCTATCGCAATGCAACCGATCAAACGGGTGCGCTGATCAGCAAGGCTGTTCCGAGCGCTGTTGAAGCCGAAGCCGAAGCGGACGCAGAAGTTGAGGCCGACGCCCGCTAATCCGGCGCAGGATGAAGCAAGAAGGCCCGCCCAAAGAGGCGGGCCTTTTTATTGGGCGAGCGTTCGGATCCCGACTGGATGCGACCGGGCGGCTGTCCAAGCGGGCCGACCTCACTTATCAATGCCGACTGATCAGGGCGCGCCTCAGGGAGCGCCGCGCGGGGCCGGGTTTTCCACCGCCGTTGGGCCAAGTTCGCCTTCTTCATCATCGTCGCTGCGTTCACCGCGATAGGCGTCCATGTCAATGTGGCCAGACCGATCCATCTGGTGCATATGATCGACCAGATCCTGCACATCATCCGTTTCATCATGCGCTGCGGGCTTGTCGCTCGCAGTCAAGGGCCGGGCCGTGCGGGCGTCTTCGGCAACGCTTTGCGCCTGCGCCGCGTCGTCGCGCTGTTCGCGGTTGACGGCTTCGGGCGCATCAGGATTGCGCGGTTCATCCTGCGGCTTCATCGCATTCTTGTTCATCATCGGTCTCCATCGCTGATCCGCCTCCTTTTGAGGCGGTGTTGCTCGGAAACGCGCGCGCGGGGGCGGCTGTTCCCCCCTCTCCTTTTTCCGCTCCCCTGCCTCTATGCGGAGACGAGCAGCTTTTTCTCGATCACGCGAATGAACGCTTCGGCATCCTGCGCGCCGGGGATGAGCAAACGCCCGTCGAGGATGAAGGCGGGCACGCCGGTAATATTGCGGTCGATCCAGAACGCCTCTTCATCGCGCACCATGGCGGCAAATTCGTCACCCGCCAGAATAGCGGCGGCACGCTCGCCATCGAGCCCCACCGAGGCGGCGATATCGACCAATATGGCAGGGTCGGCGACATTGCGATTGTCGGTAAAATGGGCACGGAACAGTGCGAGTTTCAAAGCTGTCTGCACCCCGGTTGCCGTCGCTTGATCGGTATCCTCGAGCGTGCCTGCCCAGCTGAGCAGCCGATGGGCATCGAAGCTGTTACGCATCCGAAAATCAGGGCCGCGATTGAAGGTGAAACCAAGATTGGCGGCGATGCGCGCGAGATGCCCAGTGTTCGCACGGCTTTGTTCGGCGCTGATCCCATATTTACGGATGACATGCTGCGCCGCATCCTCCCCCTCGGGCGGCATGTCGGGATTAAGTTCGAAGGGATGCCATTGGACACGAAAAGCGAGCCGCCCCGCAAAATGCGCCATAACTTTTTCGAACTTCAGCCAGCCGATAATGCACCAGGGGCACATGACGTCGGAGACGATATCGACCGATATGCGGGGCGGTGCCGGGGTCATGCGCGAGGGTTCCTGCCAGCGCGGCACAGGGGGCCGCAGTGGCGATCATCCTAGGCCAGAGGAGCGGTGGGCGCCAGTGCGCGATCAAGCGCGCGGGACGCTGCGGCGATCGCCCCCGGAACGGCGATCCTCACCGGAGCGGCGTTCGGGGCCGGTATAATCCGGGTCCTGCGCTTGGCGGCGATCTTCGCGCCGACGTCCGGCTGCTGCGGCTTTATCCTCGGTCGGTTCCATAAGGCCCCTCCATCCGCCGCGAACGAGGCGGCAGCGGGAGGGTTTAACCGAAAAGCCGCAAGAAAGGATTAATGAACGCTTTCCGGCCCCGCCCCAGCGTTTGCATCCGTATCGGCAGGGGCCGCCGAGCGCACCAGAATATGCCACGCCGCCACAAGCAGCATCACGCTCAACGCTTCGACGATCATCGCCTGAACAATGGCTTCATCGACGAAATCACCGCTGATCATCCCGATCAACCGGCCGACCAGCGCCACCGCATAAAGAGCGGCGGGGACAAGGAGCGCATGGCCCCAGCGAGGAATCAGTGCCCCCAGCGCGGCCCCGCCCGCCGCAACGAGGAAGAAGGCCGACAGCTCGGCGCGCACCGTATTGGCCGCCCGTCCATCGACCGCGACACCGAACATGTCGCTGAAACTCGCAGGATCGATGATCCCCCGAATGCCGACGATAGCGAAAAAGGCGGCCCACAGCAGCAAGGCCCCGCGCAATACCCAATGGATCATCGTTCTTCTCCCCATTTCACCTCCAAGCTGAGGCAAAGCGAGGAAAAGTCAATCATTCTATGTTTTCAGTCGGAAAGCTTTGTTCGATCCAGCCACCTCCCAGCACCCGGCTTTCGTCTGCAGCATCATAAAGCACCGCCGCCTGTCCGGGAGCGACGCCATATTCAGGCGAAGCAAAAATCAGCCGGTCGCCTTCGATCCGGGCTGGCACGGGTCGCGCCATGCTGCGCACTTTTGCCAGCACCGTCCGCCCTTCGACATGGGCCAGCCAATTGGTTTCGCCAAGCTGTGCGCCCGATACCGCCAGCGCCCGCCGGGGGCCGACCACAACCTGTTTTTTGTCAGCTTCGAGGCGCACCACATAGAGCGGTTCGGCCTGACCGCCGATGTCGATGCCGCGCCGCTGGCCGACCGTATAATGGATCAACCCCTTGTGCACGCCAAGCAATGTGCCGTCGATATGGACGATCTCACCCTGGTCATCGGCGTCGGGGCGCAGCTTGCGCACCAAGGAGGCATAATCGCCATCTGGCACAAAGCAAATGTCCTGGCTGTCGGGCTTTCCGGCGACGCCGAGCCCCAGATCGCGCGCAATTTCGCGCACGACGCTCTTTTCGATGCCGCCGAGGGGGAAGCGGAGGAAATTGAGCTGTTCCTGGGTCGTGGCGAACAGAAAATAGCTTTGGTCGCGCGCAGGATCGACCGCGCGGTGGAGTTCAGCGCCTTCCGGTCCCATGATACGACGCACATAATGACCGGTGGCCAGACAGTCGGCGCCCAAATCCTTGGCCAGCTGGAACAGGTCCGTGAATTTTACCCCCATATTGCAGCGAACACAGGGAATGGGGGTGCGGCCCGCCATATATTCATCGGCGAACTGGTCGATCACCGTATCGCGAAAGCGGCTTTCATGATCATGGACATAGTGGGCGAAGCCCAGCCGGTCAGCAACCGCCCGTGCGTCGCGGATATCCTGCCCCGCACAGCAGGCGCCGACCCGCCGCGCCTTGGCGCCATGATCATAAAGTTGGAGCGTGACCCCGATCACCTCTGCCCCCGAACGCGCGGCGAGCGCGGCGACGACGCTCGAATCGACTCCGCCCGACATGGCGACGACGATTCGCCGGTCTTTCAGCGGTTTGGCCAGCTGAAAATCGGCCTGGGCAAGCCCAGCCGCAGGGATAATGTCATTTTTCATGATGGCCGTCATCTAGGGACGCATAGCCTAAAATGCCAGCATTTCCGCGCTCCCTGTCAAAATATTGACGCGAATTAAGCTTCGCTAACAAGCGATGAAATGCCCATTTACGGGACCTTAGCTCGTTGGGCCTAGACCGGCCGCCATGAAGATCAATCCATCCGAAAGGCCAGGCCCGACCCATGCGACTGCTGTTTCGCAGCCGGGGTTCGACATACTGATGGCCGTATCGGGTGCGCGGCAACGCGCCGCGCCCACGTCGCGCCTGCTTCGCGAGCGCGCCGAATGCTTGCGCCGCCGGGACATGCTGGTCGCGCGATGCCGCCTGTTTCTGGACGCCGGTCCCGAGGGGAAAGCTCGCCCCGCCAGCTTCCTTCCACTCAGCATTGCTGACGTCACCGCAAAGGAAAATGTTAATGCGGCATTTACCAGAGGGTTTCAGCCGATATTGAACTCCTTAGGCCTAGAAGATTCCCCGTCGGTCCCCCCGACGCCCCCTTATGTTTGAGAATATGGATTGAGCATGATCGAGAACCAGAAAATCCGGCCCGCTCAGGTTATTGGCCCGCTCGGCGAACCCTTGACGCTGGACACACTCCCCCCCGCCAACACGACGCGCTGGGTCGTGCGCCGCAAAGCCGAAGTCGTCGCGGCAGTAAATGGCGGCCTTTTGACGGTGGACGAGGCGTGCGAACGCTATGGGCTGACGCTGGAAGAATTTGCCAGCTGGCAGCGCTCGATCGAACGTAGCGGCATGCCGGGTCTGCGCGTAACGCGCATCCAGCATTATCGCGACCTGTATGAGCGCCAGCAACGCTTTTAAAATCGAGCTTTGAGAGGATGCGAAAAGGAGGGCGCCTTTTGGGCGCCCTTTTTTCGTTCAGGCGACAGGAAATAGCGTTGAATCAGACAAGGGTGCGATTCTCTTGCAACCGAATCGGGCGGCCCCGCGTTGGGCAGGCTGTAGCAAGGGAGACTGTTAAATGCGCAAGATGTTTATCACACTCGCGGCGACCTCCGCCCTCGCCCTCGGCGCTTGCCAAAGCCCCGAAGCCGATCGGGTCGAAGATCAGGCCGAAGCCCAGGCCGAAGCCATTGACGAGCGTGCCGACGCCATGCCCGATGGCCCGGCACAGGAAGCAATGGAAGAAAAAGCCGACCGGGTTGAGGAAATGGGCGAAGAAAAGGCCAATGCCATTGACGACAATGGCGAAATCGCACCGTCCGAAAGTGGCGTGGGCGATACCCAGACCAACTGATAATCCCTCCCCGTGAGAAAGGGCGCCGCGCCAATGGCTCGGCGCCCTTTTTGTTGCCGGGTTGCTCTGCTGCCCGGTTGCCAGCGATCGCGGTCAACAATAGCCCAGCTGGCGCAGCACATCCTGCACCCCCGGCGCGCCCTCATCCCGGCGCAGCCGTTCCAGCCCCGCCGCGACATCGAGCACATAATCGGCGACACCTTGCGATTCATCCTTCCGGTGGCCGCCCATGTTGCGGATCAGCGCCGCAGCAGCACGGTTTTCTGACAAAATATGCACATCAAGGCGGGTCAGCCCCGCGCGGAGACAATCGACCAGCAGCGCCGCCGTCATGATGCGCGCGAGCCCCTGCCCATGAAAGGCATCGACCACCGCGACCGAATATTCGCCCACGGGTCCCGCCGGCTTGCCGTCCCGGCTGCCGTGTCGCACGGCCCGCACGGCGCCAATCGCAGGCTGGCCCTCGCACTCACTGCACAAGGCCCCCCAAGCGATATGATGCTCACCGTCGGCTGCTGCCAGCCGTTCGACCACCGCGTCGGGGATCACCGGCGCGGGGGAGAAAAAGCGCAGATAGCGCGACTCATCGGACAATTTGGCGATGGCATCGCGCAGCAGGGCTTCATCATCCGGCCCGATCGTCCGAAGCAGCACTGCGGTGCCGTCATTCAGGCGGCTGTGAATGCGGATATTATCGAACGGGCGCGCGCTGGTCGCCATATCCCTCCCCATGGTGACGGCTCGGTCCACGCTATCCCGCCTCGACCGCC
Organism: Sphingopyxis sp. MWB1; assembly: GCF_000763945.1. Lineage (NCBI taxonomy): Bacteria > Pseudomonadati > Pseudomonadota > Alphaproteobacteria > Sphingomonadales > Sphingopyxidaceae > Sphingopyxis > Sphingopyxis sp. MWB1. The sequence goes on from NZ_JQFJ01000002.1 coordinate 1,767,409, forward strand.
GGGGCAATCGCGCCCGTCGCCTGTTCGCCTTCTACCGGCGACTCGTCGATAAATTCGCCCGATTGCCGGTCGAACAAACGGCGATAACGCCCCGTCGGCAACGCCAGCAACGCCTCATGCGTCCCATCTTCGACCACCTGTCCGCGGTCGAAGACCAATATGCGGTCAAGTGTGCGGACGGTGGACAGGCGGTGGGCGATGACGATGGCGGTGCGCCCCTTCATCAGCCGCTCCATCGCCTGCTGAATCAGCGCTTCGCTTTCGGAATCGAGGCTGGAGGTTGCTTCATCGAGGATCAGGATCGGTGCATCGGCAAGAAAGGCGCGCGCGAGCGCCACCCGCTGCCGCTCCCCGCCTGAAAGCTTTACCCCGCGTTCGCCCACCAGCGTCGCATAGCCACGCGGCAGGCGTTCGATGAAATCATGCGCGTTGGCGAGCCGCGCCGCCGCCTCCACTTCGGCACGGGTCGCGTCGGGACGGGCATAGGCGATATTATCGGCCAGGCTGCGATGAAATAATATCGGTTCCTGTTGCACGATCGCGATCTGGCGTCGCAGAGATTGCTGGGTTGCGCCAGCGATATCCTGTCCGTCGATCAACAACTGGCCGCCGCTGACATCGTAAAGCCGCTGGACCAGCTTGACGAAGCTGGTCTTGCCCGACCCCGAATGGCCGACCAGCCCGACGCGCTGGCCGCCGGGGATCGTGAGGCTGAGCCGGTCGTACAGCGGGCGATCCTGTCCGCTGTAGTGAAAGGTCACGGCGTCGAGGCGCACTTCACCGGCGGCAATGCGGATGGGCACGGCATCGGCGCGATCCTCCACGCCCAGCGGCTGGGCATGCAGATCGACCAGCTCCTCCATTTCGTTCACCGAACGCTGGAGATGATGGATGTGAAAGCCGATATCGACCAGATAGCCGTGGACGACGAAATAGCTTGCGAGGACATAGGTAACATCGCCCGGCGTCGCGCTGCCCCGCCACCAGAGCCACAGGCCGACCCCGGTGATCGCGCTGCGCATCACCCAGAGCATGGCGATTTGCGCGCTGCCCGACCAGGTGTAGCGCATCCAAGTGCGGTGGGTGCGCTTTGCCCATTTGGCGAGCATGGCGTGGGCGCGGGCTTCTTCCCGGTCCTCTGCGCCAAATGCCTTGACCACCGCATTGGCGCCGATGGCATCGGACAACAGCCCGCCGATCCGTGTGTCCCAGGCGTTGGATAAGGTGGCGGCGGGCGAGGCCCAGCGCGTGGCCAGCAGCAGAGTCAGTATGACATAAAGCCCCGTCCCAACCCCCATGACCGCACCCAGTACCGGCCAGTGCCAGCCGAGCAGGAACATGGTGCCAAGGAGCACGACGATCGAGGGGAGCAGTTGCAAAAGCAGCACATCGTTGAGTGTGTCGAACGCCCACATGCCGCGCGTGATCTTGCGCACCACCGAGCCGGAAAAGCTGTTCGCGTGCCAGTCGGTCGAAAAGCGCTGAACGCGGTGGAAGGCGTCGTGAGGCACGTCGCGCATCATCCGCAGGGTAAAGGGAACGACCGCCGCCCAGGCGATGTGACGCAAGAAAAGCATCGCAAAGCCAAGCGCCGCCATGCCCGCAAAGAGCATCAGCGCATCATGACGTCCGCCCGCCGCCAGCGCGTCGATCAGCCGTCCCGCGAGCAGCGGCACGAAAATTTCGGTCACCGTCGCAGCCGTGATGAAGAAAGCGATGAGCAGCGCGCGCGCGCGCTGCCCCGCCCAATGGTCGAAAGTGAAGGACAGAACGCGGCGGATCGCACCGCCGCGCGCATCGTCGATTGGTGAAGTCATATGTTTATCCGGCGCACAGCAAGCGCCGTCTCCAAATGCAATATCAGGGGTGATTCGGGCGCAAGCGCCGGATCAGGGAGGCTTCAGGACCTAGTGGCGGAAACGCCCGGCCGCGAAGCCAGCACCGAGGGCGCGCGATGCGAAATCGACTGTCATGAACGCCCTCCTCTATCCTGCATTGGAATGTCAGCGAAATAACGCGGCGATGCCAGGCTGGCAAGCCCCTGTTTCAACGCGCTCTTTCGCGCGCCGCCGCCCCCCTTTTTGACACGGGGGACAGCGGCGGAGAAACAAAATCAGTCGGGATCGAGCGCGCTGTTTGCGGGATCCCAGAAAATGGCCAGCGCCGCCGCAGCGATGGTGACGGTGCGCGCCAGGCCGGGGTCGGTGCCGGGCGCAAGGAAAAGGCGCGCCTGACCATTGAGTTCGACCGCGCCGACCGGCCGGCCGCGCTGTTCGAAAATATAGCCGATGGGGGCCGCCACCGCGAGCGGCGAGCCTTCGACGCGGTGGACCGAACGCATGCGGACGACCTCGCCGCCCAAGGCAATTTCGCCGCGGCGTTCGCGCCGCCCCAATGCGCCTCCGAGCCCCTTGCTGACTTCCTGTAATTCAAGGCGGGCCGGGAAAGGGCGGCCATCGGCGAGAAATTCGCAGCGCAGCGCCATGCGGGCGGGTTTGAATTCCATGATACCAAGGTCGATTTCGCGTTCGCGCATCCGGCAGCTTGTGTCGATGACATCGCTGATTTCGGGGCCTTCGATGCTGAAGTCGACGTGCCCCGTGTTGGCCCCGAACATGTCGAAGAAAGCGAGCCTTTCTTCGGAGCGTTCAAAGCCGCCGTGATAATCGCCGACGGCAAAGCGTCCATGGCGCCCGCCACCGATGCCGGTGATCGGCGTGGCCGATGCCGTCTGAGCAAGGTCGGAGGGCATTTGCATGGTGGCCGGCCGGATCGCCGAACAGCCACCAAGCGCGAGAAGAAACAGCGGAAGGAGGGTATATTTTGTCATTATGATTATCCCACTTTATCGTTGAGCGCCGTTTCTTCCTCCTTCTTTTCCGAACCGTAGCTGAACGGCTTTCACCGCCCTGAAATGCAGCCGAATCCTAGCTGTCGTCGCCCATGCGGAGCGCGGCGATGAAGGCTTCCTGCGGGATGTTCACATTGCCATATTCACGCATCCGCTTTTTGCCTTCCTTCTGTTTTTCCAGAAGCTTTTTCTTGCGGCTGGCGTCGCCGCCATAGCATTTGGCGGTGACGTCCTTGCGCAGCGCAGCGATGGTTTCGCGGGCGATGACCTTGCCGCCGATCGCCGCCTGGATCGGGATTTTGAACATGTGGCGGGGGATAAGATCCTTTAGCCGCTCGCACATGCCGCGCCCCCGGCTTTCGGCGGTGCCGCGATGGACGATCATCGACAGCGCATCGACGGGCTCGTTATTCACCAAAATGCTCATTTTGACGAGATCGCCCGCGCGGTGGCCGATCTGGTGATAGTCGAACGAGGCATAGCCGCGCGAAATGCTCTTGAGCCGGTCGTAAAAGTCGAACACCACTTCGTTGAGCGGCAGTTCATAGGTGATCTGCGCGCGACCGCCGACATAGGTGAGATTTTTCTGCACCCCGCGCCGGTCCTGACAGAGTTTGAGGATCGGCCCCAGATATTCGTCGGGCACATAAATCACCGCCTCGATCCACGGCTCCTCAATCTCGTCGATGCGATTGGGGTCGGGCATGTCGGCGGGGTTGTGCAGCTCAATCTCTTTCGCCGCTTCATTCTTGGTATGGCCAAGCTTGAGCTTGTACACCACCGAGGGCGCGGTGGTGATGAGGTCGAGATCATATTCGCGGCTGAGCCGCTCCTGGATGATTTCGAGGTGCAACAGCCCCAGAAAGCCGCAGCGAAAGCCGAAACCGAGCGCGGCCGAGCTTTCCATTTCAAAGCTGAACGACGCATCGTTGAGCCGCAGTTTCTGAATGCTTTCGCGCAGCTTTTCAAAATCATTGGCGTCGGTGGGGAAGAGGCCGCAGAAAACGACCGGCTGCGCCTCCTTGAACCCCGGAAGGGCGGCAGCGGCGGGCTTTTTGGCGTCGGTGACGGTGTCGCCGACGCGCGCCTGCGCGACATCCTTGATCTGCGCGGTGATGAAACCAATCTCGCCGGGGCCGATTTCGGTGAGGTCGGTGCGCTTGGGCTTGAAACAGCCGACCCGGTCGATGAGGTGGGTGGTACCCGCCTGCATGAACTTGATCTGCTGACCCTTTTTCAGCGTCCCGTCGATCACGCGGACGAGGATGACGACGCCGAGATAGGGGTCGTACCAGCTGTCAACGAGCATCGCGACGAGCGGGGCATTGGCATCGCCCTTGGGCGGCGGGATGCGCGCGACGATGGCTTCGAGAATTTCCTCAATCCCGATCCCCGATTTGGCGCTGGCGAGCACGGCGTCATCGGCGGGCAGGCCGATGATATCCTCTATCTCTGCCTTCACCTTGTCGACATCGGCGGCGGGCAGGTCGATCTTGTTGATTACCGGCACGATTTCATGGTCATGCTCGATCGACTGATAGACATTGGCGAGCGTCTGCGCCTCCACCCCCTGCGCCGCGTCGACGACGAGCAGCGCGCCTTCGCACGCGGCGAGGCTGCGCGACACTTCATAGGCGAAGTCGACATGGCCCGGCGTGTCCATCAGGTTGAGCTGATAGGTTTCGCCATTATGGGCGGTGTAGCTGAGGCGCACGGTCTGCGCCTTGATCGTGATGCCGCGTTCCTTTTCAATATCCATATTGTCCAGGACCTGCGCCGACATCTCGCGCTCGGTCAGCCCGCCGGTGAACTGGATCAGCCGGTCGGCCAGCGTCGACTTGCCATGGTCGATGTGCGCGATGATCGAAAAGTTGCGGATATGCGAAAGGGGAGTCGTCATCAGCCGCCGTTAGCAGGGGTTTGCGGCGCTGTCAGCAGGGATCGCAGGGGCGCCGCGACCGCGCCGCTGTTCGCCAAAGTTCAGTAAAGTTCAGCCTTGTGCGCATTGCGATGCAGGCAGCGTTCTGGCCGGCGGCGCGGGCAGGACGCCAAGGGAGCGGGATGGACATGGTCAAAGAGCAGATTGCGACGCTGGCACGGCGGGACAAGGTAGGAAAGCGCTATGTGTAGCGCACCAGAGTGGCTGTTTTTTCGCACAAAGCCACAAAGCCACAAAGCCACAAAGATGCTGCAACGACCGCGAAGCGGCTTTCTGCTGTGACCGTCGATAAATCGCGCCGTTTGGCAGGAGAAGAAGCCTGTCGGCTTAGCTCTTGCTCTTTGTGGCTTTGTGGCTTTGTGCGAAACTCATTGGGGCGCGGCGGTTGGCGAGGCGCCTTCGGCCCTGTCATCGGATGGCGAATGGCTTTTCCCGATGGGAGTGCTGGACCCCGGATCAAGTCCGGGGTGACGAGGCTGGGGGCTACCCCGGAGCTGGGTGGGGTGACGCCGGGGCAAGCCTGGGGTGACGATGGCAGCTTCGTCCGCGGTGGCGCCCCGGATCGGGTCCGGGTGATCGGGGATTATTGCGCTCCCCCGCCCCCTTACGGGCGCGGGGTGGCGAGCATGGCTTCCATCATGGCGAGCGCGGCCTGGCGGCCGATGCGGGCAATGAGGGGGCGGGGAGTTTCGTCGCCGAGCTCAAAAGTGGCGGTGGGGATGCGATAGGTTTCGTAGCCCCAGCTTTTGGAGGTCGGCAGGCCGGCATTATGGCTGGCGTCACGTTCGACCGTGTAACCCGGCATACGCTGTTGATAACGGTCGATCCAGGCGGCGGTGACGTTCGGCGGATCGGTCGCCTGATCGTCGGTGAGCGTGTAGATCACATCCTTGCGCGTCGAATGAAAGTCGAGGAGCAGGCGCAGCTTTCGCGCCGGATCGGCGTCGATGTCGGCGGCGAGGCGCTGGACCAGCCGGGTTTCGGGCTGGGTAAAGGGGCCCCAGTCGCGGTTGAGATCGAGCCCGCCGGTGGCGTGGCGCCAATAGCCGCGCGCCACCCCATCGGGGTTGAGCATCGGCACGACGAGCGTGGTGAAGCGCGCGCGATAGGCCTTTGCCACCGGATCGTCGGAGAGGATGGCATCGACGAAATGGAACATGGCGAGCGCGCCGGTGATTTCGGGCGGATGCTGGCGCCCCAGCAGGAGCACCTGTTCACCGCCCGCGCCGGGACCGGCGATGGTCAGAAGCTCGATATCGCGGCCCTCTGCCGAGCGGCCGAGCAGGCTGCGCTGCGCGTGCGGATGACGCGCCTTGTCGGCGAGCCAGGCGTCATAGGTGGCGGGGGCGATAATCTCCTGCCCCGCCACGAACAGCGGCGCATCGCCCAGCGCGACATGGAAGCGCGCGCGGCGGCGGCCATCTTCCTCGAACAGGGTCACCTGTTTTTCGGGAAGCGGGGTCCAGGTGACGCCGTCCGGGCTGGTCTTGGGCCAATAGCGGTGGCCGCAGGCGGTGTAATCGAGCGCAATCTCGATCCGCTGGCGCTTGCCCGCCATGGGGGTGAGGCGAAAACCATACCAGGGGCTGCAATTGATCGGCGGCGCATCTTCGGGCGAGAGGGTGAGCGTGAAGCTTCGCTCCCCATGCGTGGCGCATTGCCCCGCGGCGGCGGCGGGGAAATTGGCGTCGAGGCGCGCGAGCGGGGTCGCGCAGATGGTCGGCGCGGGGGTGGCCGCCGGGGCTTTGGTCTCGGTCGCGGCGACGGGCGCGAGGGAGAGGAGTCCAAGGGCAATCGCCCCCGCAAGGAGGCGGCGGGCACCCTGCCCTGCCCCGTTGCCTGCCGCTGCCCCGCGCCCGTTCCGCATCATCAACCCCTTAGAATTTCTTTCGCATTTCGAAATAGAAGGTGCGGCGCTTACCATTATGTTCGGCGCCATAATAGCCATAGCTTTCGTCAGCGATGGGCGGGCGCTTGTTCTGGATATTATTGATCCCGAAACGCATCCGCAGGCCATTGAGCGCGGTGTTGTTCGTCACCGTGTAAGCGACCGAGGCGTTCATCGTGAACCAGCTTTTGACGCGGAGGAACTCGCCCGTCTGGTCCTGCGTCACGCTGATATCGTTGAAGCTGCCGATATATTTGCCGAACCAGTTGACGTCCCAATTGCCCGCGCTCCACCCCGCCGAGGTGGAGAAGCGCCATTTGGGGCGGCCATCCTGCTCCATCAGCTCGCCAATGCCGTCGACGCTGACTTCATTGGGCAGCTCGCCCGCCTCGATCGCGTCGAGCAGCATCCGTCCGCCTTCGCCGGGAACCTGGAAAAAGCTTTTGAGGCGCGCGGCGTTGAAACGGAAGCGGAAGTCGCCGATGCCGGTATCGGGCAGGTCGTAATAGGCGCCGAAGTCATAGCCTTTTGACGTGCGGCTATCGAGATTGAGATAGGGGTCGTGGACGACGCTGATATTGCCCGCCGGGCTGCCCGCGAGCGAAGTGCCCGCAAACAGCGCCAGCGTGTCGGCATCGGGATCGTCGCGCACGACATTGGGGTTGAAGCTGCCCTGTTTGCGCATCAGCAGATCGAGCGCGATCTGATTCTGGTCGCCAAAGGTGCCGACGAGGCCGGTCTGCTTGATCCGCCAATAATCGGCGGTGAGCGTCAGGCGCGGGATGAAGGCGGGCGAGAGGACGACGCCGAAATTGAGGCTGGTCGTATCCTCTGGCTTCAGCTTGTCGGTGCCGCTGCGAAGGCTGGTCGTGCTGCGGTTGCCGCAGGCGCCGATATTGGGGATCAGCCCCTTTTCAAATTCGGCCTGGCAGCGGACATAATCGTCGCGCGAATTGTTGCGCGTCGTCCCGACATCATTGACCTGCACCAGATTGGGGGCGCGAAAGCCGAGCGACCAGGCGCCGCGGAAGAGGAGGCCGCCAAAGGGCGTCCAGGCGGCGGCGACGCGCGGGACGACCGTGCTGCCGACATCGGTGAAATGTTCAAAGCGCCCCGCAAGCTGAAGGTCGAGCTTTTCGACGAGCGGGATGTTCATATCCTCGCTGACCAAAGGCACGAAGGTTTCGGCAAAGGCCGAGAAAACTTCGCGATTGCCGCTGGTGTCGGGGCTGGGGCTGGTGCCCAGCACGTCGCTTTGTTCGACCACGCCGGTCACCGCATTGGTGAAGGTGATCGTGCCGTCGAGCCGGTCGTCGCGATTGTCGATGAAGGTTTCGCGCCGCGCCTCCACCCCCAGCGCGACGCCGAAATCGCCGCCCGGAAGCTTGAACAGATCGTTGCGCGAGATTTTGAAATCGGCGAGCGCCAGCGTCGTCTTGCCGATGCGGTAGACGGGGACGATGAAGCTGTCGATCGTCGCCTGGTTGCTGGGGGTGCCATCGACCGTATTGGGATCGGTGAAGCTGCCGCCGTTAAAGGGATTATAGGCGCTGGCGTCGGTGCGGTTGATCGCATCCTGGAACAGGGTATTCGAAATGCGCGTCGCGCGGTCGGTGGTGTTCGCTTCGGTATAAAGCACCGCGGTGTCGAAATCCCAGCTGCCGATCTCGCCGCGCAGGCCGGTGAGGAAGCGCATGCTGTCGCCCGTCACCTGAACCTCGCGCGGGCCGGCGTCGATCGCGCGATAGCCGATGATCTGGATCGTCGCGCCGGTCGCGGGAATGCCCGCGGGGCGCGGGGTGATGCGATTGGGGTTCGACGGATCGGGCGCACCAAAGGGATTATAATAGGCTGTCGTCGTCACCCCGATGGGGACGCCGCCCAAAATCTGCGCCTGTTCGATATTGCGGTTGAGCTTTGAATAATAATAGCTGCCCTCCGCATAAAGTTCGAGGCCGCTGGCAAATTCATGGCTGAACAGCGCGAAGAGATTATAGCGGTCGCGGTTCGAAAACAGGTCCGACGCGGGTGCGCTGTCATAGCGGATCGCGGTGTCGATCGAGCTGCTGCCATTATCGGCGCACAGCCCGTTCTGCAGCGGCAGATAGCTGGTGTCGCCCGATGCCAGCACGCTGCACGGCTGGATGTGAAAATCATCGTCGCCGACGCGGGTTATACGGCTGCTCGCCTGAAAGCGGCCCCAGGGCGCGCCCGAGCTGCGATTGTTAAGCTGGGTATCACCTTCGAAAGGGGTGCCGACGAAAAAGGGGCGCAAATCGTCGCTGGCCGAAAAATCCTGTTCGCTCGCGGGCACGCGATTGCCGTGGAAATAATTGCCATAGACGGTGAGATTGGTGCGCCCGCCGTTGAAGTCGACGCCGAAACCGCCGCTGATATCATATTCATATTGGCTGGTTTCATTGGCGAGATCGAGCCGCATATTGACGAAGCCGCCCTTGAGCCGCCCGCGAAGCTGGGTGTCGATCACCCCCGCCACCGCATCGGCGCCATAGACGGGCGAAGCGCCGTCGCGCAGCACCTCAACCCGGCGCACCGCGCTCGGCGGAATGGTGTTGGTGTTGGGCGACACGACGGGAACGAGCAATTCGGTCTGATAGCCGGGGTTGAGCACCATGCGGCGGCCATTGATGAGCAGCAGCGTGTTGCCGGTGCCAAGGTCGCGCAGATTGATCGAGGCGACGTCGCCGCGCGCGGCATTGGCGCTGCCCACCGTATTCTGATCGTTGAACTGGGTCGCGCCGATCTGCGGGATCGAGCGGAACAATTCGTCGCCGGTGATCGCGCCCGTTGCTTCCACCTCGCGCTCGGTCAGCACGGTGACGGGCAGGACGTCATCGACCTTTGCCCCCTTGATCTGCGAGCCGGTGACGATGATTTCGACCGTGTCGGCGGTTTCGCTCTCCAGCGGCTGCGCGGCTTCCACCGCCGCTGCGGGTGCCGCCGCGCCGGGCTGCGCCACGACGAACGACCCCCCGCCGGTTTCGCGCAGGATAAGCCGCGTGTCGCGCAGCAAATGGCGATAGGCCGCGGCGGGCGAAAAGCGGCCGCGCAGCGCGGGCGCGGTCTTGCCCTGCACCACCGACGGCACGAAGATCACATTGCGGTCGGTTTGCGAGGCAATGGCGCGCAGCGAACGAGCGAGCGCCTGTTTGGGCAGGTCGAAATCATATTCAACCTGCTCGCGCGCCTCGGCCCCGACGCTTGCGACGATAGCGATAATGGCCCCACAGGCCCCCAGCGAAGCTTTTGAAATCATCATATCCCCCTTTGGCGGCCCTGCTGATCAGGGTCACGCCCATAAAGCAGACGTGCAGGACGCATAAATCCGACATGGCGGGGTCATAAAAATCGCATGAAAGCGCAAATGCGAAACCAAGTTTCAGATTTGTCACGAGAAACTTTGCTGTTTTGAGCCAGCGGGTGGGGCTGGCCGGGTCGGAGACGTCGTTTATCTCCGCTGGGGAGGGGCGCGGCGATGGCGGGAGATTGCTTCTCCCGGCTTTGCCGGGCTCGCAATGACGAGGGTGAAGCCTGTGACGGGCTCTCCCATTTATCAGGTTCGCGCGGAGACGCGGAGAAGGGGCTGGCCGGAAGGCAGGCCTTCTTCTGCCGCCACCGCTGTGAACGCGAGCGCGGAACATTCAAGGGGCCGGGCGGCCCGGAGCACTTCTCCGCGTCTACGCGTCTCCGCGCGAATCCTTATCCTCTTTCTCCGCGCTCTCTGCGCCGCGCAACCTTATCCCCGCCCTTGATCGCGCCACGAAGCGAATATGAAATTCGCGCAGAGGCGGAGAGGACGCAGAGACGGGATTTTCTCCCCCATCACCCTTGGGCCATTCCGAGGGAGGAACGGGTCACGCCCCCGGCTTTCGCCGGGGGTGCAGGATTAGCCTGAATGGGGCGGCAGCGCGGTCTTGCGGATCAGCGTATCAGGCGCAGTTCATCGGTGCGGCGTTCGACGCGCAGGTCGTGGAGCGCGGCAACGGCCGAGGCGAATTCGGCGGGGTCGTTGGTGGCGAACACCCCCGAGATGCTGAGGCTTCCCAGGCGCGGATCGGCAAGGTCAATGGGGGTGCCGCCATAGCGGTTGAACTCCGCGACCGCCGCCGAAAGCGAGCTGTCGTCGAACACCACCTGCCCGCGCCGCCACGCCGTCGCGGCCTCCAGCGAGGTTTGCGTAATCAGTTCGGGAGCGCCGGGGGCCGCGGTCAGCCGCTCGCCCGGCGCCAAAATCGTCGCCACTGCGGGCGCGCGCGGATCGGGCATGTTGCGCTTGTCCACCCGCACCTTGCCCGACAAAAGCGTCACCACCACCATGTCGCCGCGTCGCCGCACGATGAAGCTGGTGCCAAGCGCGGTTACGACGCGGCTGCCCGCCACGACGCGGAAGGGCAGATCGGGATCGCGCACCACCTCGAACATTGCCTCGCCCTCGTCGAGTTCGACGCTGCGCCCCTGGTCGTCATAGTGAATGCTGAGCCGTGTATCAGCGTTCAGCGCGACGCGGCTGCCATCGGCGAGCGTCGCGACCTTTTGCTCGCCAATGGCAGTGGCATAGGCGAGCGGACGCTGGAGATACCAGCCGCCGATCAGAAAGGTGGCGAGGAGGAGCGAGGCCGCTAGCCCCAGAGCGCGCCCACGCAGCCGCCGACCGGGCCCCGCCGGCGCATCGTCATTCGCCGCGGCGGGCTGACCCAGCAGCGCCGCGGCGCCGGGAATGATCGCCCAGCTATCGACCACGCGCTCAAAAATGCGGCGATGATCGGCATCGGCACCCAGCCACGCGCGCAGCCCCGCCTCGGTCGCGGGAGTGCGACCCTGCGATTCGAGACGCGCGAGCCAGGCTGCCGCCTCTGCCGCTATTTCGTCGGACCGGCCATGGGCCATCACCATTGCTCCATCCATTTGACAAGTTGCAGCGTCGCGCGCGCCACCTGTTTTTCCACCGCCGCGACCGACATGCCTTCGGACCGGGCGATGTCGGCAAAGGCCATATTGTCGAGCCGCCGTTTAAGGAGAATGCGGCGGCTGCGTTCGGGCAGCCGTTCGAGCCCCTCCGCCGCGCGGGCGAGGCGCATCCGTTCCTCGACAATCTGCGCCGGGTCGGGAAGATTGTCGGGAATATCGAAAAGATTGTCATATTCGGCGATGGGAGATCGGCGCTGGCGCCGCGCACGGTCGATCGACAGATTGACCGCCGCCTTGATCAACAGCGCCTCACGCGATTGCACATCATGGGCACGTTCATAGCGTTCCAGCTTCAGAAAAGCGTCGTGTACCAGCTCGTCAGCGTCGTCATCCGACACGCCCCGCCGCATCACGACCCGCCGCGCTTTTGCCAAAATGTCGGTGAGGGTCGCCATATCGTCCCAAATCCCCTTCCTCCCCTAGACGTATCATTGGCGCAAAGCGGACATTTATTCATGCAAATATTGAAGAGGGAGCCAAAGAATTGATCCAGCATGGCGACAAGAATGGAAAGAAATCGCGCCAAAGGTCAGCCATGGCTGGATCCGGGCGGTGCGGAAACGCGCTGCTCATTTAGGTCATGACAAGCCGCGCCGCTTCCCATATTCACAAATCGCCTGATTTACCCCGGCCATAGACGATGAGCTTCGTTCCGGTCCGCACGAAAACACCCAACCGCTTCACGAAGGAGAAGCCCCGCGTGTCGATTATCCAGCGCAACAATGTGAAGGAAAAGGGGAGCGGTCCGCGCGCGATGATGTTCGCCCATGGTTTCGGGTGCGACCAGAATATGTGGCGCTTTGTTGCGCCCGCCTTTGAAGCCGATTTTCGCACAATCCTGTTCGACCATGTCGGCGCGGGCGGGTCCGACCTTCGCGCCTATGACCGCGACAAATATGACCGGTTGGACGGTTATGCCGATGATGTGGTCGCCATCGCGCGTGAATTGGGGGTAGAGAAAGGCGTGTTCGTCGGCCATTCGGTCAGCGCGATGATTGGCGCGCTCGCCGCGATCCGCGCGCCCGAAATTTTTGAAAGCATCGTCATGGTCGGCCCTTCGCCGCGTTATATCAACGATGGCGATTATCATGGCGGTTTCTCGGTCGCGCAGATCGAAGAATTGCTCGATTTTCTGGACGATAATTATCTGGGCTGGTCGGCGGCCATGGCGCCGCAAATCATGGGCAATCCCGACCGCGCCGAATTGGGCGAGGAACTGACGAACAGTTTCTGCCGCACCGATCCCGCAATCGCCAAGCATTTCGCGCGCGTGACCTTTTTATCGGACAATCGCGCCGACCTGCCGCTGGTGCCGGCGCGCGCGCTGGTGCTCCAGTGCAGGGAGGATATTATCGCCGATGAGAAAGTGGGCGAGTATGTCCATCGCAACCTGCCGCAAAGCGAGATGATCCTGCTCGACGCCACTGGCCATTGCCCCAATTTGAGCGCGCCCGATGCGGTGATAGCGGCCATTCGTTCCTTTGTCTGAGACAGCCGGCCAGGACAGACACGCGGTGGCGGAGGATCTGGCGGATTTATATGAAAATGCGCCCTGTGGTTATATTTCGCTGGGCCCCGATGGACATATCGTCAAATCCAATGCGACATTGACGCGCTGGATCGGATTTTCCCGCGAGGCTTTGCTCGGAAAGCGGCTTCACGACCTGCTCAATATTCCCGGCGCGATTTTTTACGAAACGCATTTTGCGCCGCTGCTCCGCATGCAGGGGTTTTTCGACGAAGTCGCGCTCGACATGGCCACCGCCGATGGCGCGCGCATGCCCGTGCTGGCCAATGCCGTCGAGCGGCGCGATGACGCAGGCGCGCTGTTGTTCACCCGGCTGACAATCTTTCGCGCGACCGAGCGCCGCCGTTATGAGCGCGAACTGGTCGAGGCGCGCGCCGCCGCTGAACGGGGGCTGGAGCTGGAGCGCGCGGCATCCGAATTGCGCGAACAATTTGTCGCCGTGCTGGGCCATGACCTGCGCAATCCGCTGGCCGGGATTCAGGGCGCACTGAACCGTATCGAAAGAAAGGGCGCCGAAGCCGCTACGCCCGAGATTGTCGCGCTGATGCTGCAAAGCACCGAGCGGATGAATGCGCTGATCGACGATGTGCTCGACCTGACACGCAGCCGTCTGGGAGGCGGCCTGCCCGTTGATATCGAGCGCCAGGTGCCGCTGGAAGCGACGCTGGCACAGATCGTCGATGAGCTGCGCATCGCCCACCCCGACCAGCGGATCGACGCGCGCTATGCGCTGACCGAGGCAGTCGATTGCGACCCCGAGCGGATGGGACAATTGCTGTCCAATCTGCTGGGCAATGCCCTGACCCATGGCAGCGGCGAGCAGCCGATCACGGTCGAAGCGATGAGCGAGAGGGGGCAGCTACGCCTCAGCGTCGCCAATGGCGGGATCCCCATCCCCCCGGCCGCGATGGAAAGGCTGTTCCATCCCTTTTGCCGCGGCGAGGTGCGCCCGGGACGGCGCAAGGGACTGGGGCTTGGCCTGTTCATTGCCTCCGAGATCGCCCGCATGCATACGGGGAGCCTGACGGTCACCTCCGACGAACGACAGACTTGCTTCACCTTGCTCATGCCGACGCGGCATGTGGAGGGCGATGCGGCGGGGGCAGAACGCGGCTGAGGGACAAAACACACCGCCATTTCCTGCATCTCGGAAAAGCAGGGCAGCGCGCAAAACAAAAAACCCGCTAAGCCTTGGGCCTAGCGGGTGATTTTGGTTGCGGGAGTTGGATTTGAACCAACGACCTTCAGGTTATGAGCCTGACGAGCTACCGGACTGCTCCATCCCGCGTCAACCATGTGCGGCGTGCTCCAAAGGCGCGCCATAAACGACAAAAGGGCGACATCTCTGTCGCCCTTTGTAACATTGTAAATGGGCTTCTCTTCGACCTTACGCCGGCTGCAATGCCTGGCGACGTCCTACTCTTCCGGGGCTTAAGCCACAGTACCATCGGCGCTGTCAGGTTTCACGGCCGAGTTCGAGATGGGATCGGGTGGGTCACTGACGCCATGGTCACCAAGCAATGAAGCCGGCGTAGGTCAAAAAGGGTTCAATCGATGTCCGTGCAATAATGGTCTGAATAATCATCCGTCCTTCGCGGACAATCCAATCAGGACTGTCGTTGATGGCGGGACTCTTAAGTGCGAATAGAGCAATTAGTATCGGTTAGCTCCACACGTTACCGCGCTTCTACATCCGATCTATCAACGTGGTGGTCTTCCACGGCTCTATGAAATCTTATCTTGAGGGAGGCTTCCCGCTTAGATGCTTTCAGCGGTTATCCCGTCCATACATAGCTACCCTGCTGCGCGGCTGGCGCCACGACAGGTACACCAGAGGTATGTTCAACCCGGTCCTCTCGTACTAGGGTCAACTCCTCTCAAATTTCGACGCCCACGGCAGATAGGGACCAAACTGTCTCACGACGTTCTGAACCCAGCTCACGTACCACTTTAATTGGCGAACAGCCAAACCCTTGGGACCTGCTCCAGCCCCAGGATGTGATGAGCCGACATCGAGGTGCCAAACGATTCCGTCGATATGAGCTCTTGGGAATCATCAGCCTGTTATCCCCGGCGTACCTTTTATCCGTTGAGCGATGGCCCTTCCACTCGGGACCACCGGATCACTATGACCGACTTTCGTCTCTGCTCGACTCGTCAGTCTCGCAGTCAGGCAGGCTTATGCCATTGCACTCTCGCAGACGGTTTCCAACCGTCCTGAGCCTACCATCGCGCGCCTCCGTTACTCTTTAGGAGGCGACCGCCCCAGTCAAACTACCCGCCACAGAGGGTCCCTGAACCGGATAACGGTTCGAGGTTAGACATCAGAAAACAACAGGGTGGTATTTCACCTATGGCTCCACGTCAGCTGGCGCCAACGCTTCAAAGCCTCCCACCTATGCTACACAGTTCTTTCCTAATGCCACTCTGAAGCTGCAGTAAAGGTGCACGGGGTCTTTCCGTCTAACCGCGGGTACTCCGCATCTTCACGGAGAATTCAATTTCGCTGAGCATCTCCTGGAGACAGTGGGGAAGTCGTTACGCCATTCGTGCAGGTCGGAACTTACCCGACAAGGAATTTCGCTACCTTAGGACCGTTATAGTTACGGCCGCCGTTTACCTGGGCTTCATTTCGGAGCTTGCACTCCTCCACTTAACCTTCAGGCACCGGGCAGGCGTCAGGCCCTATACGTCGTCTTGAAGCCGACTTAGCAGAGCCCTGTGTTTTTGCTAAACAGTCGCTACCCCCTGGCCTGTGCCCCCCGCTACTGCTTGCGCAATAACGGGGCCTCCTTCTTCCGAAGGTACGGAGGCAATTTGCCGAGTTCCTTCAGGAGACTTCTCTCAAGCGCCTTGGTATACTCTACCATCCCACCTGTGTCGGTTTAGGGTACGGTCTATAATGGAGGGGCTATTTCCTGGAACCTCTTCAAAGCCTGACCAATCCAATAAGGTCAGACAATTTACGAGATCCGTCACACACCTCCAGGCCCACGAATATTAACGTGGTTCCCATCGACTACCCCCTTCGGGCTCGTCTTAGGGGCCGGCTTACCCTGCTCAGATTAGCTTTAAGCAGGAACCCTTGGGATTTCGGCGAGAGGGCATCTCACCCTCTTTATCGCTACTCATGTCAGCATTCGCACTTCCGATACCTCCACGACCCATTACCAGATCGCTTCATCAGCCTACGGAACGCTCCGCTACCGCGTGTAGTAAACTACACACCCTAAGCTTCGGTGCATCACTTGAGCCCCGTTACATTTTCGCCGCAGGAACCCTTATTTAGACCAGTGAGCTGTTACGCTTTCTTTAAAGGATGGCTGCTTCTAAGCCAACCTCCTGGTTGTTTTGGGATTCCCACATGCTTTCCCACTTAGTGATGACTTGGGGACCTTAGCTGTAGGTCAGGGCTGTTTCCCTTTTGACGACGGACCTTAGCACCCGCCGTCTGTCTGCCGGATATTACTCTTGGGTATTCGGAGTTTGGTTAGAATTGGTAGATCTCGCGACCCCCGCATCCATCCAGTGCTCTACCCCCCAAGGTATTCATCCGACGCTCTACCTCAATAGATTTCGCGGAGAACCAGCTATTTCCCGGTTTGATTGGCCTTTCACCCCTAAACACAACTCATCCGACAATTTTTCAACATTGAACGGTTCGGTCCTCCAGTGCGTGTTACCGCACCTTCAACCTGGTCATGCCTAGATCACCGGGTTTCGGGTCTAATGCAACAAACTCAGTCGCCCTATTCAGACTCGCTTTCGCTGCGCCTACACCTAACGGCTTAAGCTTGCTTGTTACACTAAGTCACTGACCCATTATGCAAGAGGTACGCAGTCAGCCCTCAAGGGGCCTCCTACTGCTTGTAGGCGTTCGGTTTCAGGTACTTTTTCACTCCCCTCATCGGGGTGCTTTTCACCTTTCCCTCACGGTACTAGTTCACTATCGGTCATACAGGAGTACTTAGGCTTAGAGGGTGGTCCCCCTACGTTCAGACAGGATTTCACGTGTCCCGCCCTACTCAAATCCTTCAACATCAGTTTCGCATACGGGACTGTCACCCGCTATGGTCACACTTTCCAGAGTGTTCTGCTACTTGAATTGAAGGCATTGGCCTGGTCCGCGTTCGCTCGCCACTACTAACGGAGTCTCTGTTGATGTCCTTTCCTCCAGGTACTGAGATGTTTCAGTTCCCCGGGTTCGCTTCACCAAAGCTATGTATTCACTTCGGTGATACCCTTCCCATTTAACCTTTGAACCTGATTGCTCAGGTTCAAAATTAAATGGTGAGGGTGGGTTTCCCCATTCGGAAATCGTTGGATCAAAGCTTGCTCACAGCTCCCCAACGCTTATCGCAGCGTGCCACGTCCTTCATCGCCTCTGTATGCCAAGG